>NZ_JBEPDU010000036.1:0-82920 GCF_040300525.1 Saccharopolyspora sp. NPDC000359 | reverse complement strand
CCTCAACCCCCTTCGCTGTTCCTCCCACCTTTCTCCCTGGGGGGGCGGCGCTTCCCCCCCCCGCCCCCGCCACCGCTCCTCCGGGCCGCGCCTGCCCGGATCGGCGACACTGTGGTCGCACGGAGTTGGCTTCCAAGATCGAACCCCGGTAGGCCAGGTCGAACTGGGGTTCGACCCAACTAGATCGAGCGCTGTGAAGGAAGTACATGGCAACCGAAATTTCCGTCGACATTCCCGATGAGGCGCTAGCGGCCGAAGCGCGACCGCTGGTCGAGCGGTTGGCCGCCGATGCGGTTGCCGGCAAGCTCGCCGCCCAGGACGCGACGCTGTGGGGGGCGGACGCCGAGCCCGAGGCATCCATCCGGCTGGCCTGGACGACGCTGCACGAGAGCTCCCGCCCGCTGCTGGCCGAGATCGACGCGCTGCGCGCCGAGCTGCACGCCGAAGGCCTGGACCGGGTCGTGCTGGCCGGGATGGGCGGCTCGTCGCTGGCACCCGAGGTGATCACCGCGACCGCCGGGGTGCCGCTGGTCGTGCTGGACACCACCGACCCCGGGCAGGTCGCCGACGCGCTGGCCGGTGACCTGGAGCGCACCGTGCTGGTGGTCTCCTCCAAGTCCGGCACCACCGTCGAGACCGACTCGCACCGCCGGATCTTCGAGCAGGCCTTCCAGCAAGACGGAATCGATCCTGTGACCCGCATCATCGTGGTCACCGACCCCGGTTCCCCAATGGAGTCGGCCGCGCGCGAGGCGGGCTACCGCAAGGTCTTCACCGCCGACCCGAACGTCGGTGGCCGCTACTCCGCGCTGACCGCGTTCGGTCTGGTCCCGGCCGGTCTGGCCGGTGCCGACGTGTCCGCGCTGCTGGACGACGCGGCCACGGCGTTCCCGCGGCTGGCCGCCGACGACGACAGCAACCCGGCCCTGCGGCTGGCCGCCGCCCTGGGCGCGGCGCACGCCGGGGGCGCGGAGAAGGTCGTGTTCGCCGACACCGGCTCCGGCATCAAGGGCTTCGGCGACTGGGTGGAGCAGCTGATCGCCGAGTCCACCGGCAAGAACGGCACCGGCCTGCTGCCGGTCGTGGTCGAGGGCACCGACGCGCCCGGGTTCGCCGACGCCGGTGCGGACGCCACCACCGTGGCGGTCGGCCCCGCGGTGGCGGGCGCGGGAATCAGCACCTCCGGTCCGCTGGGCGGGCAGTTCCTGCTGTGGGAGTTCGCCACCGCGCTGGCCGGTCGGCTGCTGGGCATCAACCCGTTCGACCAGCCCGACGTGGAGGCCGCGAAGAAGGCCGCGCGGGCGCTGCTGGACGGCCCGGCCGGTGGCCCGGCCGCGACCCCGGTGCTGGTGGACGGCTCGATCGAGGTGCACGCCTCCGGCGGGTGGCTGTCGGCCGGGGTGGGCAACGTGACCGAGGCGCTGCGTGCGTTCCTGGCCGCCGCCCCGAAGAACGGCTACCTGTCGGTGCAGGCCTATCTGGACCGCCTCGACGACGCCTCGGCGGCGGTGCTGCGCCCGGAGCTGGCGCGCCGCACCGGCCTGCAGACGACCTTCGGCTGGGGGCCGCGGTTCCTGCACTCCACCGGCCAGTACCACAAGGGCGGCCACCAGAACGGTGTGTTCCTGCAGATCACCGGGAACTCCGAGCAGGACCTGGAGGTGCCGGAGCGGCCGTACACGCTGGCCGGTCTGCAGCGCGCGCAGGCGCTCGGCGACGGTCAGGTGCTCGCCGACCGCCGACGGCCGGTGCTGCGCCTGCACCTCACCGACCGCGCGGCCGGGCTGGTGGAACTGGTCAAGGCCGTGCAGGACCTGGCACAGGGAGGTGCGCGGTGACCCCGCCCAACCAGCAGTGGCAGAACCCGCTGCGGGACCCGCGGGACAAGCGGCTGCCCCGGATCGCCGGCCCGTGCGGGCTGACGATCTTCGGCGTGACCGGTGACCTGTCCCGCAAGAAGCTGATGCCCGCGATCTACGACCTGGCCAACCGGGGCCTGCTGCCGCCGGGCTTCGCGCTGACCGGCTTCGCCCGCCGCGACTGGGCCGACCAGGACTTCGGCCAGGTCGTCTACGAGGCGGTCAAGGAGCACGCGCGCACCCCGTTCTACCAGAGCGTCTGGGACCGGCTGGCCGAGGGCATCCGGTTCGTACCGGGGTCCTTCGACGACGACGAGGCGTTCGACCGGCTCGCCGACACCGTCAAGCACCTCGACGCCGAGCGCGGCACCGGCGGCAACCACGCCTTCTACCTGTCGGTGCCGCCGTCGGCGTTCCCGACGGTGCTCAAGCAGCTGTCCCGCTCCGGGCTGACCGACCAGTCCGACGAGAGCTGGCGCAGGGTGGTCATCGAGAAGCCGTTCGGCCACGACGCGCAGAGCGCCCAGCACCTCAACCGGATCGTCAACGAGGTGTTCCCCGAGGACTCGGTGTTCCGCATCGACCACTACCTCGGCAAGGAGACGGTGCAGAACATCCTGGCGCTGCGCTTCGCGAACCAGCTGTTCGAGCCGATCTGGAACTCGCACTACGTGGACCACGTGCAGATCACCATGGCCGAGGACATCGGGCTGGGCGGTCGCGCGGGCTACTACGACGGCATCGGCGCGGCCCGCGACGTGATCCAGAACCACCTGCTGCAGCTGATGGCGCTGACCGCCATGGAGGAGCCGGTCTCGTTCTCCCCGCAGGACCTGCGCGCGGAGAAGGTGAAGGTGCTCTCGGCGACCAAGCCGGTCGGTCCGTTCGACGAGACCACCGCGCGCGGCCAGTACACCGGTGGCTGGCAGGGCGGTTCGCTGGTGCCGGGGCTGCACGAGGAGGGCGGGTTCGCCTCCGACTCGATCACCGAGACCTACGCGGCGATCACCCTGGAGGTGGAGAGCCGCCGCTGGGCGGGGGTGCCGTTCTACCTGCGCACCGGCAAGCGGCTGGGCCGCCGGGTCACCGAGATCGCGGTGGTGTTCAAGCGCGCCCCGCACCTGCCGTTCGACAGCACCATGACCGAGGAGCTGGGGCAGAACGCCCTGGTGATCCGGGTGCAGCCGGACGAGGGCGTGACGATGCGCTTCGGCGCGAAGGTGCCGGGCACCTCGATGGAGGTGCGGGACGTGACCATGGACTTCGGTTACGGGCACGCCTTCACCGAGTCCTCGCCGGAGGCCTACGAGCGGCTGATCCTGGACGTGCTGCTGGGCGAGCCGTCGCTGTTCCCGGTCAACGAAGAAGTCGAACTGTCCTGGAAGATCCTCGACCCGGTGCTGGACCACTGGGCCGCGCGTGGCAAGCCGCAGCCCTACAAGGCGGGCACCTGGGGTCCGCCGTCGGCGGACGCCATGCTGGCCCGCACCGGACGCGTCTGGAGGCGACCGTGATCATCGACCTGCCGTCCACCACGACCTCGCAGGTCAACAAGAAGCTGGTGGAGCTGCGCGAGACCGGCGGCGCGGTGGCGCTGGGCCGGGTGCTGACGCTGGTGGTGGTCACCGGCGACGGCACCGAGGTGGAGAAGGCCATCCAGGCCGCCAACGACGCCAGCCGGGAGCACCCGTGCCGGGTGATCGTGGTGGCCAGCGGGGCGCGGCAGGCCGCGCCGCGGCTGGACGCCCAGATCCGCATCGGCGGTGACGCGGGCGCCTCCGAGGTGATCGTGCTGCGGTTGTACGGGCCGCTGGCCGACGAGGGCGCGGGCTCGGTCGTCCCGCTGCTGCTGCCGGACGCCCCGGTGGTGGCTTGGTGGCCGACCGACGCCCCGGACCACCCGGGCAAGGACCCGATCGGCGCGCTGTCGCACCGGCGGATCACCGACTCGGCCAACGAGGCCGATCCGATCGCGGCCCTGCAGAAGCGCGTCCGGTCCTACACCGACGGCGACACGGACCTGGCCTGGACCCGGTTGACCTCGTGGCGGGCGATGCTGGCGGCGGCGATGGACCTGCCGCCGCACGAGCGCGTCACGGCCGCCACGGTGACCGGTGCGGCGGATTCCCCGTCGACGGACCTGCTGGCCGCGTGGCTGGCCAGCTACCTGGACGTCCCGGTGCGCCGGGTGGAGCACCCGCGCGGGCCGGGCATCGTCTCGGCGGTGCTGGAGCGCCCGTCGGGCAACGTGGAGATCGTCCGCCCGGACGGCAAGGTGGGCACGCTGACCCAGCCGGGCCAGCCGGAACGGCGGGTGTCGCTGCACCGCCGCGAGGTCCGCGACTGCCTCACCGAGGAGCTGCGCCGCCTCGACCCGGACGAGATCTACGAGGCCACCCTGGCCGGGCTGGACAGCATCGTCCGCGACGAGCCGGAGCAGGAGGAGCAGGCATGACCCGTCCCGATGTGGTGGTGCACGCGTCGGGCGAGCTGCTGGCCGCCGCGGCGGCGGCGCGGTTGATCACCGCGCTCGTGGACGCCCAGGCCGCGCGCGGGGTGGCGTCGGTAGTGCTCACCGGCGGCCGCACCGGCATCGGTGTGCTCGAGCAGGTCCGCCGCTCCCCCGCGCTCGACGCGGTGGACTGGTCCGCGGTGGACGTCTACTGGGGCGACGAGCGGTTCCTGCCGGACGGCGACCCGGAGCGCAACGAGACGCAGGCCCGGCAGGCGCTGCTGGACCACGTGCCGGTCGACCCGGACCGGGTGCACCCGATGGCCCCCTCGGACGGCAGGTTCGGCGCGGACGCGGAGGCCGCCGCGGCCCACTACGCGGAGGTCCTGGCGACCACCGCGGACCGGGCCACCGACATCGCGGTGCCGCACTTCGACGTGCTGCTGCTGGGTGTCGGCGAGGAGGGCCACACGGCGTCGCTGTTCCCGGACACGCCGCACGTCCGGGAGACCGGGCGAACGGTGGTGGGTGTGCGCGACTGCCCGAAGCCGCCGCCGACCCGGATCTCCTTGACGCTCCCGGCGATCCAGGCGGCCTCGGAGGTCTGGCTGATGACCACCGGAGCGGCCAAGGCCGAACCGGTGGCGGCAGCCCTGGGCGGCGCGAAGCCGGAGGACATCCCGGCAGCCGGGGCCCGCGGCCGCAACCGCACGCTGTGGCTGTTGGACCGGACCGCCGCATCGAGGGTCCCCACCGGGGGGTGATCCCAACGGTTGGTGGCACCTGGGAACTCCCGGGTGCCACCAACCTCGTAACAAGATCAGGTGCCGAGCTGCCACGAGGTGAGGTACTCGTGCTGGCGCGGGGTGAGCTCGTCGATGGTGATGTCGTAGGCCGCGAGCTTGGCCACCGCGACCTCGTCCTCGATCTCCCGCGGGATCGGGTGCACCGCCGGTTCCAGCTCGCCCGCGTGCTCCACCAGGTAGCGGACCGCCAGTGCCTGGGTCGCGAAGGTCATGTCCATCACCTCTGCCGGGTGGGCCTCGGCGGCGGCCTGGCCGAGGAGGCGGCCTTCGGCCAGCAGGAGGACGCGGTGCCCCTCGGGGAGGGTGTACTCCACGCAGTTGTCGCGGACGTAGCGGCGGCTGGTGGCCGTGCTGGTGAGGTCGTCGACCGCGATCTCCAGGTCAAAGTGGCCGGAGTTGCCGATGATCGCGCCGTCCTTCATCAACCGCATGTGCTCGACGGTGACCACGTCCCGGTTCCCGGTGGTGGTGATGACCAGGTCCGCTTCGGCGGCGGCGCGGTGCATCGGCAGCACCCGGAGGCCGTCGAGCTTGGCCTCCAGCGCCCGGACCGGGTTGACCTCGGTGACGACCACGTCCGCGCCCATGCCGCGGGCCCGGGCCGCCACCCCGCGCCCGCACCAGCCGTAACCGGCCACCACGACGGTCGCCCCGGCCAGCAGGACGTTGGTGGCGCGCAGGATCCCGTCGATGGTGTTCTGGCCGGTTCCGTAGCGGTTGTCGAACAAGTGCTTGGTCAGCGCGTCGTTGGTGGGCAGAACCGGGTAGCGCAGCGCCGCGGCGGCGGCCATGTTGCGCATCCGGATCACGCCGGTGGAGGTGATCTCGGTGCCGCCGGTGATCGCGGGCAGCAGGTCCGGGCGCTGCTCGTGCACGGTGGCGGTGAGGTCGGCGCCGTCGTCGACGATGAGCGTCGGCTCGATGCCGAGCGCTCCTTCGACCTGCTGGTAGTAGGTTTCGCGGTCGCAGCCGTGCAGCGCGAAGACCTCCGCGCCCAGGTCGCGCTGGATCGCCGCGGCGACATCGTCCTTGGTGGACAGTGGGTTGGACGCGCACAGCGCCACTTCCGCGCCGCCGGCGACGAGCGTGCGGCAGAGGTTCGCCGTCTCGGTGGTGACGTGCAGGCAGGCCGCGATGCGCGCGCCGCGCAGCGGTTCCTCCGCCGCCCAGCGCTCGGTCAGACCGGCCAGGACCGGCATGCGGCGGTGGGCGAACTCGATCTTGCGAGCGCCGTCGTCGGCCAGTGCGGGATCGCGCAGCAGGGGCATCGGCTGGTTCCTCTCCTCGGCGGGACGGGCCGAGTCCACCAAGGACACCGGCACCGGGCCAGAGCACGAACCGGGCGACAACCGGGCACCTGCGGCGACGAGCTGGAGGCGGGCAGGACCGCCGCGTAACGTCAGCTCGGTGGCACGCCAGTCCGACCTCGCCCAGAAGCGCCGCAGCCGCGGCCACACCCAGGAGACGCTCGCGCACCGCCTCGAGGTGGACGTCTCCACCGTCGCGCGCTGGGAGCGCGGCGCGTCCACCCCCACTCCGCGCATGCGGGTGGCCCTGGCCCGCGAGCTGGGGTTGTCGCTGGACCAGCTCGCCGCGCTGCTGCCCGGCGCACCGGCCGCTGCACCGATGCCCGCCCCGGGGGTCCCCGCAGCGGACCCGGTGGAGTTGATCAAGGACGTGTGGACCGCGGCGGAGCGCGACGGTCTCGCCGCCCGCCTCGCGGAGAACGCCCCCGCTCCCGGGCTGACCGGCGACCGCGCGGTGCGGGTGGCCCACCAGTGGTTGATCACCCCACCGCCGCCCTCGGTGGCGTGGCGGAACGAGGCCGGTCAGCGCATCGGATCCGGCGAGCTCGGCCGCATCCAGGCCCGGTTGCGGTACCTGCACCACGCCGACGACGTCGTCGCGGGCGGGGACCTGCACACCACCATCCGCGGCGAGGTCGCCCGCACCGCGGCGCTGCTGCGCACCGCGAGCTACCCGGAGGAGGTCGGCCGCGGCCTGCTGCGGGCCGTCGCCGAGCTGTGCCAGCTGGCCGGGTGGTCCACGGCCGACGGCGGGCACGTCGCGGCCGCCGAGCGCTACTACCTCAGCGGCATCCAGGCCGCGCACGCCGCCGACGACCCGGTGCTGGCCGCGCAGGTGGTGTCCGCACTGGCCGGGCACCTCACCGAGTTCGGCCGGGCCCGCGACGCGGTGCTGGTGGCCGGGTCGGCGCTGGCGCGCATCGGCGGCCTCGACCGGGACGCCACCACCCCGACCGTGCGGGCGCTGCTGCACGCGCGGGCGTCGTGGGCGCACGTGGCGGCGGGCGAGAGCGGCCAGGCGGCCACGGCGATCCAGTGCGCGCAGGACGAGTACGCGCGCCGCCGCGACGGCGACCCGGACCCGGCGTGGGTCTACTGGCTGACCCCGGAGGAGATGGAGATCATCGTCGGTCGGGTGGACACCGCGCTGGGGCAGCCGCAGCAGGCCCGCCAGCGGTTGACCACCGCGATCCGCAGCTGCGACCACCGCCGCGTCCGCGAAACCGCGCTGTACACCACCTGGCTCGCGCACGCGCACCTGCGCGCGCAGGACGTCGACCGGGCCGCGGCGCTGGCCGCCCGCGCCCAACAGCTGAGCGAGACGATCCCCTCCGCCTACAGCGAGCGCGCGGTGCGCCAGCTGTCCCGGCGGCTCGCGGCGACCCGCTGATCCAGCGGATCAGGTGGTCATTCCTCGCCATTCCAGCGGCGACCGGGGCGCAAACCGTAACCTGTGCCGCGATCGACGACGAGCGGCGGAGGCGAGCTGGATGACCCGAGCACAGGGGTTGCGCCGGATCCGGGCCGACCTGCTGGTCCTGGCGCTGGGCGTGGTGGCGGTCCTGCTCAGCGCGTCCGGGGCCACCGGGGCGGCGGCCAAGGCGCCGAGCACGGCGGTGCGCGGGGTGTGGATCGCCTCGGTGACCAACATCGACTGGCCGAGCAAGCCGGGGCTGTCCGCCGCGCAGCAGCAGGCCGAGTACCGCGAGTTGCTGGACCAGGCGGTGGACAACGAGCTCAACGCGGTGTTCGTGCAGGTCCGCCCGACCGCGGACGCCTTCTGGCCGTCACCGCACGAGCCGTGGTCGCACTGGCTGACCGGGCAGCAGGGCGTGGACCCCGGCTACGACCCGCTGCGGTTCCTCGTCGACGAGGCCCACCAGCGCGGCCTGCAGTTCCACGCCTGGTTCAACCCGTACCGGGTCAGCATGCAGGACGACCCGCAGCAGCTGGTGCCCGAGCACCCGGCGCGACAGCACCCGGAGTGGACCTTCCGCTACGGCGGCAAGCTGTACTTCGACCCGGGGGTGCCCGCGGCCCGCGAGTTCGTCACCGAGGCGATCATGGACGCGGTGCGCGACTACGACGTCGACGGCGTGCACCTGGACGACTACTTCTACCCCTACCCGGTCGAGGGTGAGGAGATCCCGGACGGCGACACCTTCGCCGAGCACGGCGGGGACTTCACCGACATCGGGGACTGGCGGCGGCACAACGTCAACCAGCTGGTGTCCGAGCTGGACGCCCAGGTGCACGAGGTCAGGCCGGACGCGCGGTTCGGCGTCAGCCCGTTCGGCATCTGGCGCAACGCCAGCAGCGACCCGAACGGTTCGGACACCAACGGGCTGGAGTCGTACTCGGCGATCTACGCCGACACCCGCAGGTGGGTCGAGGAGGGCTGGGTCGACTACATCGCCCCGCAGGTCTACTGGCCGATCGGCCACGCCGCCGCCGACTACGCGACGCTGGTGCCGTGGTGGTCGGACGTGGTCGCGGGCACCGACGTGGACCTGCTCATCGGCCAGGCGGCCTACCGGGTCGGCCAGGAGGGCTGGACCGACCCGGGCGAGCTGTCCGACCACCTGGACCTCAACGCCGAGAACCCGGGTGTCACCGGCGACATCTACTTCAGCGCCAGGTCGCTGACCACCAACGCCGCCGAGGCCATGGCCCAGGTGGTCGCCGACCACTACTCCGGCTGATCAGGCCCGGTCGGCGAACCGCTCCACCTGCTCGCTGCTGCCGGCGACGACCAGGATGTCGTCGTCGTGCACCACGGTCTCGGCCGTCGCGTAGGTGAAGGACTCCTCCTGCCGCTGGTCGGCGGGGCGGAGGACGTTCACAGGTGGGACAGTACTGGCGACCGCCCAAGTGCCGCCTACGGCTCGGCGACCACCACGACGCCGTCGTGGTCGGCGACCACGTACTCGCCGGGGACGAACTGGACGCCGCCCAGCTCGACGACCTCGTCCACGACGCCCTCACCGGTCTTGCTGCTCTTGCGCGGGTTGGTGCCCAGCGCCTTGACGCCGAAGTCCATCCCGGCCAGCACCGCGGAGTCGCGCACCGCGCCGTTGACGATGACACCGCTCCAGCCGTTGGACCGGCCGAGCTCGGCGATCAGGTCGCCGATCAGCGCTGCGTGCAGCGAACCCTGGCCGTCGATCACCAGCACCGCGCCCTCGCCCGGCGTGGAGAGGACCTGCTTGAGCAGAGCGTTGTCCTGGAAGCACTGGACGGTGCGGATGCGCCCCCCGAAGGCGGCGCGCCCGCCGATGGTGCGGAACTGCACGTCGCAGCTGCGCACCTCCGGGCCCTCCCGGTCCGCCAGGTCAGCCGTCACCAGAGTCATGCGTCCTCCCTGCTCCGCTGCGTGGACCGCGAGCGTACCCAGCGGTAGCCCGTAGGTGCGCGGCAGCGCGATCAACGCCACACCGGGTGCTCAGCCGGCCAGGTGCCGCCGGATGAGGTCGTTGGCACGCTGCGGTGCCTCGATGTTGGTCATGTGCCCGCAGCTTGCGAACTCGACCAGTTCCGCGTTCGGCATCCGGCGCACCGCCTCACCGGCCATCCGGTGCAGGTCGCTGGCTTCCAGCTCGCCCACCACGAAGACGGTCGGCGTGGTGATCTCCGCCAGGCGGCTGCGCACGTCGGTCTCGACGAGGGTGCCGGTGGCGGTGTGGTGGTTCATGATCGTCGCCATGGCCATGTCCCGGCACCGCTGCCGGAGCTGCGGATCCACCTGGTCGGGCTGGCGGTGCGGGCCGTCCACCGCGTACCGCAGCATGTTGTCGAGGAAGCGGTCGGCGTCCATCGCCTGCTTCGCGGCCTCCTCCTCCCGGTGGTGCTCCAGGATGAACGGGTCCTGGAACCGCACCGGCGGCACGCCCGGGCCGAACAGCACCATCCGGTGCACCCGGTCCGGGTGCTCGAGCGCGAACGTCAGCGAGGTGGCGCCGCCCATCGAGTTGCCCACCAGCGAGGCGCTCCCGATCCCGAGGTGGTCCAGGACCGCCCGCAGGTCCTGGTACGGGTGGTGGTCGCGCATCGCGGTGCTGGAGCGCCCGTGCGAGCGGGCTTCGTAGCGGATCAGCTGGTACTCGTCGGCGAGGTCGAGCTGCTCGTCCCACATCTGGACGCCGAGGAACCCGGCGTGCAGCAGCACGACCGGCGGGCCCGAGCCCACCACTTCGGCGTAGAGCTCCCCGTCTGGAACCGGGATCTTCATCGTGTCGATGGCGTTCATGACAACCAAGGTGTCATAATGACACCGTGGTTGACAACTCCCCGCTTCCGCCGGAACAACTCGGTCCCCGGTTGGCCGAGATCTACGCCGTCCTCGGCCCGCTGTACCGCAAGGTGGCGCAGCTGGTCGAGCACGAGAGCCCCCGCGGCGGCCTGTCCATCGGCGTCCGAGCGGTCCTGGAACGGCTGGAGATGGCCGGAACCGCCGAAACCGTGCCGCAGATCGCCCGCACCCTGGAGCTGAGCAGGCAGTTCGTCCAGCGCATGGTCAACGACGCGCTGGCGCAGGGCTACGTCGCGCTGAAGCCGAACCCCGCGCACCGCCGTTCCTCGCTGGTCGCGCTGACCGACACCGGCCTCGCCGCGATCAACGCCCTGCAGCGGCGCGAGCACGAGACGATGGGCCGCGTCGGCGGTGACCTCACCGACTCCGACCTCAGGACAACCCTGCGGGTCCTGCGCCACATGCTCGACGCGGTCCCCGACCCCGGCACCGAGGACCCCCACTGACGCGAAAGGACCGGGCCAGGCGATCACTCACCTGACCCGGTCCTCGCTGCGCTCCAGCCCCACCCCCCGCAACTCGCACCGCCACGCGGGGCGAGCCGGGAACACCGCAGTTCAGCGGCCTTTGCGTTCGCGGAGCTTGGCCAGTGCTTCTTCCAGGATCGCCAACCCGTCGGCGTCGCTACGGCGCTCCTTCACGTACGCGAGGTGGCTCTTGTACGGCTCGTTGCGCCGCGCCGAGGGCGGGTTGTCCTGGTCCAGGCCCGCGGGCAGTCCGCAGCGCGGGCAGTCCCACTCCTCCGGCACCTCGGCGTCCATCGCGAACGACGGTCGGCTGTGGTGCCCGTTGCTGCACCAGTAGTCGACGCGTTTGCGCGGAGCGGATTCCCCCCGCTCCGACTCGCCCACCGCGGGGCCGGAACCCACTCGCGTGCCGCGAATGGCGTTACCACCAGTCATCCATCCTCACCCACCAAGCGGCCCTGGGTCGTCGACCGGCTGGGGTGCCGACCGATCAACCGATCTTGATCAACAGGCCGACCCCGACGATGGAGATCACCCACAGCGCCATGACGAACAACGTCATCCGGTCGAGGTTCTTCTCCGCCACGCTGGAACCGGCCAGGTTGGACTGCATACCGCCGCCGAACAGCGAGGAGAGGCCACCACCCTTGGCCCGGTGCAGCAGCACCAGCAACACCAGCAGCACACTCGTCACGATCAACATGATCTGCAGGAAAAGAGTCATCACGTCCTCGTTCGCACAGCGGTTCGCCACCTAGCGTACCGGGCCGCCAACAGCGAGTTGACCACTGTCCACCGTTTGCCACGGCAGACGTTCTCACACCGCCCCGCCCCGGTCGTCCCCGAGGGGGGCGATGTCGGGTGACGGACACCCGCGCCCGACCCAGCGGGTCGTCGCGGGTGCCCCGGAGGTCACGGCAGGGGGCCGCCCGCCGCCATGGCGGAGAGCTTGGCGAACTCGTCGCCGTTGAGGCTCGCACCGCCGACCAGGGCGCCGTCCACGTCCGGCTGCCCGACCAGGTCGCCGATGTTGCTCGACTTCACCGAACCGCCGTAGAGCACCCGCACCTCGTCGGCGATCTCCTTGCCGTACTTCTCGGCCAGGGCCGCGCGGATCGCCGCGCAGACCTCCTGCGCGTCCGCGGCGGTGGCCACCTTGCCGGTGCCGATCGCCCACACCGGCTCGTAGGCCACCACGACCTGGTTGATCTGGTCGGCCTTGAGACCCTTCAGCCCGTTGATCAGCTGCGTCGTGCAGTGCTCGACGTGGTTGCCCGCCTCGCGCACGTCCAGCTGCTCGCCGACGCACAGGATCGGCGACATGCCGTTCTTGAGCGTGGCGCGGACCTTCTTGTTGACGACCTCGTCGGTCTCGGCGTGGTACTCGCGGCGCTCCGAGTGGCCGACCACCACGTAGGTGCAGCCCAGCTTGGCCAGCATCGGGCCGGACACCTCACCGGTGTAGGCCCCGGACTCGTGCTCGGAGATGTCCTGCGCGCCGTACTTGAGCAGCAGCTTGTCCCCGTCGACGAGGGTCTGCACGCTGCGGATGTCGGTGAACGGCGGCAGCACCGCCACCTCCACCTTGGCGAAGTACTTCTCCGGGAGGGCGAAGGCGACCTTCTGCACCAGGGCGATGGCCTCGAGGTGGTTCAGGTTCATCTTCCAGTTGCCCGCGATCAGCGGCGTCCTGGCCATGGTCAGCGCTCACCTTCCAGGACGGCCACACCGGGCAGGTCCTTGCCTTCCAGGTACTCCAGCGACGCACCACCGCCGGTGGAGATGTGCGAGAAGCCGTCCTCCGGCAGCCCCAGGGTGCGCACCGCGGCGGCCGAGTCGCCGCCGCCGACGACGCTGAAGGAGTCGGAGTCGACGATGGCCTGCGCGACGCCGCGGGTGCCGTCGGCGAACGCCGGGAACTCGAACACCCCGGCCGGACCGTTCCAGAACACCGTGGCGGAGTCGCGGAGGATGCCGGCGAACAGCTCGACGCTGCGCGGGCCGATGTCCAGGCCCATCCAGCCGTCCGGGATCGCGTCGGCGCCGACGACCTGCTTGTCGGCGTCGGCGGCGAAGCGGTCGGCGACCACCACGTCCACCGGCAGCACCAGCTTGTCGCCGTGTTCGGACAGCAGCTGCTTGGTGGACTCGACCTGGTCCTCCTGCAGCAGCGAGTTGCCGACGCCGTGGCCCTGCGCGGCCAGGAACGTGTAGGCCATGCCGCCGCCGATGAGCAGCTTGTCGACCTTGGGCAGCAGCGCCTTGATGACGCCGAGCTTGTCGGAGACCTTCGAGCCGCCCAGCACCACCGCGTAGGGGCGCTTCGGGTCGCCGGTCAGGGTGCGCAGCACCTCGACCTCGGCGAGCACCAGGCCACCGGCGTAGGCGGGCAGCCGCTTGGCGACGTCGTAGACCGAAGCCTGCTTGCGGTGCACCACGCCGAAGCCGTCGGAGACGAAGGCGGCGTCCGGGCCCACCAGGGCGGCCAGCTCGTCGGCCAGCGCGCCGCGCTCGGCGTCGTCCTTGCTGGTCTCGCGCGCGTCGAAGCGCACGTTCTCCAGCAGCGCCACCGAACCGTCGGTCAGGCCCGCGACCACGGACTTCGCCGAGTCGCCGACCAGGTCACCGGCCAGCGGGACGTCGGTGCCCAGCAGCTCGCCGAGGCGGCGGGCCACCGGGGCCAGGGAGAACTCCGGGGCCGGCTCGCCCTTCGGCCGCCCCAGGTGCGCGGTGAGCACGACCTGGGCACCGGCCTCGGTCAGCTTCCGCACGGTCGGCAGGGAGGCGCGCACCCGGCCGTCGTCGGTGATCTTCTCGCCGTCCAGCGGCACGTTGAGGTCGGCACGCACCAGAACACGCCGCCCCCGAACGCCCTCGGACAGCAGATCGTCGAGGTTCTTCACGCTCTGCTCCTCAGTCACGGGAAGACCCGCACGAGCCGAGGTCCTGGGCTCGTGCGGGTCTGCCGGTCCGGATGTCAGGCCAGCTTCTTGCCGACCAGGCCGACCAGGTCCGCGAGGCGGTTGGAGTAGCCCCACTCGTTGTCGTACCAGCCGACGATCTTGACCTGGTTGCCAATGACCTTGGTCAGCGGCGCGTCGAAGATCGTCGAGTGCGGGTCGGTGACGATGTCGCTGGAGACGATCGGGTCCTCGTTGTACTTGAGGATGCCCTTGAGCTTGCCCTCGGCGGCAGCGGCCCTGAACGCCTCGTTGACGGCCTCGACCGAGGCGTCCTCGCGGACGGTGGCGGTGAGGTCGGTGGTCGAGCCGGTCGGCACCGGGACGCGCAGCGCGTAGCCGTCCAGCTTGCCGTTGAGCTCCGGCAGCACCAGGCCGATGGCCTTGGCCGCACCGGTGCCGGTCGGCACCACGTTGACCGCGGCGGCGCGGGCGCGGCGCAGGTCCTTGTGCGGGCCGTCCTGCAGGTTCTGGTCCTGCGTGTAGGCGTGGATGGTGGTCATCAGGCCCTGCTCGATGCCGAAGGTGTCATCGAGGACCTTGACCATCGGCGCCAGGCAGTTGGTGGTGCAGGAGGCGTTGGAGATGATGGTCTGCGAGCCGTCGTACTTGTCGTCGTTGACGCCCAGCACCACGGTGAGGTCCTCGCCCTTGGCCGGGGCGGAGATGATGACCTTCTTCGCGCCGCCCTCGTCCACGTGCTTGCGGGCGTCCTCGGCCTTGGTGAAGAAGCCGGTGGACTCCACGACGACGTCGACGCCCAGGTCGCCCCAGGGCAGCTTGCCCGGGTCGCGCTCGGCGAGGATCTTGATGAGCTTGCCGCCCACCTCGATGCCGTCGCCGGTGACCTTCACCTCCTGGCCGATGCGACCGAGGATGCTGTCGTACTTCAGCAGGTGGGCCATGGTCGCGACATCGCCCAGGTCGTTGGCGGCCACGATCTCGATGTCGTGATCGCTGGCGGTGGCGGCCCGCCAGAAGTTCCGCCCGATCCGACCGAAGCCGTTGATGCCTACGCGAACGGTCACGCCGATCTCTCCTCGTGACTGACCCGGCCGACGACGCGGCGGGTGAGGTTGATGGTCTCGACTTCACCCTATCTGTCATCGGGCCTGGTGCACGCGGGCGGGCGAACCGCCTCACCCACTGGAACGGCGACGTATACCACCGGGTGTCCACGACCCCAGGAACACCCGCATCACAGCTGGTCAAACACCTCAGAACGGGCCGCGGTACCCGTGATCGGCATCTCTGCAACGGTTCTGGCCACCGCCGCGCGAGCGCAATTCCCAACCCAACTGTGGATATCCCCGCTCCCGATCACAGTCCCAGTTCGGAACTGTGATCGGGACTGGTCAGGCCTCGGCCTCCAGCATCTCCGCGGTGACCGCGGACTCGGTGTCCGGGACGCCCAGCTCGCGGGCGCGCTTGTCGGCCATCGCCAGCAGGCGGCGGATCCGGCCCGCCACCGCGTCCTTGGTCATCGGCGGGTCGGCCAGCTGGCCGAGCTCCTCCAGCGAGGCCTGCCGGTGCGCCAGCCGCAGCTTGCCCGCGACCATCAGGTGCTCCGGCGCCGTCGGGCCCAGCAGCTCCAGCGCCCGCTCCACCCGGGCCGCCGCCGCGACCGCCGCACGCGCCGAGCGGCGCAGGTTCGCGTCGTCGAAGTTGGCCAACCGGTTCGCGGTGGCCCGCACCTCGCGGCGCATCCGCCGCTCCTCCCAGGCCAGCACGCTGGAGTGCGCGCCGAGCCGGGTCAACAGGGCACCGATCGCGTCACCGTCGCGGACCACCACCCGGTCCGCGCCGCGCACCTCGCGGGACTTGGCCGCCACCCCGATCCGCCGCGCCGCACCGACCAGCGCCAGCGCCGCCTCCGGGCCGGGGCAGGTGACCTCCATCGAGGAGGAGCGCCCGGGTTCGGTCAGCGAGCCGTGCGCCAGGAACGCGCCGCGCCAAGCCGCTTCGGAGTCGCAGGCCCCGCCCGAGACGACGTGCGCGGGCAGCCCGCGCACCGGGCGGCCGCGCGGGTCCAGCAACCCGGTCTGCCGGGCCAGGCCCTCACCGTCTCGCACCACGCGCACCACGTAGCGGGTGCCCTTGCGCAGTCCGCCGGAGGTGATCACGTGCACGTCGGAGTGGTGCCCGAAGAGCTCGTGGATCTCCTTGCGGAGCCTGCGCGCCGTGGAGCCGCTGTCCAGCTCTGCCTCGACCACCACCCGGCCGGCAACGATGTGCAGGCCGCCGGCGAAGCGCAGCAACGAGGAAACCTCGGCTCGTCGGCAGCACGTCTTGGTCACCGCCAACCGGCTCAACTCGTCCTTGACCGCCGCGGTCATCGCCACCGGTCCGTCCTCCTCTCCAGTGCTGCCCGCAGGCACGCCGCGAGCGCCTGCGGGTCGTGCCGTCCCGGCACGGCGGGTGCGGCGATCTCCTCGAGCAGAGTCGACGCACCCAGTTCGGCAGCCGCCGCGCGGAGCCGGTCCGGGGTGGGGACCGAGTCCGCGTCGGCCAGCACCGCGTCGACCCGCAGCCGCGGAGCGTGCTGCGAGAGTACGTCCAGGTGCTGCTCGGGTGAGAAACCTGCCGTCTCGCCGGGTTGCGGCACCAGGTTTAGCACCACGAACCGGCGCGCGGAGGTCCGCACCAGGGCTTCGTGGAGCTCCGGGACGAGCAGGTGCGGCAGCACGCTGGTGAACCACGAACCCGGCCCGAGCAGCACCAAGTCCGCCGAGAGCACCGCCTCGACCGCCTCCGGGCAGGCCGCCGGGCGGCCCCCGCCGTTCGCCTGCAACCTCACCTGTTTCACCCGACCGGGCGTACTGGCGATGGCGACCTGGCCGCGGATGGTCCGCACCGCGCCCGGGTCGGAGTCCAACCCGACCACGTCGGCGGACATGTCCAGCGGTTCGGTGGACATCGGCAGCACCCGGCCCCGCACGCCGAGCAGGCGGCACGCGTGGTCGAGCACCTGCACCGGGTCGCCGAGCACCTCCAGCAGCCCGGCCAGCACGAGATTGCCCACGGCGTGCCCGGCCAGCGCCCCACTGCCGCCGAAGCGGTGCTCGAACACCGTCGACCAGAGCTTCCCGTCCGGGTCGCCATCGGACAGCGCGGCCAGCGCCTTGCGCAGGTCACCGGGTGGCAGCATGCCGAGCTCGCGGCGCAGCCGACCGGAGGAGCCGCCGTCGTCGGCCACCGTCACCACGGCGGTCACGTCCGAGGTGATCTGCCGCAGCGCGGACAGCGTCGCCTGCAGACCGTGCCCGCCGCCGAGGGCGACCGCCCGCAGCTCGGTGCTCACTCTCGCCCCAGGTCCCGGTGCACCGTCTTGACCATCATCCCGTCGTCCTCGGCCAGGCGGCGGGCCAGCTCCTCGGTGAGCGCGACGCTGCGGTGCTTGCCGCCGGTGCAGCCCAGCGCCAGCGTCAGGTAACGCTTGCCCTCGCGGTGGTAACCGGCCCCGACCAGGCGCAGCAGCTGCTGGTAGCTCTGCAGGAACTCCTCGGCGCCCTCCTGGCCGAGCACGTAGTTGCGGACCTCGTCGTCGAGGCCGTTGAACTCGCGCAGCTCGGGGATCCAGAACGGGTTGGGCAGGAACCGGCAGTCCATCACCAGGTCGGCGTCCATCGGCAGACCGTACTTGTAGCCGAAGGACAGCACGGTGACGCGGGTGCGGGTGCTGGCCTCGGTGCCGAAGGCGTCCTCGATCTTGGACCGCAGCTGGTGCACCGACAGGTTGGAGGTGTCCAGCACCAGGTCGGCCTCGGAGCGCAGCCGGGACAGCAGCGAGCGCTCGGCGGCGATGCCGTCGGCCAGCCGCCCCTCCCCCTGCAGCGGGTGGCTGCGCCGCACCCCCTCGAAGCGGCGGATCAGCACCTCGTCGGTGGCTTCCAGAAACAGCACCTTCGGCTTGTAGCCGCGGGCGTCCAAGTCCTTGATCACCGCCCCCAGGTCCTCGGTGAACGCGCGGCTGCGCACGTCCATCACCACCGCGACGCGGGTGACCGCGCCGCTGGAGCGCGCCCCCAGCTCCACCATGGTGGCGATCAGCTCGGGCGGCAGGTTGTCCACCACGAACCAGCCCAGGTCCTCCAGGCACTTGGCCGCGGTGCTGCGGCCCGCTCCGGACAGGCCGCTGACCACGGCGACCTCGATGCCCGACTCCTCAGTCACTGCTCTCCCCTTCAGCGTTCTCCGTTGCCGGGCGCGGCCCGGCTCCCCCATCCGCCGCCAGCGCCGAGTGCACGGTCTCGGCGGTGCGGCGGCCGATCCCGGGGACCGCGGCGATCTCGTCCACCCCGGCCTGGCGCAGCTTGCGCACCGAACCGAAGTGTTTGAGCAGCGCCGTGCGGCGGGTTTCGCCCAGTCCTGGGATCGCGTCCAACGCGGAGCTTGTCATGCGCTTGCCGCGCTTCCTCCGGTGGTAGCTGATGGCGAAGCGGTGCGCCTCGTCGCGGACCCGTTGCAGCAGGTAGAGCGCTTCGCTGGTGCGCGCCAGGATCACCGGGTCGGGGTCGGCGGGCAGCCAGACCTCCTCCAGCCGCTTGGCCAGGCCGATCACCGCGACGTCGGTGATGCCCAGCTCGGTGAGCGCGTCGGCGGCGGCGTTGGCCTGCGGCGCGCCACCGTCGATGACCAGCAGGTTCGGCGGGTAGGCGAACTTCTTCGGGCGGCCGGTGTCCGGGTCGACGGCCGCCCCGACCTGCGCTCCCTCGGGCCTGCCGGTCCCGCCGACCTGCTCCGCCTGGCCCTCACCGGTCCCGCCGAGCTGCTCCGCCTGGTCCTTGCTGGTCTCGCTGAGCTGTTCCGTCTGGTCCTTGCTGGTCTCGCTGAGGTAGCGGTGGAAGCGGCGGCGCACCACCTCGTCGATGGAGCCCACGTCGCCGCCCTCGGCGCCCTCGCGGACCTCGAAGCGGCGGTACTCCGACTTGCGCGGCACGCCGTCCTCGAACACCACCAGCGAGGCGACCACGTCGCTGCCCTGCACGTGGCTGACGTCGATGCACTCGATCCGCAGCGGCGCGGTGTCCAGCGCCAGCACCTCCTGCAGCTCCTGCAGCGCGGCCGAGCGCGCGGTCAGGTCCCCGGCGCGGCGCAGCTTGTACTGCTGGAAGGCCTCCTTGGCGTTGCGCTCGACGGTCTCCATCAGCGCCCGCTTGTCGCCGCGCTGCGGCACCCGCAGGCTCACCCGGCTGCCGCGCAGCTCGCCGAGCCACCCGGCGATGGTCTCGGCGTCGTCGGGCAGCTGCGGCACCAGGACCTCGCGCGGCACCGGGCTGCCCCCGGCGTCGGCCTGGTCGGCCAGCGACGCCTGCTCGCCGTAGAACTGGGTGAGGAACCGCGAGGTGAGCGCCGAGGTGCTGGTCTCCTCGACCTTGTCGATCACCCAGCCGCGCTGGCCGCGGACCCGGCCGCCGCGGATGTGGAAGATCTGCACGGCGGCGGCCAGCTCGTCCTCGGCGAAGGCGACCACGTCGGCGTCGGTGCCGTCACCGAGCACCACCGCCTGCTTCTCCATCGCCCGCCGCAGCGCCGCCAGGTCGTCGCGCAGCCGGGCGGCGCGCTCGAACTCCAGCTCGGCGGAGGCGGCCTGCATCTCCTTGTCGAGCTTGCGCATCAGCTGGTCGGTCTGCCCGGCCAGGAAGTCGCAGAAGTCGTCGACGATGTCGCGGTGCTCCTCGGCGCTGACCCGGCCGACGCACGGCGCCGAGCACTTGCCGATGTAGCCGAGCAGGCACGGTCGGCCGATCTGGGAGTGCCGCTTGAACACCCCGCTGGAGCAGGTGCGCGCCGGGAAGACCCGCAGCAGCAGGTCGAGCGTCTCGCGGATGGCCCACGCGTGCGCGTACGGGCCGAAGTACCGCACGCCCTTGCGGCGCGGGCCGCGGTAGACGTGCAGCCGCGGGTACTCCTCGTGCAGGGTGACCGCGAGCACCGGGTAGGACTTGTCGTCGCGGTAGCGGACGTTGAACTTCGGGTCGTACTCCTTGATCCAGGAGTACTCCAACTGCAGCGCCTCGACCTCGGTGCCGACGACGGTCCACTGCACCCCGGTGGCGGTGGTGACCATTTGGCGGGTGCGCGGGTGCAGCCCGGCCAGGTCGGCGAAGTACGAGGACAGCCTGCTGCGCAGGCTCTTCGCCTTGCCGACGTAGATCACCCGGCCACCGGCGTCGTGGAACCGGTAGACGCCGGGGGCGTCCGGGATCGTGCCGGGGGCGGGTCGGTAGGTGGACGGATCGGCCACCCCACCAGCCTACGTGCGTGGTCCGACTGCCTGGATCTCGGTGCGGGGCGCACCATCCGGCCGTGGAGGGGGCACACTGGATCTTGACGACGATGACCGTTCCGGGGAGGCCGCGCGCTTCCCCGCAGCAGGCGGGAGGTCAGCCGTGAACACCGAGAACGCCCATCCCGATCGCGCGGCGCTGTCCGAGGTCGGCCCCGGGGTGCACGCCTGGTTCCAGCCGGACGGCAGTTGGTGGATCAACAACGCCGGGGTGGTGTTCGGCGACGACGGGGCGGTGCTGGTGGACACCTGCGCGACCGCCGAGCGCACCCGGCGCTTCCTGGACGCGGTGCGCGCGGCCGGTGGGGACGCGCCGATCCGGTTCGCGGTGAACACCCACCTGCACGGCGACCACACGCACGGCAACGCGCTGCTGCCCACGAGCACCGTCCTCATCGGACACCCGGCGACCCGGGACGGGATCCTGGCCGACACCGTCCTGGCCGACCCGCCGCCGGTGTGGGAGCCGACACCGGTGTGGGGCATCACCGAGCACCGCGCGCCGACGGTGCTGGTGCGGGATTCGCTCACCCTGGACATCGGGGGGCGCCTGGTCGAGCTGCACCACCCCGGGCACGCCGCGCACACCGAGGGTGACGTGGTGGCGTGGGTGCCGGACGCGGGGGTGCTGTTCACCGGCGACCTGATCTTCCACGGCGTGACGCCGCTGGTGTTCATGGGATCGGTGGAGGGCGCGCTGAAGTCGCTGGACTGGCTCGCCGGTTTCCGCGCCAGCTCGGTGGTGCCGGGCCACGGCCCGGTCCTGCCGGGCCTGTCGTTCCCGCGCGTGCTGGAGGACCAGGCGCGCTACTACCGCTTCGTGCTGGACACCGCCCGCCAGGCCCGCACCGACGGGCTGTCCCCGCTGGAGGCGGCGCAGCGCTGCGACCTGGGCGAGTTCGCGAACTGGCCGGACCGCGAGCGCATCGTGCTCAACCTGCACCGCGCCTACGCCGACGTGGACGAGACCGAGGTCGACCTGGTGGCGGCCTTCGCCGACGCGGTCACCTACAACGGCGGCCCCCTCCGCGCCGCCGTCTGAGCCGGGTGCCGGTCCGCGCGGGACCGGCACCCGGCCGGGTCACAGCGGGCGCGGGATGCGCTCCTGGACGGGCGCGAGGGTGATCGGCAGCGCTGGGAGGGTCTGGTACCAGTAGGCGACCGAGGACACGTCGTCGGAGCGCTTGTTGGCGTGGCCGTGCTCGATGGTCACCTTGATCGACTTGTCGAACACCACCGGGTCCTCCACGTGGAACCGGTAGTAGGACACCTGGCCGCTCCAGTTCGGCCCGCCCGCCATGGTCAGCCCGTGGTAGGGCGCCTGGTACTCCTGACCCGGGCACCACGCGGTGTTGAAGTAGTCCTCGGTGCCGGTGCCGTGCAGGCGCGGCGGCCACTCCTCGCCGTCGACGAAGATCATGTCGTCGCCCTCGCCGTACCAGTTCCAGTCGCTGGTGTGGCGGAGGTTGTGCACGTTGAGCACGGTGCCCACGTAGTGCCCGCGGCCCTCGGCCTGCAGGATCACGTAGTTGCCCTCGCCGCCGATGTTGGTGCCGCCGAAGAGGAACTCCTCGTTGGTCTGGTCGCCCTGCTCGACGCCGTCGGTGGGGTTCTGCCGCCGCCACTGCGCGTGGAAGTAGCCCAGCTCCGGGTCGGCCTCGGTGTAGGTCTCGTAGTCGATGTAGAAGTAGAACGTCACCGGCTTGACGCTCAGCTCGCTGATCAGCTCGAAGCGGGCGCGCCCGGCGAAGGGCATGGCGAACCAGCAGTTGAAGCCCTTGCCGTCCTGCGGGCTCATCTGCAGCGGCGCGGACACGAAGTTGGCGCTGCGCCCGTGGCCCATGCCGAAGAAGTCGCCCAGCGGCACCAGCACGGCGGGCTGCGACTGGTCGTCCCAGGTGATCTTCAGGACGAGCCGCCGCAGGTAGTCGCCCTCCAGCTCGGCGGGCTTGCCCACGTGGTCCAGCGCCACGGTGCACCAGATGTGCGTGATCGCGCCAGGCCCCTGGATGTCGGCCAGCACGCGGGTCTGCCCCGGCTCGACGCGGACGTTGTCGGTGTTGCCCCCGGTCTGGTCCCAGCTGGACACCCGGCCGCGCCGACTGCTCCGCAACCGGGGCAGGTCCCGCAGGCTGCTGCCAAAAGCTCCGTAGCCGCCCAAAACCGCCTCCCCAGAAGTGATGTGTCCCTGATCACTTCTTACCACGGGGATCGGCCGGTGTGGGGTTTTCCCAGCAGCGCAAGCCGAATGCGCGCACCGGCCCGGCGTCAGCGCGCCGGGGGCTCGTAGTTCTCGATGCGGCGCAGGAGGGTGCGGATGCGGGCCGCGTAGAGCGGCGACAGCGCGTAACCCGGGTAGCTGGCGAACCAGCTGGCGCTGCCGAGGCTGACCGCGTCCGCGCCCGCCCAGAAGTACTCGCGGCAGTCGTCGAAGCTGCGGATGCCGCCGGTGGCGATGATCGGCAGGGTCACGCCGGAGTCGCGGAGCTCCTTGACCACGCGCAGGCCGATCGGCTTGACCGCCCGGCCGGACAGGCCGCCGAAGCCGTTCTTCAGCAGCGGTTCGCCGGTGTTCGGGTCCAGCCGCAGGCCCTTGACGGTGTTGATGGCGGTCAGCGCGGACACCCCGTGGCGGGCCGCCAGCTGCGCGTGGCCCAGGTAGTCGTAGTCCGGGGAGAGCTTCAGGATGACCGGGTGGTTGCTGCGCGGCACCGCCTCGGCCAGCACCGACTCGATGATCTGGTTGAAGTCGAAGTTGACGTTGTGGCAGGAGACGTTGAACTCGACCGCGGCGATCTCCCCGGTCGGGACCGCGGCGTTGACCTTGTCCACCAGGGTGACGAACTCCTCGGCGGAGAACCCGCCGACGGAGATGATGGTGTTCTGCTCGCGGGTGCGCGGGTAGTAGTCGCGCAGGTAGGCGTCGATGCCGACGTTGCACCAGCCGAAGGCGTTGAGCCAGCCGCCGTCGACCTGCCGCAGCGCCTGGCCGTAGCGCTTGATCAGCGCGGGCAGCTCCTGCAGCGGCCACACGTCGCGGGTGGTGAAGTGCCCCTCGCGGGGTTCGACGGTGAGGGTGCGGGTGGTGACCGCGCCGAACCGGCCCAGCGGGACGAACGTCGAGATCGGGCTCATGCCGTAGGGCACCAGCTTGGCGTTGGCCACGCCGTAGCCGAGCAGGCTGGACGAGGTCACCAGGCGGTTGCGGAGTCGGATGTCACCGAGCCGAACGCCGGGTTCGGCCGGAACGTCTCGCACCAACCGTAGGTTGCGCTCCTGGGCCACGCTCACGATCTTCCTCCTACCCGCGTCGACGACCTGCGCATCGCAGCGTCCAGGCCATTGTCCCCCATTCGCCGCTCCCCACCCCAGCGGCCTCGATCACATGCCCTGTTCATTCTCTTGCGTTCCGCACGCGAGTCGTGTTCGATCGAAACCGTGGAAAGTTCGGAACGAACGGCGACGATCGTCGAGCGGTTGCGGTTGGCCGAGCGCGTGACGGTCGCCGAGCTGGCCGAGGCGACCGGTTGCTCGGAGATGACCATCCGCCGCGATCTCGACCAACTCGCCGAGCAGGGCGTCCTGCGCCGGGTGCGGGGCGGCGCGGTGAGCTTCCTGCGGGGGCACTCGGCGCCGTTCCCGCTCCGCGAGCGCGACGAGGTGGCGACCAAGCAGCGGTTGGCGGCCGCGGTCGACGAGCTGATCACCGACAGCGAGTCGGTGATCCTCGACTCCGGCACCACGACGCTGGCGGTGGCCAAGCGGCTCGCCCACCGCCAGCTGACCGCGATCCCGCTGGACATGCACGCGGCGAACGCGCTGAGCAACGTGCCGCAGGTGGACCTGCTGCTGCCGGGCGGGCGGGCGAAGCCCGGTGAGCTGTCGTTCATCGGGCACCTGGCGGAGGCGTCGCTGCGCGCGCTGCGGGTGGACACCACGGTCCTCGGCGTGTGCGGGTTGTCCGCCAAGCACGGGCTGACCGCGCACGACCTGGAGGAGGTCCCGGTGAAGCGGGCCGCGGTGGCTGCCGCCCAACGCGTCGTCGCGGTCTGCCACGGCGCGAAGTTCGCCCGCACCGGCCTGGGGCTGGTCTGCCCGGTCACCGACCTGGACGTGGTCGTCACCGACGCCTCCGCGCCGGAGGAGGCGCGCGCCGAGCTGGCGGCGGCCGGGGTGGAGGTCCGCGTTGTCTGAGGCGACCGTCGCCGTCCCGCAGCGGGCGCGCTGGGCCGTCACGGCCTACTTCGTCAGCACCGGCGCGGCCCTGGGCACCTGGACCGCGCGGATCCCGGCGATCAAGCAGGACCTCGGCCTCGACGAGGGGCAGGTGACGCTGGCGCTGTTCGCGGTGGCGGCCGGGTCGGTGCTGGCGATGCAGGCCGTCGGGCACCTCGCCGACCGATTCGGCAGCGCCCGCGTGCTGGGCCCGGCCGGGCTGGCGATGGCGGCGGGCCTGGTACTGCCGGGCCTGGCGAGCAACCTGCCGCTGCTGCTGGTGGGCCTGCTGGTGTTCGGCGCCGGGCACGGGACCGTCGACGTGGCCATGAACACCCACTCGTTGCAGGTGCAGCGCGGCTACGGCCGACCGATCGTGAGCACCTTCCACGCGATGTTCAGCGTTGGTGGCCTGCTCGGCGCCGGGGTCGGGGCGCTGGCGGCGCACGCCTCGATGAGCGCGGCGCTGCACTTCGCGCTCGTCGCGGCAGTGCTGGCCGCGGTGCTGCTGCTGGCCCGGCGCGAGCTGCTCCCGGCGGAGGTGCGGCCCCCGAGCGCCGCTGCACCGCGACAGCGCGGGATCTCGCCGGGCATCCTGTTCCTGGGTGTGCTGGCGTTCTTCTGCTCAGTCGGCGAGGGCTCGATGGCCGACTGGTCGCCGCTGTACCTGCACGACGTGCTGGGCACCAGCCCGGCGGTCGCGGCGGTGGGTTACGCGGTGTTCTCCGCGATGATGGCCGTCTTCCGCTTCCTGGGCGACGTCCTGGTGGCCCGGCTCGGCCCGGTGCTGCTGGTCCGCTGCTGCGGCGCGATCGCGGGCACCGGCCTGGGGGCCGCGCTGCTGCTGCACCACCCGGTGGCGGCGATCGCCGGGTTCGCGCTGTTCGGGATCGGCCTGTCCTGCATCATCCCGCAGGTGTTCAACGCGGCGGGCAACCGCGACCCGAACCGCAGCGGCCGGGACCTGGCGCAGGTCAGCACCCTCGGTTACGGCGGACTGCTGGCGGGGCCGGTGGTGATCGGCCTGATCTCCAGCTGGACCGACCTGAGCACCGGCCTGGCCGTCCCGGCCGCGCTGGCCCTGCTGGTGGCCCTGTCCGCCCCGGCCGTGCGGCCCCGCTGAGGCGCAGCGGTCACTCGGCGCCCGCCGGGTAGCCCTGCTTGTCCTTCCACAGCTCGGGCCGCTGGGGGCCTGCGAACTCGTGCACGTACCCGCACTTGTCGCAGATCAGTCCGGTGGCGGACCGGTTGGCCCAGGCCATGTTGAACAGCTCCGCACTGGTCGAGTTCAGCTTGACCTCCCGCGACCAGAACCAGGCGTGGCCGCACACCAGGCACCGGAACGCCTTGCCCAGCACGGTCGCGAGCTTCGGCTTCGTGTCGAACAGCCCCATGCGGGTGATCATGGCAGTCAGCGGTCCTCGCCCGCAGGCGGGTGCGGGAACCGGCCGGAACCTGTTCCCGCACCCACCTCAGCGGGCTCCGGACACCGCCGCCTCGCAGCGCGCCTGCGCCTGATCCACGGCCGCGACCAGGGAATCCGGGGCCAGCCCAGCGATCACCCGGTCCACGTCGCGCAACCCCGCCCTGGCGAGCAGGCGCTTCTCGTTGGTCACCCACTCCCCTCGGGCGGCCAGGACCGCGTGGGCCGACTGGCAGGCGGCCTGGGCGATGGCTCCCGCCGTTTCGGCGAGCCGACCGCGCGGGGCGTGGTTCGCCCGGGCGTAGCTGAACCCGAGCGACGCCTGCTGCCACCAGACCGCCGGGGCGGATTCCCGCAGCGCCCGCGGGAATTCCGGCCGCGGCAGCTCCCCGTGCAGCACGCGGTTGATCGCCAGTTCGGCCAGCAGCAGGTAGCTCGGGATGCCGGCCAGGTGGAACATCAGCGGCTGCCACTCGAAGCGCCCGGCGCGGGCTTCGGTGAGCACGTGCTCGACCACGTCGAGATCGCGGTAGTGGACGTCCACCGGCCGGTCGTCGATCCGCAGCCAGGCACCGCCGTTGAACACTCCGCCGCCCCAGGCGCCGAGCTCGGACACCTCCCCCGGCCAGCCGACGTCGCGCAGGTGCTGCGGCTCGAACTGGCCGCGGTAGTAGATGGCGAAGTCCCAGTCGCTGTCGGCGCGGTGCGTGCCTTGGGCGCGCGACCCGCCGAGGCTCACCGCGCGCACGCCCGGCAAGGCGGCGAGCTGGTCGGCGACGTGGGTTTCGAACTCTGCTTCATCCAGCAAAACGGGCTCCTCCAACGCAATGCCAAGTAGCGCGATCGCACAACGCGTCGCGCCGTCGACGAGTGGTGATCACTGCGCGGAGCCCATGGCGCGGAGGTTATCAGCGCCCGCCGACGAAGGTCAGCCAGTGCCGGTAGCGCTCGTCCGCGCCGGTCACCGCGGCGTGGAAGGCGTCGCGGATCTTGCTGGTCACCGGTCCTGGCGCACCGATCTCGCGGTTGTCCATTGAGCGCACCGGCGTCACCTCCGCCGCCGTGCCGCACAGGAACATCTCGTCGGCGGCGTAGAGGTCGGAGCGCAGCAGGTTCTCGCGCCGCAGCTCGAACCCCAGGTCCGCAGCCAGCGTCGCGACCGTGTCCTGGGTGATGCCTTCCAGCGCGCCAGCGCTGGAAGGGGGCGTGAGGAGGACGTCGCCGCGCCGGATGAAGATGTTCTCGCCGGAGCACTCGCTCACGTGGCCGTCGGTGCTCAGCAGCACCGCTTCGTCGAACCCGGCCTCGCGCGCTTCGAGCTTGGCCAGCATGGAGTTCAGGTACGGACCGGTGGCCTTGGCCGCCGTCGGCACCACCGCCGGGTCGTTGCGGCGCCAGGAGCTCGTCATCAACCGGACGCCGTGCTCGGCGTCGTCGCCGAGGTAGGCGCCCCACTCCCAGCTGCTGATCGACACCTGCACCGCGGCCCCGGTGGGGTCGATGCCCATCGTGCCGTAGCCGAGGTGCGCGAGCTGGCGCACGTAGCAGGAGCGGTGACCGTTGGCGCGCACCAGTTCCAGCGTCGCCGCGCGCAGTTCCGCCTTGCTGTGCGGCAGCACCATGCGCAGCATCTTGGCGCTGCGGAACAGCCGGTCGAGGTGCTCCTCGAGCCGGAACAGCGCCGGTCCGTCCGATGTGGAGTAAGCGCGGACGCCCTCGAAAACACCGGTGCCGTAGTGCAGTCCGTGGCTGAGCACGTGGATCCGGGCGTCCTGCCACGGAACCAGCTCGCCGTCCATCCAGATGTGGTCCGCCTCGGTCAGCGCCATTCCCGTCCCCTCCAGCGAAGTGGCATATCTCGCGATGTGGGACAAGCCACTTCGCGATCGAGTGACACGCTAACAAGTGGATCGACAATCCACTAGGGCGTGGGCCTCCTTCCGGCAGAATGGCCGCATGCCCTCCGCCGATGTGGACCACTTCGCCGCGTTGCTCCGGGACCGGCTCCGCCACGAGCACGGTCCGCTGAGCCGTCGGCTGGCCGCCGCGCTCACCGACCTCGCGCGCACCGGCGCGCTCAGCCCCGGCACCCGGCTGCCCTCCGAGCGCGACCTGGCCCGCGTGCTGGAGTGCAGCCGGGGAGCGGTGGCCGCGGCGTTCAACGCGCTGTTCGAGGACGGGATCTGCGAGCGCAGGCACGGCAGCGGCACCTACCTCGCCACCTCCGGAGCGACCTCGGCGATGGACCGGTTGCTGAGCCCTGGCGCGGTGTTCGCCGACCTGTCCACATCGGTCGTCCCGGACCCCGCGCACCTGCAGCTGCCCCGGCTGGACGCCGCCGACCTCCTGCGCACCCCGAGCCGGCACGGCTACGACCCCCGCGGCGAGCCGGGCCTGCTGGAGCTGCTCGGCGACGTGCTGGTCACCGGCGGCGGGCAGCACGGCATCGACCTGAGCACCCGCTGCCTGGCCCGGCCCGGCGAAGCGGTGCTGGTCGAGGAGCCCACCTACCCCGGCGCGCTGGCCGCCATCACCGGCTGCGGCGCGCGGGCCGTCGCGGTGCCCACCGATGAGTGCGGCATGCTCCCCGGGGCACTGTCCGAGGCGCTGACCAGGCACCGGCCCGCGTTCGCCTACGTCCAAGCGGTCCGCAACCCCACGGGAGCGGTCGCCGACGCCAAGCGCGTGCGAGAACTGGCCGGGATCGCCCGCGACGCCGAGCTGCTGGTGGTCGCCGACCACACGCTGGCCGACGTGCGGTGCGACGGCCCGGCGCCCGGCCGCTTCGCCGACACCCACCCGCACGGCACGATCGAGGTCCACTCGCTGTCGAAGACGCTGTGGGGCGGCCTCCGGGTGGGCTGGCTGGTCGCCCCCGAACCGCTGCGCAGCCAGCTCACCGAGCTCAAGCGGACCAGCGACCTGGCGACCAGCACGGTCACCCAGCGCTTCGCCGCGGAACTGCTGCGGCACAACGACTCCACGGAGTGGCTCGCCGAGCTGACCCGCCGCCGCGACCACCTCTCGGCCGCCCTGCGGCGGGAACTCCCGCAGTGGACCTGGCCGCACCCCGCGGGCGGCCTGTCGCTGTGGGTCCGGCTCCCCGGCACCGACACCGACGCCTTCGCCGAGCGCGCCCGCGAGCGGGGCGTCGCGGTGGCGCCGGGATCGATGTTCTCCCCCGATGGCCGCTACCGCGACCACCTCCGCCTGAGCTTCGCGCTGACCCCCGAGCTCCTCGACCAGGCGGTCCCGGTCCTGGCCCAGGTCTGGGGCGAGCGGCTCTGACCTCCGGCGGGCGGTTGCGCTCCACATCGGTTCGGGCTGGGAGAATCCGGCAGCAGCAGCGCTGAACTGGCGCTCCACCGACCAAGGAGAACGCTTCGTGAAACCCGAGAAGCCGAAGATCGCCCGGCCCACCGGCGAGCCCCCGGCCGAGCTGGTGGTCCGGGACATCACCGTCGGCGACGGCCCGGAAGCCACCGCGGGCAGCCACATCGCCGTGCACTACGTGGGTGTCTCGCACAGCACCGGCAAGCAGTTCGACGCCAGCTGGGACCGCGCCGAGCCGCTGCGCATCCAGCTCGGCGCCGGTCAGGTCATCCCGGGCTGGGACCAGGGGCTGCAGGGCATGCGGGTCGGCGGCCGCCGCCAGCTGGTCATCCCGCCGGGCCTGGCCTACGGCGACCGCGGGGCGGGTGGGGTTATCGCCCCCGGCGAAACCCTGGTCTTCGTCTGCGACCTCCTCGAGGCCCGCTGAACGACGACGAGGCCCGGCGACCGCTCCGGTCGCCGGGCCCCCGCGTCAGTCGTCCTGGACCTGGCGCCGCAGTTCCCGCAGGTCGCGCATCGCCTTGATGGCCTGCTCACCGTCGGCGGCCTGGATCGCCATGATCGGCACGTACTCGTCCTCCGGCAGCTCCAGGCGGGCCCACGCCGAACCGTCCGGGAAACTCACCGCCTGCACCAGCGGCCACTTGTAGCGGTGCGTGCCGATGATGTTTCGGACCTCCAGCCCGTCGGCGTCGGCGCGCAGCCGGGGACGGGTCAGCAGCAGCACGCCAGCAGCCAGCAGCACGCCGATCAGGCCCATCGCGACCTGGTCGGACACCGAGAAGATCACACCGGTCGGACTGTTGGTCAGCAGGGTGCCGACCACCACGAACACCACGACCAGCAGCACCGCGATCGGGATCGCCACCCTGCGGACCTTGCGCGGCCGCACCTCGACAGTCACAGGAACCCACGCTCCCCGTTCCAGCCCCGCAGCTCCCGCAGCACCAGCGCGGTCTCCAGGGCCGCCGCGGTGGCCTCGAACCCCTTGTCCTCCACCGAGTGCTCGAACCCGGCGCGCGCCTCCACCTGCTCCACGGTGTCGCAGGTCAGCACGCCGTTGCCGACCGCAGTGGACTCGTCCAGCGCCACCCGGGTCAGGCCCTGGGTGACCGAGTCGCAGACGTACTCGAAGTGCGGGGTGCCACCGCGCACCACCACGCCGAGCGCGACCACCGCGTCGTGCTGGTGCGCCAGCTGCTGGCAGACCACCGGCAGCTCGACCGAACCCGGCACCCGCACCACGGTCGGCTCGGCGATGCCCGCCTCCGCGGCCGCCGCCAGCGCGCGGGAGAGCATCTGCTCCACGAACCGCTCGTGCCAGCGGATCGCCGCGATGCCCAACCGCAGCTCGCCGGCCTTCGGCACGCTGACCCGCGGCCGCCCCTCGCCACTCATGCCGTCACTCCAGTCTCGCCGTTGATCGAGGAATCCTCGCCGTCGTCGAGATTGTCCAGCACGTGCCCCATGCGGTCGCGCTTGGTCCGCAGGTAGTGGATGTTCTCCGGGTTGGGCCGGATCGGCAGCGGCACCCGGTCCACGATGCGCAGCCCGTAGCCCTCCAGGCCGACCCGCTTTGCCGGGTTGTTGGTGAGCAGCCGCATCGACTTCACGCCCAGGTCGCACAGGATCTGCGCGCCCTGGCCGTAGTCCCGGCTGTCCACCGGCATGCCCAGCGCGACGTTGGCGTCCACCGTGTCGGCGCCGTCGTCCTGCAGCTGGTAGGCCTGCAGCTTGTGGATCAGCCCGATGCCGCGGCCCTCGTGCCCGCGCATGTAGAGCACCACGCCGCGACCGGCCTCGGCGACCTTGGCCAGCGCCGCGTCCAGCTGCGGCCCGCAGTCGCAGCGCAGCGAGCCGAGCACGTCGCCGGTCAGGCACTCGGAGTGCACCCGCACCAGGATGTCCTCGCCGTCGCCGATCTCGCCGTAGACCAGGGCCAGGTGCTCGATGCCGTCGAGGGTGCTGTCGTAGCCGACGGTGCGGAAGGTGCCGTGCGCGGTGGGGATGCGGGCCTCGGCGACCCGCACGACCTGCTTCTCGAAGCGGCGCCGGTAGGAGATCAGGTCGGCGATGGAGATCAGCGCCAGGTCGTGCTCCTCGGCGAAGACCTCCAGCTCGTCGCGGCGGGCCATGTCGCCCTCGGACTTCTGGCTGACGATCTCGCACAGCGCACCGGCCGGGCGCAGGCCCGCGAGGCGGGCGAGGTCCACCGCGGCCTCGGTGTGCCCCGGGCGGCGCAGCACGCCGCCGTCGCGGGCGCGCAGCGGCACCACGTGGCCGGGGCGGGTGAGGTCCTTGGCGGTGGACTCCTCGGCGGCCAGCACCTGCAGCGTGCGGGCGCGGTCGGCGGCCGAGATGCCGGTGCTCACCCCGTCGGCGGCGTCCACCGTGACCGTGTAGGCGGTGCCCTTGCGGTCCTGGTTCCAGTAGTACATCGGGGGCAGGTCGAGCCGGTCGCAGTCCTCGCCGGGCAGCCCGACGCAGATGTAGCCGGACGTGTAGCGGACCATGAAGGCCACCAGCTCGGGCGTCGCCTTCTCCGCGGCGAAGATCAGGTCGCCTTCGTTCTCGCGGTCCTCGTCGTCGACCACCACGACCGGGCGACCGGCGGCGATGTCGGCCAACGCGCGCTCGATGCTGTCGAACCTGTTCGTGCTCACCGCACCGCCAACCTCGGGGTTCATCACTGCGCCTCCTCGACGCCGCCATTGTCCCCCGAACGGACCTGCGCACCACGGGCCTGGTCGGCCAGCTGCGCCGCGGCGAGCCGCTCGAGGTGCTTGGCCAGCACGTCGACCTCGATGTTCACTTCGTCACCCGGGACGCGGCGGCCGAGCGTGGTCAGCTCCTTGGTGGTGGGGATGAGCGCGACGCTGAAGGTCGCCGCACCCGCCTCGACCACGGTCAGCGACACGCCGTCGACGGTGATCGAGCCCTTCTCCACCAGGTAGCGGGCCAGCCGCTGCGGCAGCTCGAAGCGGGTCAGCCCGTCGGCCTCGGTGCCGCGCAGCACGGCGGTGCCGTCGACGTGGCCCTGCACGATGTGCCCGCCAAGCCGGTCCCCGAGGGCCATGGCGCGCTCCAGGTTGACCCGGTCGCCGACGGCGACGCCCTTGAGCGAGGAGCGGCGCAGCGTCTCGGCCACCACGTCGGTGGTGAACTGCCCGTCGCCGACGGTCACCACGGTCAGGCACACGCCGTTGACCGCGATCGAGTCGCCGTGCTTGGCGTCCTCGGTCACCACGGGACCGCGGATGGTGAGCCGACTGCCGTCGGCCAACGGCTCGACCGCCTCGATGGTGCCGAGTTCCTCGACGATCCCGGTGAACAACTGCTGCCTCCTCGCATCCGGCGCTCCCGGACCGCTCAACGCTCCTGGGGAACCGCGCTGATGCGGACGTCCGGGCCACTCATAGTCGTCTCTTCGATCTGCAACCGCCATGCCTGCGAGATGCTTCCCACTCCCGCTTCGCCGAGGGCGGCCGGCCCGGCGCCGAGCAGCACCGGAGCGACGTAGGCCAGCACCCGGTCCACGCAGCGGGCCGCCAGGAAGGCCCCGGCCAACCGCGGCCCGCCCTCCAGCAGCACGTCGACGACTCCGCGCTCGGCGAGCGCCGCGAGCGCCGCGCGCGGGTCACCGCCGGGCAGCTGGACCGTCGTTGCCGCGTCGTCGAAGACCTTCGCCGTCGCCGGGACCTCGCTGTCGCCGACCACGACCCGCAGCGGCTGCCGGTCCAGCAGCGCGCCGTCCGGGGCGCGGGCGGTCAGGTGCGGGTCGTCGGCGCGGACCGTGCCGGTGCCCGCGAGGACCGCGTCCACCCGCGCGCGGACGCGGTGCACCTCGGCGCGGGACTCGGCGGAGCTGATCCACTTGCTGGTGCCGTCGGCGGCGGCCGAGCGCCCGTCCAGGCTGGCCGCGTACTTCCAGGTCACGTGCGGGCGACCGGTGCGGGCGAAGTGCAGCCAGGCGCGCAGCGGACCGGCCGCCACCTCGTCGGCCAGCAGCCCGCCGCGGACCTCGACGCCCGCCGCGCGCAGCACCTCGGCGCCGCCGCTGGCCAGCGGGTTGGGGTCGGACGCGGCGTGCACGACGCGCTTGATCCCGGCTGCCACGAGCGCGTCGGTGCACGGCGGGGTGCGCCCGGTGTGCGCGCAGGGCTCCAGCGTCACCACAGCGGTGCCGCCCCGTGCCCGCTCCCCCGCCGCGCGCAGCGCGACGACCTCCGCGTGCGGGCCGCCCGGGGGCCGGGTCGCCCCGACCCCGACGACCTCGCCGCCGGGGCCGAGGACCACGCACCCCACGGGCGGGTTCGGGCTGGTCGTGCCGCGGACCTGCTCGCTGGCCGCGATCGCGGCGCGCATCGCCTGCTCCTCGCCACGATCGCGCATCGTCGTCCTCCCGCGCCGTGTCCTGTTCTCCGCTGGTGAGCGCTCCGGCGCTCACCGCCTCACTGCCGGGCGTGGGCGAAGTTCGGGGCCGCCTTGGCCCGCAGCGCCTCGACCGCCTGGGCCGGGTCGTCGGCGTTGTAGACCGCCGAGCCCGCCACGAAGCAGTCCACCCCGGCCTCGGCGGCCTGCTCGATGGTGTCGGCGTTGATCCCGCCGTCGATCTCCACCAGCAGCTTGAGGTGGCCGGTGTCGACGAGCTCGCGCGCCTTGCGGGCCTTGTCCAGCACGTCGGCGATGAACTTCTGGCCGCCGAAGCCCGGCTCCACCGACATCACCAGCAGCGTGTCGTAGTGCTTGAGCACGTCGAGGTAGGGGTCCAGCGGGGTGCCCGGCTTGATCGACAGGCCCGCCTTGGCGCCCGCGGCGCGCAGGTCCTTGGCGATGGCGATCGGGTCCTTGGCGGCTTCCACGTGCACCGTGACGTTGTGGGCCCCGGCCTCGGCGTAGCCGATGGCCCAGCGGTCCGGGTCATCGATCATCAGGTGGCAGTCGACGGGGATGTCGGTCACCTTCAGGATCGACTCGACCACCGGCAGCCCCAGGGTCAGGTTGGGCACGAAGTGCGCGTCCATCACGTCCACGTGCAGCCAGTCGGCGCGCTTGCCGGGCTCACCGTTCACAGCGGCGATCTCATCGGCGAGGCGGGCGAAGTCTGCGGAGAGGATGGAGGGCGCGATCATCGGCTGGTTCGACACAAGCGGGAGTGTAAATCCCGCGCATTCCCCAGCTCAGCTCGCCCTCACCACCCGAACGGGCGAGCGCCCGGGGCGGTGCGTTCCAGCTGGTTCCGCGAACCGCTACTCCGCGGGTTCGACCTCGCGCTGGGCCGCCCGGCGGCGGACGAGGTAGTAGGCGACGCAGAGGATGACGACGAAGGGGACACCCGCCTTCCAGGCGGTGTTGAACTGCTCGGTGAACGGCGTGGTCAGCAGGACCGCCAGCACGAACAGCATCGCCAGCACCGTCGTCACCGGAGCTCCCGGCAGGCGCACCGGGGACGGTGGCAGGCCCTCCTTCGCGCGGTGGCGGCGGAACACCAGCTGGCTGGCGAAGATCAGCAGCCAGGTCACCAGCGCGCCGAACAGCGCCAGGCCCAGCAGCATCGGGAACGCCGAGTTCTCCGCGAACACCGCCAGCGCCGCGGCCAGCGCCAGCCCGGCCGCCGAGAGCACCAGCGCCCGGCGCGGCACGCCGTTGCCGCTGACCTTCGCGAACCACTTCGGCGCGTAGCCGTCCATCGCCAGCGAGTGGGTCATCCGCGCGGTGATGTAGAGGTTGGTGTTCATCGCCGACAGCGCCGCGGTGAGCACCACGAAGTTCATGATCCCGGCTGCCGCGGGGATGCCCACCATGCTGAACAGCCTTACGAACGGGCTCTCGGTGACGTCACCGGAGGACGACACCTCGTTCCACGGCAGGATCGAGACCACCACGAGCATGCCGAGCACGTAGAACAGCGCCAGCCGCAGCACCATGCCGCGCGCGGCCCGCGGAACGTCGCGGCCCGGGTTTCGGGACTCCGCGGCGGTCATCGACACCGCCTCGGTGCCCAGGTAGGAGAAGGTGACCACGGTCAGCGCCAGCCACACCGCGCCCAGGCCGTTGGGCAGGAAGCCGCCGTGCTCGGTCAGCGCCCCGACACCGGCGGGCTGCTGGCCCGGCAGGCCGAAGAAGATGTAGCAGACGCCGAGCCCGATGAACACCACGATCGTGACGACCTTGATCATCGCGAACCAGTACTCGAACTCGCCGAAGAACCGCACGGCGGCGAAGTTGACCGCCAGCATCAGCACCGAGAACGCCACCACCGGCATCCACAGCGGCAGCTGCGGGTACCAGAACTGCACGTAGAGCCCGGCCGCGATGACCTCGCTGCCGATGTTGACCACCTGCGCGGCCCAGTAGATCCAGCGCGACACGAACCCCGGCAGCCCGCCGAGGTAGCGCTGCACGACGGCCCCGAAACCACCGGCCTCCGGGTGCACCACGATCATCTCGGCCAGCGCGTAGGCCAGCGCCAGCGCGGCGAACGCGGCCACCGCGTAGGCGATGATCACGGCCGGTCCGGCGATGGAGATCGCCAGGCCGGAGCCGAGGAACAAGCCGGTGCCGATCGCGCCACCGATGGCGATCATGCCGACCTGGCGGCCGGACAGGTCCCGGCGCAACCCGGACTGCCGGACCGGTGCGGTCTCCTGTGCCACTGCGCCTCCCACTCGTCGCGCACCGCTCGGTGCGCGACGAGCACCTTACGACGAGACCGCCACCACCGGCGCCCTCGGTTGCGCAGTTGTGGCCCTCAGCGCGGGAGGGTGAGGTCGATCGGGGTGCCCTCCTCGACCGAACGGCTCACGGTGCAGTACTTCGTGATGGCGCGCTCGACGGCCTCGAGCAGCTTGGCGCGGTCGGCGTCGTCCTCGACCGCGCTGAGGTCGACGTCGAAGCCGACCTGGACCCGGGCGAACTTGTGCTTGTCCTCCGGCACCTTGGTCCGGTCCGCGCGCACGGTCAGCTCGGCGTCCTCCCCGAGGCGCCGGACGAGCAGGTTCTCGCTGGTCACCGCCGAGCACGCGGCGATCGCGGCGAGCAGCAGCTCACCGGGGGTGAACGCGTCGGGGGCGTCCTCCCGGCCGATCGCGACCTGCCCGCCGCGCGGATTGGTCGCGAGGAAGGCGTGCTGACCGGTCCGGGTCACTTCGACCGGAGTGGAAGACATTCGTACCACCTGACGTTCGTTGGAGTTGCCGTGACAGCCTCCGTTGCGAGGCTGGCACGGTCAACCGCTCCGCCGACCACATTGTTCCGACCTGGGATCGAGGCCATGACCACCACCGCTGAAGGCCTGCAGCGCCGCCTGACGCTGCGCGACCTGATCGTCTCCGGGCTGCTGTTCATCGGGCCGCTGGCCCCCGTCGGCGTCTTCGGCGTGCTGGACGCCAGCAGCGGCGGCGCGGTGGCGCTGGTGTACGTCGTGGCGACGATCGCCATGGGGTTCACCGCCTGGTCCTACGCCCGGATGTCGGCGGCGGTGCCCAGGGCCGGGTCGGTGTTCGCCTACGCCTCGGCCGGGCTGGGCCGCGCGCCGGGCTTCGTGGCCGGGTGGATGATCATGCTGGACTACCTGTTCATCCCGAGCGTGGCCTCGCTGTTCGTCGGGATCGCGACGAACTCGCTGCTGCCGCAGGTCCCGGTGTGGGTGGCGACCGGGGTGGCCATCGTGGTGGTCACCGCGCTGAACCTGACCGGGGTCAAGGTCGCGGCCGTCGTCGGCACCGTGGTGCTGGCGGTGGAGGTCGTGCTGCTCGTGGTGTTCGTGGTGGTCGCGCTGGTGGTGCTGGTGGGCGAGGGCCCGGCGCGGCCGTGGCTGTCCCCGCTGACCGGGTTCGACGGGTTCGCGCCGCTGGCGGTGCTGGGCGCGGTGTCGGTGGCGGTGCTGTCGTTCCTGGGCTTCGACGCGATCGCCTCCTTCGCCGAGGAGAACACCGGTTCGTCGCGCCAGGTCGGTCGGGCGCTGCTGTTCTGCCTGGCGTTGAGCGGGGTGCTGTTCTTCGTGCAGACCTACCTGGCGTCGCTGCTGAGCCCGCTGACCCCGCAGGAGCTGGCGCAGGACCCGAACGCGCAGGACTCGGCGTTCTACGACATGCTGCGCGCCGCGCTGGGCGGCTGGTTGGCGGTGGCCGTCACCGCGGTGAAGGCGATCGCGCCCGCGTTCTCGGCGATGATCGCGCAGGCGGCGGTGAGCCGGTTGCTGTTCGGCATGGCGCGCGACGGGCAGCTGCCCGCGGCGCTGGCCCGGATCGACCAGCGGACGCACGTCCCGCGCAACGCGACGCTGCTGGCCGCGGTGGTGACGCTGCTGGTGTCGGTGTGGGCTGCCTCGGCTGAGGACGGCCTGGAGGTCCTGTCGTCGATGGTGACGGTCGGCGCACTGACCGCGTTCGTGCTGCTGCACGCCTCGGTGATCGGCTACTTCGCGGTCTCCGGCCGGGACCGCCGCGCGGCCACCGTGGTGATCCCGGTGATCGGCGGTCTGATCTCGGTGGTCGTGCTGGTCACGGCCAGCGGCCTGGCCCTGGCGGTGGCCGCGGGGTGGCTGGTGCTCGGCCTGATCACCTACGCCACCCGCCGCCGCGCCGCGGTGCGCGGGTGAGGCTCAGTCCTGGCCGATGTCCTCGTACCAGAGCTCGGGGTGGGCGGCGATGAACTCGCCCATCATCCGGGTGCACCCAGGGTCGTCGAGGACCACCACCTCCACGCCGTGCTCGGCCAGCCAGTCGTGGCCGCCGTGGAAGTTGCGCGCCTCGCCGATCACCACGCGGCTGATGCCGAACTGGCGCACCAGGCCGCTGCAGTACCAGCACGGCGACAACGTGGTCACCATCGTGGTCCCGGCGTAGGAGCGCTGCCGCCCCGCGTTGCGGAAGGCCGCGGTCTCGCCGTGCACCGACGGGTCGTCGTCCTGCACCCGGCGGTTGTGGCCCTTGCCGAGCACCGCCCCGTCGCGGCCGAGCAACGCGGCCCCGATGGGGATACCGCCCTCGGCGAGCCCGGCACGGGCCTCGTCCACCGCCACAGCCAACCACCGCTGGTAGTCCACTTCAGGCACTGAGCACCTCTCCTCTCGACCGGACCTCCCGCAGGGGGTCAGCTCGGGACCTGCAGCAGGGCGCAGAACATCGCGTCGGTGCCGTGGCGGTGCGGCCAGAGCTGCACGCCCGGGCCGTCGCCGAGGTCCGGCACGCCCGGGAAGTAGGGGCGCGCGTCGAGCTGGGTGACGCCGGTGCGGCGGATCGCGTCGGCCACCACCCCCTCGGTCTCGGGCAGGTGCGGCGAGCACACCACGTAGGCCACCACCCCGCCGGGCCGGGTCAGGCTGATCGCCGAGAGCAGCAGTTCCCGCTGCAACTTCGTCAGCTCGCCGACGTCGGAGGGCTTGCGCCGCCAGCGCGCCTCCGGGCGCCGCCGCAGCGCACCCAGGCCGGTGCACGGCGCGTCGACCAGCACCCGGTCGTAACCGGGCTCCAGGCCCGGGTCGCGGCCGTCCCCGACGTGCACGTCCACCGCCAGGCCTTCGGTGACCTGCCGGACCAGGTCCGCGCGGTGCGGGGCCTGCTCGACCGCGTCGAGGGTGCCGCCGTCCATGGTGATCAGCGCGCCGAGCAGGTTGGCCTTGCCGCCCGGTCCGGCGCACAGGTCCAACCACCGCTGGTCGGGGCCGGTCAGCTCCGGCCGGGTGAGCGCGAGCGCGACCAGCTGGCTGCCCTCGTCCTGCACCGAGGCGAAGCCCTCGCGCACCGGCTCCAGGTCGCCCGGGTCCCCCGCGCCCGCGTCCAGCCGCACCCCGTAGGGCGAGTACGGCGCCGGGTCGCCGCCGGTGATCGCGGCGAGCTCGTCGGCGCTGATCTCGCCGGGGCGGGCCGTCAGGTGCACCGCCGGGCGGGCGTCGTCGGCGGCCAGCGCCGCGTCGAGTTCGTCGAGGCCGAGCGCGTCGGCGAAGGCCTGGGCGATCCACTTCGGGTGCGCGTGGCGCATCGCCAGGTGGCCGACCGGGTCCTCGGCGCGCGGCGGGGCCAGCTTCTCGACCCAACCCTGCTCGTCCAGCTCCGCAGCGCTGCGCAGCACCGCGTTGGCGAAACCGGCCAGCTTGGAACCGTTCTCGTACCGCACGATGTCCACAGTGGAGGCAACGGCGGCGTGCGCCGGGATCCGGGTGCGCAGCAGCTGGTAGACGCCGACGCGCAGCGCGTCGAGCAGCTTCGGGTCCATCTCGGACAGCGGGCGGTTGCTGCAGTCGTCGATCACCGCGTCCAGCAGGCCCTGCGCGCGGCACGCACCGTAGGTGAGCTCGGTGGCCAGCGCGGCGTCCCGGCCGGTGATCCGGCGCTGCTTGAGCAGCGGCGGCAGCGCGAGGTTGGCGTAGGCGTCGCGTTCCCGGACGGCTCGCAGTGTCTCGACCGCGACCAACCGCACCGGGTCCACGTCCACCGGTCGCGGCGGTCCCGACTTGCGTCGCGGCGGGCGGGCCTTGGTCGGCCGGGACGGCCGACGGCGGCGTTCGTTCACTTGAGCCGTTCTCCTTGCTCGATGCGTGTTCCGCGGGCCCAGTCGGTGGCGGCCATCCGCTTCTTGCCCGGCGCCTGCACCTCGCCCAGCGCGACGGCCGTGGTCCCGGTGCCGACCAGCACCCGGCGCTTCTCCACCCGGATCTCCCCCGGCGGCAGTTCGTCGTCCACGATGGACACCGGGCCGAGCTTGAACCGCCCGTCGCCCAGCAGCGCCCACGCGCCCGGCTCGGGCGTGACCGACCGGATGAGCCGGTCCACCGCGGTCGCGGGTGCGGTGAAGTCGACCCGGGCGTCCTCCACGGTGACCTTCGGCGCGTAGCTGACGCCGTCGGCGGGCTGCTCCTCCGCGCGCAGCGTGCCGTCCTCGACGCCGTCGAGGGTGGCCGCCAGCAGCCCGGCGCCGGACAACGCCAGCCGGTCCAGCAGCTCCCCGGCGGTGTCGGTGGGGCGCACCTGCTCGGTGACCACGCCGAACACCGGACCGGCGTCCAGCTCGCGCACGATGCGGAAGGTGCTGGCCCCGGTGATCTCGTCGCCGTGCCGGATCGCGGCCTGCACCGGGGCCGCGCCGCGCCAGGCCGGGAGCAGCGAGAAGTGCAGGTTGATCCACCCGTGCTGCGGGATGGCCAGCGCCTCCTCCTTCAGCAGCGCGCCGTAGGCCACCACCGGGCAGCAGTCGGGCGCCAGCTCGCGCAGCCGGGCCAGGAAGTCCGGGTCCGAGGCGCGCGCGGGCGTGAGGACCTCGATGCCGTGCTCGTCGGCGAGCGCGCCGACGGGCGAGCGCACCAGCTTGCGGCCGCGCCCGGCGGGGGCGTCCGGGCGGGTGACCACGGCGACGACCTCGTGCCGGTCGGACTCGAGCAGGGCGCGCAGCGCCGGGACGGCGGGCGCGGGGGTTCCGGCGAAGACCAGGCGCATCAGCGGCCTCCGAACAGCGGGTGCGGGCTCTCCTTGATGACCGGCACCTCGCCGTCGAACCACTCCGCGCCGCGGATCTCGCGCAGCGCCTCCTTCCGGGTCTGCTCGTCGAGCCGGTCGACGAACAGCACGCCGTCCAGGTGGTCGGTCTCGTGCTGGAGGCAGCGCGCCAGCAGGTCGGTGCCCTCCACCTCGACCGGCTCGCCGTGCATGTTCCAGCCGCGCGCCACCACGTGCTTGGCGCGCACGCAGTCCCAGAACATGCCGGGGATGGACAGGCACCCCTCCGGGCCGAACTGCTCGTCGCCGCCGACCGCCGTCCAGGTGGGGTTGACCAGGTGCCCGGCGAAGCCGTCGCAGTGGTAGGTGAACACCCGCAGGCCGACGCCCAGCTGCGGCGCGGCCAGCCCGGCACCGCCCTGCGACTCCATGGTGTCCCACAGGTCCTGCACCAGGGTGCGCAGTTCCTTGTCGAAGTCGACCACCTCGTCGGCCCTGGTGCGCAGCACTGGGTCGCCGAAGAGTCTGATCGGCTGGACGGTCACGTGGGCCCCCTGGGAGATCGGCGGTGCTGGTTGGCGACCCGCCGAGTTTAGAGGGTTTCGCGGACCCGTTTCGCGTGGCGGTGCGGGTGGCCAGCGGCGCTGGTCGAGGGGCCCCCGCGTGGTCGCACCCAGCGGCACCCGACCACCCCACCGGGGCCCCAGTTGTGCCGAGTTGGCCGATTCGGACCACCCGCCGGACGCGATTCACTGGGTGGCCCCGAGTCACGGAGTGGCCATGTCGAGCACCGAGCAGATGCCAGCACTGACCCCCGCGGACCACCCGGGCCTGTTCCAGGCGGCCAACGCCGCCGCGGCCCGCCACCGACACACCTACCTCCGGGCGGTGCGATCCCGGTTGGGGCTGATCGTGGCGGCAGGTGTGCTCGCCACCCTGACCCTGCGTCTCGGAGACACCGCCATCGACCTGTTCGCGGTGGGCGCGGTGCTGGCGCTCATCGGTGCGCTGGCGATCGAGCTGGCCGTGCTGAGCACCCGCCCGGACCGGCTCTGGGCGGAGAGCCGCGCCCTAGCCACCTCGGCCAAAACCCTGGCCTGGCGCTACGCCACCTGCGCGGAACCGTTCCCGGTCGACGACGAGCAGGCCGACCAGCGCCTCACCGAACGCCTGCGCGCGCTGCAGCAGCAACTCCCCGACGTGCCGCTGACCCAGCACACCACCGAGACGATCACCGAGCGGATGCGGGCCCTGCGCGGTGCCCCGCTGGCCGAGCGCAAGGAGGCGTACCTGATCGGCCGGGTGCTCGACCAGCAGGACTGGTGCGAAACCCGCGCCCAGCACCACCTCCAGCAGGCCCGCTACTTCCAGACCGCGGTGCTGGTGGTCGAGCTGCTGGGCGTGGCCGGAGCGCTCACCGAGGCCTTCGGCACCACCGGCCTGAACCAGGCGGGAGCAACGGCGGTCGTGGTGGCCGCGACCGCGGTCGCGGCGATCGCGGCGTGGACCGCCACCCGCCGCCACACGGCGAAGGCCGCGGCCTACCGCCGCACGACGAACGAACTGGGCGCGATCCGAACCCACCTCGACACCGACCTGACCGAACCCCAGTGGTCCAGGGCAGTGGCCGAAGCAGAAGCAACGATCACCCGGAACCACCCCACCTGGCACGCCACCCGCACCACCTGATGCCCGCTCCCAACCACACGCCTCAACCGCCCCACCCGGAGGTCCGACACCCACCTCAGTCCCGGGGCGGACGCCCAGGCTCCAGCCTCCGGCGCCCGGGACCCAACACCCGGTGACCACCCCGACACCACCGCCCGCAGTTTCAATTGAAACTGCGACCGGTCGACACGCCGACGAGGGCGAACCTCACCGACCCAGGTGACGACCTGCGCGGACGACCGGAGGACTCCGGCACCCGGTGACACCACCCGATGACCGGCACCCGGCATCCGAACTGCGAGGTCCGGAGCCCGGCACTCGGCACCCGGCAGCTGGCCTCCGGGGCCGGTGCACCGGGGTTCGGGGTCCCGGGGCCAGTCGCAGTTTCAATTGAAACTGCGGTTGACGACACGCCAGGGGGAACCGGGAAGTCACCGCCGTGGGTGATGAGTTGTGCGACTTCCATGGAAATCAGGCGGCTGACTTCCATGGAAGTCGCGTGCCCCCGGAGGGCGGGAGAGCTCCGGGGTCCGGTCAGGGGATGGGGGTCACCACCGCTGCTGCGCCTCCGCCCCGGCGTTCGCGTTCGGCTGCGGCGATCCAGCGGCCGTCCGGGAGGCGTTCCACGCCCGTTGCCGCGCCGATCTCCTCCGTCGTCTTGAAGTCGTGGCCGATGGCCTTGAGCTTCTCCGCCTCCGGCTGGGCCAGGAACGCCGGTTCCGCCTCGGTCTGCGCCGCGTTGCGCTGGGACGCGCGCGGCTCGGCGATGGCGTCGACCAGGGACATGCCGCGGTCCAGGCGGCCGGTGAGGCTCTGCAGCACGGTGGTGATGATCGTCGCTCCGCCGGGGCTACCGAGCGCCAGCAGCGGCTGGCCGTCCTGGAGGACGATCGTCGGGCTCATCGAGCTGCGCGGTCGCTTGCCCGGACCCGGCAGGTTCGGGTCCGGCTCACCCGGCGTGACCGGGGTGAAGTTGAAGTCGGTCAGCTCGTTGTTGAGCAGGAAGCCCCGCCCGGGCACCACGATGCCGCTGCCACCGGTCTGCTCGATGGTGAGCGTGTAGGAGACCACGTCGCCCTCGGCGTCGGCGACCGTCAGGTGCGTGGTGTTCGGCCCCTCGTACGGTTCGACGCCGTCGGTGGTGCGGGCTTGGCAGTCCTGCGGCTGGTCCGGGTCGCCCGCCGCGGCCGGCGTGGGCAGCACCGCGTCGTCGGTGATCAGGCAGGCGCGGGAGTCGGCGTAGGCCTGCTGGAGCAGTTGTTCGGTGGGCACGTCGCTGTGCTCCGGGTCGCCGACCCAGCGGTTGCGGTCCGCGAAGGAGAGCTTGCTGGCCTCCAGGTACCGGTGCAGGTACTGGGTCTTGTCGGCCGCGGTGAGGTCGGTGCCCTCCAGGATGTTGAGCGCCTCGCCGACGGTCGTCCCGCCGGAGCTGCCGGGCGCCATCCCGTACACGTCCAGGCCGCGGTAGGTCAGGTGGGTCGGGGCGTGGTCCAGGGCTCGGTAGGCGCGCAGGTCGTCGGTGGTCATCGCGCCGGGCCGGACCTGGCGGCCCGAGGCCGGGTCGACCGGCGGTTCGTTGACGGTCCGGACCAGGTCCGCGCCGATCTCCCCGTCGTAGAGCGCGTCCACCCCGTTCTGGCCGAGTTCCCGGTAGGTGTCGGCGAGGTCGGGATTGCGCAGCGTGCTGCCGACCTCCGGCAGCTTTCCGCCGGGCAGGAACAGGTCGCGGGTGGCCGGGAAGGCGCGGAAGCGCTCCTCGTTGCCCTCGGTCTGCGCGCGGAAGGTCTCGTCGACGACGAAGCCCTGCCGGGCCAGCTGCTCGGCCGGGCGCAGCACCTCGGCGAGGTCCTTGCTCCCCCACTTCTGCAGCGCGTTCTGCCAGGTCATCGGCGTGCCGGGGACGCCGACGCCGAGTCCGCTGGTGACCGCTTCCTGGAACGGGATCGGTTCGCCGTCCTCCAGGAACAGGTTCTCGTCAGCGGTGGCGGGCGCGGTCTCCCGGCCGTCGATCGTCTCGACCGCGCCGGTCTCCGCGTCGTAGTGCACGAAGTACCCGCCACCACCGATGCCCGCCGAGTAGGGCTCGGTGACGCCCAGCGCGGCTGCGACCGCGACGGCGGCGTCCGCGGCGTTGCCACCGCGGCGGAGCACGTCGATGCCGATCTGGGTCGCGTAGGGGTCGACGCTGGACACGGCGCCGCCGATGCCGACCGCTTCCGCTTCCTTGGGCGGTTCGGGCGGGCCCTGCGGGGCCGCTTGCGCCATCGGGGCGATCAGAGCTCCGGACGTGAGCACCGCGAGGGTGAGTCGGACCGGCCTGGCGGGCATCTTCCACACCTCCAACGTCGGGACCCCGCCAACTCTGCACAGTCGTCCGCCTGGCGACAACATCGGATTGCCCGCGGGACGGGATTCCCTCAGGACGGGGTGGCTCCCTCAGCGGCAGCGGGTCAACGCGGCGCCAGGGCCTCCCCGTGGTAGCGGCAGTTCGGCGCCCAGAGCAGGAAGGACGGCATGCCGTTGTCGCGGGCCGCGGCGACCTGCGCGGCCACCTCCGCCGGTCCGTACCGCGCGCCGAGGCTGAAGTCCTGCAGCCACGGGATGACCTGCACGTCGGTGCCTTCGACCTCCTTGGCGAACTCGGCCAGCGAGCGCGCCACGATGTCGTAGGGCTGGGTGTCGGGGCTGGCCACGCCGAACTCACCAGGTGCCCAGTGCGACGGGTAGACCATCGGCGAGAGGTAGTCGACGTGCTGCGCCATCTGCCGGATGTCCTGGGCGATCTCGGTGGGGCGGTCCACCGCGATGCCGAACACCGAGGCGCCGAGCAGCGCACCGCGCGAGCGGACCTCGGGCTGGGTCTGGCGCAGGAAGTCGGCGATGGCCGCCTCCGGTGTGCTGGTCAGGCCGGGGATGCGCATCTGGTCGAAGTGCCCGTCGGGTCGGCGCACGTAGTCGTAGAGGACGTCGTCGAAGCCCAGCGCGGCGGCTTCGGCGGCGATGTCGATGTTGTAGCGGACCACGGCGGGGTCGGCGAAGTTGGTGAAGGCGTACCCGCCGTACCCGCCGCTCCACGGCTGGCCGTCGGCGGTCTGCACCACCCGCTCCGGGTGCCCGCCGCGCCAGGAGGCCTCGCCCAGCACCGGGTCCTTGAACGCCACCAGCCGACCGACCACCCGCACGCCCATGCCGTGCAGCTGGTCGAGCACCGGCCGCGCGCGGTAGTAGCCCCGGACCGCGCCGACCTGGTGCGCCATCGGCACCGCGGAGTCGTAGACGACTTCCCCGCTCTCGTCCTTGAGGTCGAGCTCGACGGTGTCGATCTGGCCGCGCCGCGCCATCTCCAGAACGGGTTCGCGCAGCGCTTCGCTGGTCCAGGCCAGCCCGGTCAGGTGCACCGCGCGCATCCCCGGATGTCTGGTGTGGACGGTCACGGTGCGTTCGGCGCGGTTGCCCGCGGCATCGGCGGCCTGCACCGGCACCTCCCGGGCTGGCCGCTCAACGACCACGCTGAACCCACCCTGCGGGTCCGGGGCCACGGGCCGCCCGGCGACCAGCACCTCGGTGGCGCCCTGGACGTGTCCCGCCACGGTCACCGGGGCGTTCGGCGACTCGGTGCGCAGCGATTCGCCGACCTGCAGCCTCGGCGGCGAGTTGTCCACTGTGAACTCACGACTGGTGGTGGTCGAACCGATCCAGGAGGGTGCGACGACGCGCAGTTCGTGCGGTCCGTCGGCCAGCCCGACCGGCAGCACCTGGTGCGCGCCCGCCGCGCGGACCACCGGCACCTCACGACCGTCCAGCAGAACCCACACCTCGTCGGCACCGGATCGGATCTGGATCGACCCGACGTCGGCCGACGTGATCGGCCGCTCCGGCAACCCGACCACCTCGACATCCTCTGTGGACAGAGAGCGGGCCAGCAGCACACCGATCAGCAGGACCAGCGCGGAACCCACCCCGACCACGACGAACCTCGGCAGTTCAGCCAGCAGCGCCCGCACACGGGCGGTGGCAGCATCCGTCATCGCTTTCGCCTCCCCGACTAGGCGAACTCGCGCGGCAGCACGGTAATCCCGTGCCCTTTCAAGCGGATTGCACTCCCACCCACCCTCGCAGCCGGAGCGCGGCGGATCAAGGACCTCCTTCGGACTTCTCGAGGAGGTGCGCGCGGGGCCGACGCGAGTAACCACTTGGAGTATCCCCAGTCGGGACATCGGAACTTACGGTTGGTGGGATGCTTCGCGCAGTGCGCTCCGGACGCGCCGTCGCCGCGGTGACGGCGGTGCTCCTCACGGCCCTGGCCAGCTGCGGCTCCCCGCCACCGCCACCGCGCCAGGTGGTGGAGATCCCGCCACCACCACCTCCCCCACCGCCCCCGGAATCGGTGGGCGCCAACGAGCTGGGCGACGTCCCGGTGCTCATGTACCACCGGATCACCCCGGCTCCGAGCAGCGTCTACGACCGGACCCCGGAGGAGTTCCGGGCCGAGCTGGAGCGGCTGGCGGCCGAGGGCTACGTCCCGGTGACCGCGACCGAGTACGCCACCGGGCGGTTCGACATCCCGGCGGGCGCGCACCCGGTGGTGCTCACCTTCGACGACGGATCCGCCACCCAGTTCACAGTGGACGGTTCGGGCGAGCCCGCACCGGGGACGGCCACCCGCATCCTGCTCGACGTGGCGGCCGCGCACCCGGGGTTCCGCCCGGTGGCGACCTTCTACGTCCTCAACCCGCCGTTCGAGGAACCCGGCGGGCGGCGCAGCCTCACCTGGTTGCACGAGCACGGCTTCGAGATCGGCAACCACACCATGGACCACCCGAACCTGGGTCGGCTCACCGAGACCGAGGTGCAGCAACAGATCGCCGGCATGCAGCGCCTCATCACCGGGGCCGTGCCCAGCGCGGAGGTCCGCTCGATCGCGCTCCCGCTGGGCGTGCACCCGGACGACGAGCGGTTGGCGGCCGACGGTTCGGCGGACGGGACGACCTACCACCACGACAGCGTCCTGCTGGTCGGCTCCAACCCGGCACCCTCGCCCTGGGCGGCCGACTTCGACCCGGCCAACGTGCCGCGCATCCGCTCCCAAGGGGCTGGCCCGGACGCCCAGTTCGGCTCCACGGCCTGGCTCGACGCGCTGGCCGCCGACCCGGCCCGCCGCTACACCTCCGACGGGGACCCGAACCGCATCTCAGCCCCGGCGGACCACGCCACCCAACCCGCCCCGGAGGTCGCCGAGCGGGTCCACCGCTACTGAGCCAGCCACTCGTCTCGGGTCAGCGCGTACTCGACGTCGCCCTGCTCCGCGCCGTCGAGCGGCGGGCCCGGCCAGTCCACGAAGAACGTCCGCACGTACCGCAGCCCGGCCTTCTCCAGCACCCGCCGCGAACCGGTGTTGACCGACATCGCCTGCCCGGAGATCCGCCGCAGGCCGAACTCGGTGAAACCCGTGCGGACCAGCGCGATCGCGCCCTCGGTGGCGTACCCCCGCCCCCAGGCGGACCGGTGCAGCCGGTAGCCGAGCTCGGCCTCGTCCCGCGGCCCGTCCGCGGTCGGGTGCAGCATGAACATCCCGACGAACCGCCCGGTCCCGCGTTCCAGCGCCGCCCACTTGCCGAGCCCGCCGAACTCCGCGTAGTGCGCGAGGCAGCGGTTCAGCTGCTCGGTGACTTCGGCCCGGGTCGGCGGTGGGCCGCCGAAGATGTAGCGCATCACCGCCGGATCGCTGGCGAGCTCCAGGAGCCGGTCGACGTCGTCCGCCCCGAACTCCCGCAGCACCAGCCGCTCGGTCTCCAGGAAAACCGCCACCCGCCGATCTCAGCACTCCCCCGAACGCCCGGGCAACCGAGTTCCGGCCGCGCTCAGCAGACCTCGCCGCGGGCGTCGGCCGTCGCCGCGAGCAGCTCCCGGACCAGGTCGAAGTCGATCGAGTCGACCTTGCGGAAGCGCAGGCAGCCCTTGCCCATGTCGTGCGCGGAGAGCCGCTCGGCGAAGGCCGCGCGCACGTCCGGGCGCATGAGGTATAGGGAGGTGTACTGCTTCTGGGCGGCGAAGGCGATCTCGGCGACGCCGTCGCGCTGGTAGGTGGGCATGCCGTGGGCCATGACCTCGTCGAACCCGGCCAGCTCCGCGCGGCACAACTCCCGGAGCCGAGTCAGCGCGTCCCGCCGGGCGGCCGGGGCCTCCGCCAGGTACTCGTCCACGTCGGAAGCCGAACTGCGCACCATGCCCGGAGCCTAACCACAGCCGGGGGGCCGTCGCCGTGCTACCGTGCCTTCGCACGGAAGACCTCGGGAGGTGAGTTGATGGTTGCCGCAGGCACCGCTGCCACGCGCAGCGCCCGGACCATCCTCATGTCCCAGGCCCCGGCCTGATCGGCTCGCGCCGAACGCTGCCCCGGGGCCCTGAACAAGGGTCTTCACGTTGTCCCACATCATCGAAGCGTTCTTCGAACTGCACCAGGGGCTGCCCAGGCAGGCCCCCGGTTCGGACACCACCACCCGGCACCTGCTGAGCGAGGTCAGCCCGCTGCCCACCCGCCCCCGCATCCTCGATGCCGGGTGCGGACCGGGCCGCGCCGCCCTGCTGCTGGCCGAGGCGACCGGCGGTCACGTGACCGCCGTGGACCTCCACCAGCCCTACCTGGACGAGCTCGACCAGGAGGCGGCCCGCCGCGGCCTGTCCGACCGGATCACCACGGTGCGCCGGTCCATGACCGAACTCCCCTTCCCCGACGGCACCTTCGACCTGATCTGGGCGGAGGGTTCGGCCTACACCGTCGGATTCGACACCGCGCTGCGGGCTTGGCACCGCCTGGTCGTCCCAGGTGGTGCGGTGGTCGTCACCGAGCTCGAGTGGACGGGCACCCCGTCTGAGCGGGCCCGGTCCTACTGGAACGCGACCTACCCGCTGCGCGACCACGCCGGCAACACCGGCGCGGCCCGCGCCGCCGGGTACCAAACCAGCCACCACTGGCCCCTGCCCGAGGGCGATTGGTGGGCCGAGTACTACACGCCGCTCGAAACGCGCCTCACCGGAGCCGACCTGGACCGGCCCGGCATGCGAGAGGCGGTCGCAGCGGTTCGCGAGGAGATCGCGCTGCGCCGCGAGCACGGCACCGACTACCAGTACGCGGGCTACGTCCTGCGCCCCGAGAACGGAACTCCCATGAACGACTGGACCACCCGCCCGGAAGCGGCCGCTGATCTGCAGGCCATCCGGGAGGTCAACCTCGCCGCCTTCCCCACCGCCGCGGAAGCCGACATCGTCGAGGCGCTGCGCGCCGACCACGACGCGTGGATCGACGGGTTCTCCGTGGTCACCGAGACCGCGGACGGCGAGATCGTCGGGTACGCGCTGCTGACGCGGTGCCACATCGACGATGCGCCCGCCCTGGCGCTGGCCCCCTGCGCGGTGCTACCCGCCTACCAGCGCAGGGGCGCCGGGTCCGCGGCGACCCGGGCTGCGCTGGCGGCGGCGCGCAGCGCGGGTGAGAACACCGTGGTGGTGCTCGGGCATCCCGAGTACTACCCCCGCTTCGGCTTCGTCCCGGCGTCACAGCTGGGGATCCGCGCGTCCTTCGAGGTGCCGGACGAGGCGTTGATGGCGCTCACCCTCGACCCGCAGCGCCCCGCCGCGACCGGCACGATCCGCTACCCGGCGGCCTTCGGCGTCTGATGATGCGGCGGCGTGCCTCTCCGGAGGCACGCCGCCCCACCTACAGCATCTCCAGCGGGTCGAGGCGGACCTGCAGCTCGGCTGCCTTGCGCGCCGCCCGGATGGCTTGGGCGGCGTGCAGGGAGTCGGCCAGGGCACGCCCCTCGGTCCGGTCCACGCGGACGATCAGTCGTTCGCGCTCGGAGTTGCCGTCCTCGTCGACCGCGCCGAGCGGCACCGGGCCGAGGATCTCCGCCGTCGGCGGCAGGTCCGCCGAGTCCAGCAGCGCCTCGATGGCCTCCGGCGTGCCGTCCACCGCCGCGACCCGCCGCGCCGGGGGGAAGCCGAGCTCGGCGCGTTCGGCGAGCTCCAGCGAGGCGAACCAGGCCGGGTCCCATCGCACCAGCGCCTGCACCGGTTGCAGCGACGACTCAGCCATGACGACCACCCGGCCCCCGTCCCGGCCCGGGCGCACCAGGGCGGCCGCGTCGAACCACAACCGCAGCGCCGTCTCGGCCGCGCGCAGCTCCGGGCGGGCCAGCAACGTCCGGCCGTCCAGCAGCAACGCCGCACCGTACCCGCCCTCGGCCACCGGCTCGGCGCCGGGCGTGCACACGATCAGCGCGGGCTTGGCCGGAACCGTCGCCAGCACCTCACCCGCCCCAGAAGTCCGCACCGCCACGCCGCTGAACGCCCGCCCCAGCTCCTCCGCGGTGCGACCGGCACCGATGGCGATCGCCCGAAGCCGCCGCGACCCGCAGTTGCCACACTTGAACGCCGCTTCCGCGGCTCCACACCAGCTGCACGCCGCGGGCTTCGGCGCGCCGCCCTCGCTGCCTCCCGGCAGCGCCAGCGGCCCCGCGCAGCGGCGGCACCGCGCCCGCTCGCGGCAGTCGCCGCACGCGAGCGCTGGCACGTAGCCGCGCCGCGGCACCTGCACCAGCACCGGCGCTCCCGCGCCGAGCGCGGCTCGCGCCGCTTCGAAGGCAACCGACGGCAGCCGCGCTGCGCGCGCCGCCGGATCCCGGGCCAGCTGCGTGTCGTCCTCGCCGATCGCGGTCACTCGCGGCGCTGCCGCTCGCACTTCCGTGCGGTGCGCGACGAGTTCGTGCGCCCAGCCGGACTCGGCGAGCAGCGCGGCTTCGGCGGTGCGGGCGAAGCCGCCGACGATCAGCGCGGCGCCCGCCGCGTGCGCGCGCTGGGTGAGCACGTCACGGGTGTGCGGATAGGGCACCTGGGGATAGCTGTGCAGGTCGTCGCCGTCGTCCCACACCGCCGCGAAGCCCAGGTCGTGCACCGGGGCGAACATCGCGGCTCGTGTTCCGACCACCACGCGTGCCGCGCCGCGCAGGACCGCGAGCCAGCGCCGGTAGCGCTCGGCGGGGGCGAGCTCGGCGGCGAGGGCGACGACCCCGTCACCGACCAGGGCGGCGCAGGCGTCCTGCAGCCGTTGCAGGTCGCGGTGGTCGGGGACGACGATCAGCGCCCCGCGCCCGGCCGCCGCAGCGGTGGCGGCGGCTTCGGCGAGGCGACCGGGCCAGTCCTCGCCGGGCAGCGCCTGCCAGACCGCCCGGGCCGAGCGCCCGGCGTGCACGGCGTCCAGGAAGGACTGGCCGTGCTGGTAGCGGTTCCAACCCTCGGTCTCAGGCCGGGGCGGGGGCGGACCGGGTTCGCGCGGTGCCTTCTTCTCCGCCCCGGCGTGGCGCGGCGGGATGGCCAGGCGCACCACGTCGGCGAGCATCCCGCCGTAGCGGGTGGCGACCGCCTGCGCCATCTCCAGCAGCTCCGGGGTCAGTACCGGCTCGGGCGAGGTCACCCGCTCGACCCAGGACAGGGTCCCCTTGAAGTCGGTGGTCTCGTTGCGCTCCAGCAGGTAGCCGTCGACGAGCTTGCCGCGGAACCGCACCCGCACCCGGCAACCGGGCACCGCGTCGGCGTCGAGCCGCTCGGGCACCTGGTAGTCGAAGGGCCGGTCCAGGTGCACCGGCAGCGGGACATCGACCAGCACGCGGGCCACCGGTCGGTGCGCCGCCGCGGTCCGCTGCTCTGCCGTCGCCCCCTCCCGCTTCCGGGACTGTGCACCTGCCATACCCCTTCTCTACCAGACCCCCCACCCCAGCCCCGCAACGCAGGTCGTACTGGTCGTGAGTGCGAAACAGTGCTGGAACACTGTTACGCACTCACGACCGGGAGCTCGCGAGGTCGTGCTCCTGACCAACGTGGCGCGGAAGGTGCTGGTGGGGTTCCGGGGGTTGTGCACACGTAATAGCCTGAGCGGCGGTTCGAGGGGGTGGAGTGCGATGGCGGGTCCGATCCGGCCGACGATCTCTGATGTCGCGCGGGCTGCTGGGGTATCCCGGACGACCGTGTCGCACGCCCTGAACGGGATCGGCAAGGTTGACCCGCGCACTCGGGAGCGGGTCGTGCAGGCCGCCGCCGAGCTCGGTTACCGGCCGAGCCTGCGGGCGCAGCGGTTGCGCAGTGGCCAGTCGCGGACCATCGGCCTGGTGTCGTCCATGCCGGTCGCGGTGGCTGGTGGGCCGTCCAAGCTCGGGTTCTTCATGGAGGTCGCCGCGGCGGCCGCCGAGACCGCGCTGCTGCACGGGTTCGCCTTGGTGCTGGTGCCGCCGCTGGACTCCGACCCGCCGCTGGACTCGCTGGACATCGACGGCGCCATCGTGATCGAACCGGACCAGGACGACCCCACCACCAAGCGCCTTCAGTCCCGCGGGGTGCCGATCGTGAGCATCGGACCGCAGCGGGGCACCGAGCTGCCGCACGTGGACCTGCGGGCACCACAGGTCGGCCGCCTGCTCCTGGAGCACCTGCGCGAGCGGGGCGCGGAGCGGATCGCGCTGCTCATGGGCAGCGGCCACCGCAGCTGGTACGTCGACCTGGCCGAGGTCTACGCCGAGTTCGCCCGGGAGCACGGCATGCCGCCGCTGGTCATCGAGGCCGACGAGTCGGGCGGCGAGGACACCGGGCAGGCCGCTTGCGAGGAGCTGCTGACGCAGCACCCCGAGGTCGACGCGATCTGCGCCTCGGTGGACGCCTTCGCGCTCGGCGCGGTGCGGGCCGCGGCGTCGTTGGGCCTCGACATCCCGACCGACCTGCAGGTCGCCACCCGCTACGACGGGGTCCGGGCCCGCACCAGCACCCCGACGCTGACCGCGGTGGACCTGCACCTGGCCCATGCCGCGTCGAGCGCGGTCGAGCTCCTGCTGTCGAACCTGAAGGGCACCGAGGTCCCGCAGGTGGTCGTCAACCCGGCTCCGCTCCTGGTGCCCCGCGACTCGACCCGGACCGGCGCCTGAGGATTCCGGTCAGGAACCGGCCGTGGCTGTCGGCATGCTCCAGACATGGAACTCCACGGGAAGACCGCAGTCGTCACCGGTGGCTCTCGCGGCATCGGGCAGGCGATCGTGCAGCGGTTGGCCGCCGACGGCGCGGCGGTGCTGTTCAGCTACGCCAGCGACGACACCGCGGCCGAGGACGTCAGCACGCGCAGTGCGCGCGGGCATGAGCGAAACCGACCAGGTGGCAGGCCTTTTCGCCAGCGCCGACGAGCAGAACATCCGCGCCACCAGCGGTCTGGCCTGACGCCCTAGCGCCAGGCCTCCACCACCACCGGGTCCCCAACCGCGAGCGTGCCGCGGCGCAGCACCGCGAACTTCGCGCCGAAGGCGATCCCCTCGCCGGGGACCCGGCGGTACCGGGCGAGCGTGCGCAGCGGTTCCAGGCCGGTGCGATGTCCGGTCCGCTGGTCGATCGTGGTGACCGCGCACCTGATCGCGAGCTTCGCGAAGCCCAGGACCGCTTCTCCCATCCTGATGCGAGCAGCGCGGTCCTCGTCGTGCGGTTGCCAGCCGTCGACCACGATGTTGGGGCGGAAGCGGTCCACCGGCAGCGGTTCCGGCAACCGCTCGTTGAGCAGGTCCAGCGCGGACCGCGACAGGACGTGCACCGCGCAGCTGTCGGCGTAGCCGGAGGTTCCGGGCGCCTCGCCGTCGGTGGCGCGGTCGTGCTCCGGCGGCACCCGCACCAGCCTGCTGCGGGCACCGAGCACGTCGGAGAGCCATTCCGCGACCGGATCTCCCTGGTCGATGCCCCGGTACCCGGTGCCGAAGAGGTCCACCGCCCGGCGTGGTCCGATCACGTCGACGTCCACTGTGATCGAACCGGCGCCGGGTGCGCTCAGCTCGATCCGGTCCCCGCGGATCGCCGGTTGGACCTGCGCGAGGCGCGGCCACCGGCGCTGGGTCCGGAACACCCCGTCGTCGTCGACGACCATGAAGGACCGGTCGTGCGCCAGACCGGCGTCGGTCAGCGGCGTGCTCGGCACGGGAACCCCGGCGCACCCCTTCACCGGGTAGCTCACCAGGTCCGCGATTCTGGTTGCGGGCAGCGGGGTTTCGGTCGCCACGAAGACGCCTCCAGTCGTTGGAGGCACCCTTCAGTCACCGGCGCCGACCGAGCGTGGCGGGCGACGCCCGTTGCAGCGCCTCTCGACCGGCGGCACCAGGGTAGCAGCGGTTGATCTTGCCGTACCAACGGTTTTCGACCCCCAGGTTCCTCCGAGCACCCCGATGTGAAACGATCCCAGGTGTTTCACGTCGTGTTCTACCACCCGGAGATCCCCGGCAACGCGGGCAACGCGATCCGCATGGCGGCCGGTTCCGGTTGCGCCCTGCACCTGATCGAGCCCCTCGGGTTCTCCGTGGAGGACGCGAAGCTGCGCCGGGCCGGACTCGACTACCACGACCGGGCCGCGCTGCACGTCCACCCCGATCTGGAGTCGGCGTGGCGGGCGCTTGAACCGCAGCGGGTCATCGCCTTCACCTCGAAGTCCGAGCGCTCCTACGAGACGGTCAGCTACCAGCCCGGCGACGTGCTGCTGTTCGGGCCGGAGTCCACCGGCCTGCCCGAGGAGGTCCTCGCCGACGTGACGCTGCAGGTCCGCATCCCGATGCTGCCCGGCATCCGCTCGATGAACCTCGCCAACTCCGCCGCGGTCGCGGTCTACGAGGCGTGGCGCCAGCAGGGCTTCAAGGCGGAGTAGGGCGCGCCCGGGTCCACGGCCAGGTCAGCAGCGCCCACGCGACCATCCCGACGACCGCGGCCACGGCCAGGTACCAGGGCCAGCCGCCCATGAGGTTGAGCAGGGACGGGTTGTCGGGCTTCCGGTTGACGAAGCCGTAGTTGGTGCCCGTCCAGGAGTTGAACGCCAGCGCCGCCACCCCCACGCGGCAGTCACGGCCACCGAGAACCAGTACCCGTGCCACGTCGGCCGCACCCCGGCACCCCAGGTCAGGAACGCGGCAGCCCAGAGCACCAGCAGGTGCTGCCCCCAGAACTCGACGAACGCCAGCGACGGGAAGTCCGGGGCGTCCAGCGCCGGGGTGAGCACCGCCTGCGGCGTCAGCGTGAGCCCCCAGTAGTAGAGCAGGGCGCAAGCCAGATCAGCAGCGGGACGTTGGACGCCAGGACCACCCCGGCGAACGTCCGCGCGAGGGCGACCAGCACCACGGTCGTGAGTGGCGATGGTGGTTCTGACAACCACCGCCACTCACGACGCCGGTCAGACGTTGGCGGCGGCCTTCAGCGCGTCCGCACGGTCGGTGCGCTCCCACGGCAGGTCCAGGTCCGGGCGGCCGAAGTGGCCGTACGCGGCGGTCTGCGCGTAGATCGGGCGCAACAGGTCCAGGTCGCGGATGATCGCGGCCGGGCGCAGGTCGAACACCTCGTTGATCGCCGACTGGATGCGGGCCGGGTCGACGTTCTCGGTGCCGAAGGTCTCCACGAACAGGCCGACCGGCGCCGCCTTGCCGATCGCGTAGGCCACCTGCACCTCGATCCGGCTCGCCAGCCCAGCGGCGACCGCGTTCTTCGCCACCCAGCGGGTCGCGTAGGCCGCCGAGCGGTCCACCTTCGACGGGTCCTTGCCGGAGAACGCGCCGCCGCCGTGGCGGGCCATGCCGCCGTAGGTGTCGACGATGATCTTGCGACCGGTCAGCCCGGCGTCGCCCATCGGACCGCCGACCACGAACCGGCCGGTCGGGTTGACCAGCAGCCGGGTGTCGGAGCTGTCGAGGTCGAGCTGCTCGACCTCCGGGCCGACCACCTGGTCCTTGATGTCCACCGCGAGCATCGAGTCCAGGTCGATGTCGGCGGCGTGCTGGGTGGACAGCACCACGGTGTCCAGCCGGACGGCCTGGTCACCGGCGTACTCGATGGTCACCTGGGTCTTGCCGTCGGGCCGCAGGTAGGGCAGCACGCCGTCCTTGCGGACCTTGGTCAGCCGCCGCGACAGGCGGTGCGCCAGCGCGATCGGCAGCGGCATGAACTCCGGGGTGTCGTCGCAGGCGTAGCCGAACATCAGGCCCTGGTCACCGGCGCCCTGCTTGGCGATCTCGTCGATCACGCCCTCGACCCGCGACTCGTGCGCGGCGTCCACGCCCTGGGCGATGTCCGGGGACTGCGAGCCGATCGCGACGTTGACGCCGCAGGAGTTGCCGTCGAAGCCCTTGGCCGAGGAGTCGTAGCCGATCTCCAGGATCTTCTCCCGCACGATGGTCGGGATGTCGGCGTAGGCGTCGGTGGTGACCTCTCCGGCCACGTGCACCTGACCGGTGGTCACCAGGGTCTCCACCGCCACGCGGGAGCGGGGGTCCTGGCCCAGCAACGCGTCCAGGACCGAGTCGCTGATCGCGTCGCAGATCTTGTCCGGGTGGCCTTCGGTCACGGACTCACTGGTGAACAACCTGCGACCGGTGCGCAGGTCAGACTGCTGACTCACGACTCTCCCTGAAGTACTTCGAAAGCCCACCGCGCGGGGTGGTTGACGTGCCCGGCCACCCTACTGGCGGTGCCACTGCCGGTTCACAGCATCCCACAGTGTGGATGCCAACCGGGATTTCGCGCCGTACGGGATCGGCTCCTCGGTGCCGTCGCCGCCCAGCAACCACCCGGCGTTGTCCTCGACCTCGAAGGCGCGCCCGTCCCCGACGGCGTTGACCACCAGCAGGTCGCAGCCCTTGCGGGCCAGCTTGGCGCGGCCGTGGTCGAGCACCGAGGTGGTGGGGTCGCCGGTCTCGGCGGCGAAGCCCACGACCAGCGACGCGGCCAGCTTGCCCGCGTCCCGCGCCTCGACCAGTTCGGCGAGGATGTCCGGGTTGCGGGTCAGGGTCAGCGGCTCCGGGTCCTGGTCGGTCTTCTTGATCTTGTGCTCGACGTGCGAGGCGGGCCGGAAGTCGGCCACCGCGGCAGCCATCACGACCGCGTCGGCGCCGTCGGCCTCGGCCAGCACCACCGACCGCAGCTCCTCGGCGGTGCCCACCTTGATCACCCGCACCCCGGCCGGGTCGACCAGGTCCGCGGTGTGCGCGGCGACCAGGGTCACCTCCGCGCCGCGGTGGGCGGCGACCCGGGCCAGCGCGTAGCCCTGCCGCCCGGAGGAGCGGTTGCCCAGGTAGCGCACCGGGTCCAGCGGTTCGCGGGTGCCCCCGGCGGAGATCACCACGCGGCGGCCCTCGAGGTCGCGGGGCAGCGCCCGGGGCTCGGCCAGCAGCAGGCGGGCCAGGTCGACGATCTCGGCCGGGTCGGGCAACCGGCCCTTGCCGGTGTCCGCGCCGGTCAACCGGCCGCTGTCCGGCTCGGCGACCACCACGCCGCGGCTGCGCAGCAGCGCGACGTTGTGCTGGGTGGCCGGGTGCTCCCACATCTCGGTGTGCATCGCCGGGACCATCAGCACCGGGCACCGGGCGGTCAGCAGCGTCGAGGTGAGCAGGTCGTCGGCCTGCCCGTGCGCGGCACGGGCCAGCAGGTCAGCGGTGGCGGGCGCGACCACGACCAGGTCCGCCTGCTGCCCGAGCCGGACGTGCTGGACCTCGTGGACGTCGGTGAACACGCCGGTGCGCACCGGCTGCCCGGACAGCGCCTCGAAGGTCGCCGCGCCGACGAAGTTCAGCGCCGCCTCGGTGGGGATGACCCGGACGTGGTGCCCGGACTCGGTCAACCGCCGCAGCACCTCGCACGCCTTGTAGGCGGCGATGCCACCGCTGACGCCGAGGACCACCCGTGGGCGGTCCTCGGTGTGCTCGGTCGTCACTCGCCTTCGGTGTGCTCGAGGACGCCGGCGTGGATCTCGCGGAGCGCGATCGACAGCGGCTTCTCGCGCGGGCCCGGCTCGACCAGCGGGCCGACGTACTCCAGCAGGCCCTCGCCGAGCTGGGCGTAGTAGTCGTTGATCTGGCGGGCGCGCTTCGCGGAGTAGATCACCAGCGCGTACTTCGAGCTGACCTGCTCGAGCAGGTCGTCGATCGGCGGGTAGGTGATGCCTTCGGCGGTGTTGGTGGACGGGCTGCTGTTGAGCGCAGCCAGCGCGCTGGGGGTGCTCACGTGAGTGGCTCCTGCTCTTCGTGGACGGCGGCGTGGTGCCGTTGCCTGGGGGCGGCGCTGCGACCCGCGGGGTGCCGGACTTCGGGCTGCCGAACTCCGGTGCTGCTCACCGCTGGCTCGTCACAGTTCGCGGCCGAGTATCAATCGTAGCAATTCGCTGGTCGCGGCCTGCACGTCGGCGTTGACCACGGTGGCGTCGAACTCCGGTTCGGCGGCCAGCTCCTCGCGCGCGGTCGCCAACCGCCGCTCGACGACCTCGGCCGGTTCGGTGCCGCGACCGGTGAGCCGCTCCACCAGCACCTCCCAGGACGGCGGCAGCAGCATGACCAGCTGCGCGTCCGGCATCGCCTGGCGGACCTGGCGGGCACCCTGCAGTTCGATCTCCAGCACCGCGGGCCGACCGGCCGCGAGGGCCTCCTCGACGGGCTTGCGCGGGGTGCCGTAGAGGTTGCCCGCGTAGCGGGCGTGCTCGAGCATCTCGCCCGCGGCGATCATCCGCTCGAACTCGGCGGTGTCGACGAAGTGGTAGTGCACCCCGTCGACCTCCCCGGCGCGCGGCGCGCGGGTGGTGGCGGACACGCTGAAGTAGATCTCCGGGGCCTGCTTGCGCACCTCGCCGAGGACGCTGGACTTGCCGACGCCGGAGGGCCCGGAAACGACGGTGAGCCGAGGCTCGTCCGGGCGGACGGTCCTCGGCTCAGCGCCGGTTTGTGCGTCGATCACTCGCCGCTGAACTCGGAGAGCAGCGCCTTGCGCTGCCGCTCGCCCAGCCCGCGCAGCCGACGGCTGTTGGCGATCTCCAGCCGCTCCATGATCTGCTGGGCGCGGACCTTGCCAACGCCGGGAAGGGCCTCGAGCAGGGCGGAGACCTTCATCTTGCCCAGGACCTCGTCGTTGTCGGCGGTCTCCAGGACCTCCGCCAGCGTGGTTCCACCTCGCTTGAGGCGCTCCTTGAGCTCCGCTCGGGCGCGACGGGCGGCAGCCGCCTTTTCCAGAGCTGCTGCCCGCTGCTCCTCGGTCAGCTGGGGAAGGGCCACCATGTCCTCCGTGATGTGGGGTTTCTCTTGATCGGTGCGGCGACGGTACCGAGTCGGTCCGACCGGGCTCCAACGGGGTCCGGTTTTTGTGAGCCGGATTCAGCCGGGCCCGCCACCAGGCCCGCCCGTACGAGGCGTGCACGAGCGCGGCACCGCTGCAAGTACTACCAACAAAGCCGCTGAAGTGCACTAATCTCGGCGAAATTCATCAAATGTGTCCGATTTCCGGGCAGTTGAGCCATGCCGAGGGCGTCCTCGCAGGTCAAACCGGGGTGAAATGTCCCTCATCGGCGAAGTGATCAAGACCTCGCGGAGATCGCGAAAATTCCGCTACGCGGAAGTTCCGTATTGATTCAGGGGCGCCTGGGAGGCCTCGCGAGCGGTGCCCACCCGACCAGCGTGGCCGGGTGGGCCGTGGGTGCGGCGGAGCCGTGGGTCAGAAGGTCTTCATGAGGTCGGCGACCCGGGCGGACATCCGCTGCTTGTCGATCGGGGCGACCGTGGTCCACGGCTCCGCGCCGCGGGTGTTGGTCTCGATCATGTACCAGCCCTTGGCGGTGGCGAAGAAGTTGGTGACCATCGGCGCCCGGTGGCGCTTGCCCTGGCCGTCCATCACCGCCGCGCCGAACTGGGCCCACGCGGTGCGCTCGCCACCGGCCATCTCCACCAGCAGGCGGGCGTCCTCGCGCTTGACGCCCTGGCGCGCGAGGCCGTCGGCCATCGCGCGGTCGGAGCTGCCCGCATCCTTGGCCGCCGCCGACATCGCCGCGCTGCGCAGCGAGACACCCCGCCCCGGACCGGCCTTCACGTCGTCCGGCAGCACGTTCAGCAGCGCGCGGACCATCGAGTCCGCGGGCAGCGCCTGCATCCGCACGGATTCCTCGGTCAGCACGGCGAGCGTGGCGTTGCCGCGGACGTTGGCGACCATCCCGGTCGTCTTCCGCTCCCCCTCCGAGGTGCGCTGGCCGAAGGTGACGTCGAAGGACCGCTCGTAGCGCTGCAGCGGCAGGAAGACGCCGCAGATGTCCTCCTCGCGCATCTCGTTGCCGAACCCGAGGCGGTGCAGCTCGTCCCAAGCCCGGCGCTCGACGGCGCGCCGCTCGGACTCCAGGATCCCCTCCGGCAGGACGTTGAGCACGATGGGCTTGGTCCCCAGGTTGAAGTGCTTCCACGCCTCGTGGAAGGCCTGCCGCGACAACTCGAACTTCACCGGATGCTCCCCAGCCGGACTTGTGCGGGCGCGCGGCCCGCGGGTGTGGATCGTGCCTTTGGTGCGCTCACTCGAAGACGGGTGGTGCCGTCTTCGGGATGTCGTCGTCGAAGAAACCGCGATCGGCGACGAGGTAGTCGGGTGTCTCGTGGTCGAGCTCGTCGTCGGTGTCCCGGGGCGCGGGGCGACCGGGGAGACCGGCCCCGGCCATCCCAGCGGGACCGCGCGGCGCGGCCGGTTGCCCCGGCGCGGCACCACCACCCGTGGGCTGCCCGCCGGAACCGATGCCGGCGTACCCGCCGGGTGGCAGGGGTGGGCGTTCCGTTCCACCGCCCGCGACTGGCACAACGCCGCCGCCCCCGACGCCGCCGCCCCCACCGGCCACGGCCGCGGTGCCGCCCGTCCAAGCACTCCCGGCCCCCGCCGGGGGCTCACCGCCTCCGTCGTCGTCCTCGCGGCGGTGCCCCTTCAGCTGGTCCTCGCTGCCGGGAGGCGGCGTGAACAGCGGGCTCGCCGCGAGGTTCTGCCGGGACGTCTTGTCGTAGGCCTCGTACGCGGCGACAGCCTGCTGGCGCTGCTCCTCCCTGCGGGCGCGGGCCGGTTCGGCGTCGGACGCCCCGAAGCCCAAGCTCGACCAGGTCTGCTCGTCCAACCAGAGCTGGTCCGGCGACTTCGGCTCCTCGTCCGCGCTGGGCACCTTCTTCTGCAGCTTGGCGAACGCCTCGCCCTGCTCGAGCATGCGGATCGAGTGCGCCCTGGCGGTCTCCGCCGTCGCCTCGGTCCACAGCACGACCGGGTTCAACGCGTTCTGCATCTCCTCACCGGAGGCGGACTGCAGCACCGCGCCCGCCTCGGCGAGCGCGGTCTTGATCTCCTCGGCCAGCTGCGCGAGGTAGTCGTTCTCCTCCCGCCACCGGTCCGAGTGCCGGTACATGCTCTCCGGCGAGCCGTTCTCCGCCCAGGCGCGCAGCTTCCGCAGCGGCACCCCGTCGAAGTCCGACGGCTCGATGTCCCTGGTCTCCACCATGCGTTCCCCCCAGCGCGGCTCAGAAGCGGAAGCCCTCGGCTGCGTTCTCGTCGTCGTCGCGCGTCTGCCGGACGTTCGAGCGCAGCGTGTCGGCGGTGTCCTGCAGGACTCGGGCCAGCTTGCGGTAGTTCGCGAAGTAGGAGAACTCGTCGCCCCGGCCCACCAGCCCGTAGGACTCGGCGGCCTGGACGCTCACCGGGTCCTGGCTGGAGGGTTTGACGTTGCCGAGCTTGCGGGCCCGGTCGAAGCGCTCGTGCATCTCGCGGACCTTGTCCTCGAAGAACCGCACCAGATCCTCGGCCCGCTCCGGGTCGACCCGCATCGAGGTCTTCCCGCTCATCTCGTTGGCGAGCCCGGCCTTGGCCGCGGCCCCAGCCGCGACCTCGGCACTGGACGGACGAGCCCGCAGGACCTCGTCGACCACCGTCATCCCCTCCAGTCAGGCAGCGTCAGCGCTGGTCCCAGTCACCGAACACCGGCGGCGCCACCTTCGGCATGTCGTCGTCGAAGAACCCGTGGTCGCCCTTGAGGTAGTCGGGAGTCTCGTGCTCCTGGTCCTCCTCGCCCGGCTTGCCCTGCGGACGCCCGCCCGCAGCACCAGCACCGGCCACGCCACCACGACCACCAGCGCCACCGGCACCACCAGCAGCGGAGCCCGTCCCGGTGCCACCGGCACCACCGAGCCCACCGGCCCCGGCACGACCACCAGCGCCCAACCCGGACCCGGCCCCACGACCACCGGCGCCACCGGCCCCGAGCCCGCCGGCACCACCAGCGCCGAGACCCCGGCCAGTACCCGTCCCGGTGCCACCACCAGGAACGCCGGGCACGCCCGGACCACCAGGCATCCCGGGCCCACCGGGCATCCCAGGCCCACCGGGCACCCGCCCGGTCCCCGGACCGCCCTGCCCCGGACCACCCTGGCCCGGCCCGTACGGCCCCGGCCGCTGCCACACCGGAGTGGTCCCCGACGGGGTACCGCCACCACCGGTGCCACTCGTGCCACCCGTGCCGATACCCCCGGACCCGCCGCCGTACCCAGACGGAACAGTCGAAGAACCGCCCCCACCGACACCCCCAGTACCGCCACCACCAGCCCACTGGCTGCTGGTCCCGGACGGAGTGTTGGAGACCGTCGGGACGCCGCCGACGGTGGGGTGGTTCGTGCCACCGCTGACAGCGACATTCATGCCGCTCTCCGGAGGAGGCGTGAACACGGCGCTCGCAGCAACGGTGCCCTGCGAGGTGTTGTCGTACGACCGGAAAGCCTGAACAGCTTCCTGCCGAAGCTTCTCGTTGTGCTCCTTGGCAGCTTCAGCGTCCGTCTGGCCGTTCCAGAAGCTGTCCCACTTGTCCTCGAACCAGTTGTTGTCCGGAACGTCCTGCTCCTCGCCCTTGCTAGGGATCGAGGACTGCACTTTCGCGAAGGCTTCGCCCTGGTCAGTCATCAACTGCGACTGAGCCTTGGCGTTCTCAGCTGCGACCTCTGTCCAGAGCACGACTGGCATGGCCTGGTTCTGCATGGCCTCGCCCGACTCCGACCGCATGTACGCGCCGACGCTCTTGAGCTTCTCCTCGACGCGGACCTTGAGCTCCTGGAGGAACTTGTCCTCCGCCTGCCAGCCTTCGGACTTGCCGTACAGGTCGTCCGGCGAGCCGTTAGCCACCCAGCTCCGCATCTGCTCCAGCGAAGCACCTTCGAAGTCCGAAGGCTCGATGTGCCTGGTGTCTACCATTTCCCACCCACTCACGCGTCCGGAAGATTTTGGATTGCAAGCTGAGCGAACTTCTCAGCCCGCTCACACAAGTTCACGTCAGTGGCGCTGGAGCTGTTCCTTCCCGCATTCGCCACCAGAAGACCCTGGTCAGAGATGTTCGCGTACAGGATGCAGTTCGTAGCGAGCTCGTACTTGACAGCCGGGTACCCGCCCAAGTCCACCGCGGCAGTGGATTGGGTCAGCTTGCTGACCTCTTCGTCATAGGAGCTTTCGCCGTTCACCGCGACGAACACGCTCCACCCAGCAGAGCCAGCCTGGCCCTGCTGGTACTTGCAACCGAGCCGGTCATTCAGCTCCAGCTCGCGCGGGGCCTGGTCCGCCCCTTCACTCTGCCACTGGGGCTGGTTCACGATGGAGCACTTGTCCGCAACATCGGTCACCTTCGCAGGCCCAGTACGCGGCGGCCCGGAGGGCTTCGACGTGGCCGAAGATTCTGTCATCTCCTGCCCGGACGTGGCATCGCCACCTCCCGTGCTGTCTGACGGGTTGCTACCGCAACCGGCGACAACAAGGGCAAGAGCCAACGAGCTGACCGCTAGAGCCTTACGCAAGGCTTCCCCCACCAATGCTCTCCGCAGAATTCTGATCGTTCGTGCGCTGAAGGCCGGCGCTTTCCGTCAACTTCTCCGCAGTGGCGAAGAAGAACTCGGCAAGCTTCTCGTAGTTCTCGAGATAGCCGCCGCCCCCGCCCGCAGCCACCTGGCTGTAAACCGGGGCCACCTGGGTGCTGACCGGATCCCCTCCAGCAGGGTTGACCAGGGCGAGCTCGGCCACCGCGTCACGTCGGTCGAGCATGTTCTGAGCTTCCTCGCGGAAGAACCGGGCGAGGTTGTCCACCTGGTCGGGATCGATCATCATCGATCCGCCAGCCGCCTGCGACTGAGCCAAGGCAGCCTTGGACTCCGCACGAGCGAAGCTCTCCGCAATGGCGCCGACCTGATGCGCCGGGAACAAGCCCTGGAGGCCACCGCTGGTCATCCGGTGCTGCATGTACGCCTGGTCCGTTGCGTCGAGCTGGACCTGGTCGCCGTCCCCCTCGGACACAGTCGAACTCCCCTCGTTCGCCAACCGTCGCGGGGTCCGGCGACGGCCATCCACTTGCCAACGGGGCAAACGTTAACGCACAGAGGTGTCGTTTCGGGGCGAAGTCGGTCAAAGAAGACTGCGACATCCGAGTGAAGCTGATCTCGGAACCGGCGGAGGGGTTTCGAAGTTCCAGCAGGTCAGCTACAGGCCAGCTCAGCCCTACCAACTCGCAACCAGCCCGAAGCACCAGGTCAGGGCCCCACACGCAGCAGCTCCGTCGCCCCGCTCAGGCCTGGCAAGCACGGCGGTCAACTTACCAGAGATCATGGTTGAATTCTCAACAAAATGCGGCACCCGGGCCGAGTCGCCCGGATGCCGCATTGTTTTCACTGCTTGCTTACGCGTCGAACCGCCCGCGCCGCAGGCCGCCGAGGAAGGAGCCCCAGACCGCCGCGTCCAGCACCAGCTTGCCTCCGTCAGGGTCCTTGGAATCTCGTGCCGCGACGGCCCGGCCGATGAACGCCACCTCGACGCAGTTCCCCTGCATGCTGCTGCGGCTGCTCTTGCGCCAACGAACACCGAGAAGGTCATCGACTACCACAGTGCGCTCCTCGTCGATCATCAGGTGAGACTCTGCGCGATGGCCGCGATGAGCCCGACCGAATCCTCAGGCGACAAGGCCCTGTCGCGCAACCACTCCAAGGTCAGCGTTGTTGACGCGACGTGTTCAGCGGTCTCCACGAACGCACTGTTCCCCCGGTGCTCCAGGTAGACAAGCGTCGGTTCGCTGGCGAACTCCAGCAGCACGAACGGCCCTTCCATCCCAGGATGAGCTCCCAGCGCAGTGGGAAGGACGCGGATCGTGACGTTGTCGCACTCCGCGGAGTTCATCAGGTGTCGCAGCTGCCGGTACATGATGTCCGCACCGCCGACCGGGCGTTCAAGAACGATCTGCTCGATCAGCACTTCAAGCTCTGGAGCATCCGCCCGACTCAGCAACGCTTGGCGCCCCAACCGAGCCGATACGAGGGTGTCCAGTTCGTCAACGCCGATGTCGGGCTGGGTACCCCTACCGATTGCCCCCACGTACTCCGCAGCCTGGAGCAGGCCCGGGACAAACATCGTCTCGTAGTTGCGGATGGCGATGGCTTCCTTCTCGAACCTGATCACGTCCGACCACATCGCTGGCAAGCGGCCGTCCTGCACTTGCCACCAGTTCGGATCGGAGCCGCTGCGAACCAGCGCGAGCAGCTCCTCGCGGCGCTGCGCCGGGACTCGATACAAGCCCAGCAAGGCCGCCACGTCATCCGCATGCAGTCCGCGTTGACCGTGCTCCATCCGGCTCAGCTTGCTCATCGAGAAACCCAGTGCACCGGCGACTTCCTCCGCTGGCAGGCCGCTCCGCAGCCGCAGCTCCCGCAGTTCGCTCGACACCCGCCGCACCCGGACCGGGACTCCTGGCCGTCCGTTCATGCCTCTCCCCGTTTCGGAATCGATCTGAGTTCCCCCGATCACCATCACTGGTTTCCAGCGGGGCAAGCACTCCCAGTCACCCGAAAGAATCGTTGCGTGCCCTCTCGGGAACTCCGGAGAGTCCTTCTCGCAAGCGAACATCCGACACGGGAGGGCTGAAACATGTGTGCTCGCTGGAACATCCCGGCCGACGGACGCCGGGACGAAGTCGTCGTCACCATGCTGATCCGCGATGAGGTGGCGATCAAACAGGGAGACGCGGAGATCGTGGCGAGCCGAGCCCAGCTGACCGACCTCGCCGACAAGCTCTACTTCCTCGACCTGGCCTTCCGCTCCGACGCCCGCGACGTCGTGGAAGCCCTCTGCGGCCAGGAATGACCTCCGAGGTCCTGCCTCACATTCCAACACCTACCCGACGCGTGAGGATGGCGATTTCGCGCGAAATCGGCGGCTACGCCGACGGGAGGGTTTTCAGGGCTTCCTCGACGACCCTGGTCGCCGCGTCGCAGCTGCCGCCTACCTCGACCGGGGCGCCGGGGCGGACCAGGGCTGAGACGCGGAGGGTCCCGGAGTCGGCCGCGTCGACCACCAGGGTGCAGCCCGACGGGTCGTTGACCTTGGCCGTCGGGTAGCCCGCGACGTCGAGCAGTTGGGCGCCCTGGTTGTCCCCGGTGAACTGCTGGTAGGTCGTCGCGGTGTCCACCGCGGCGAAGGCCGACCAGCCGGGGCCGTCCGGGGTGCCCGAGCCGTACTCGCAGCCCTGCTTGCCGTCCCGGTCCGCTGGCTTCGGTTCCTGGTCCAGGGACAGGGCCTGGCGCTGGTCGTCGGTGAGCAGGGCACACGGGTCGGACGTGCTCAGGGACTTCGCCGGGGCCGCTCGGTCCGGGGCGTCCGGTTGGTCGGTCGGGGTCGCGCCGGAACTGCAGCCCGCCAGCAGCAGGCCTACCGCGATCACGCCCGCAGCGAGTCCCTCGCGCAACTTCCGCCTCCTCGGGGTCGCGGGCGACCGCCCGCACCGGATCAGTGCGAGCGAACCCTGCCACACCCCGCGAAATTGGTGCAACCACTTGCGCGGCGTCCGGGAACTTTCCCGTTCAGTCGTCGCCGTTCCCGTTGTTCTTCCCGTTGTGGCGGCCGTGGTCGTCGCGGGCCTCCCGCCACGCCTCGCGGTTGTGCTCCCAGGCCTCGCGCATCTCCTGCCACTTCCTGGCCTGCTCCTCGGCCCGCTCCCGCCCGTGCTGGCCGGGCTCCGGGGCGGGTGGTGCGACGACCGGTGGCGGGGCGGGCTCGACCGTCACGGTGACCGGGGCCGGGGGTTCCGGCAGCGGCATGGTGCGGACGTCCTGGGCGACCCGCTCGGTCGCGGCGAGCAGCGTCCGGGCGTTCTCCGTGGCGAGCTCGCCGCGGGCCTGGGCTTCGGCGATCGCGCGGTGCAGGTCGCCGAGCGCGGCCTCCGCGGCGGGCCGGTCGTTGTGCTGCGCTGCGGTCTTGACCGCTTCCACGTGCCCGAGCAGCTGCTCGCGGATCTGCGGATCCATCGCGCGTGGCGCGCTGCCGCAACCGGCGAGCGCCACCAGCAGGACCGGCAGCAGGAGGCGCTTCATCAGCGGATCAGTCCCTCCAGGTTGGCGAGGTCCTCCGGCAGCCGCTCCATCCCGGCCGGGCCGGACACCGGCGGCAGCGCGGGCGCATCCGGGAGCGGGGGCAGCGCGAGGAACACGAGCAACGCCACCAGCAGCACCCCGAGCCCGGCGCCGCTGATCAGCCACGGCTTCAGGTTGCGGCGGCGCGGCGGTTCGGGCTTCGGCAGCAGCTGGGTCGCCGGGCGCGGTGGCTCCCCCTGGATGCGCGGGATGATGTCGGTGGACCGGCCCGCCAGCAGGTCCGCGCACTCGGCCGCGGTCGGGCGCTTGGCCGGGTCGGACGCGGTCATCAGCAGCAGCGCCCGGTGCAGTCCGGTGGGCAGCGACAGCGGGACCTCCGGGGCGCGCACCAACCGCGCGACCGCGCTCTCCGCCCCGGACCCGGGGTACTCGACGCGGCCCGTCACGCTCTCCAGCAGCACCAGGCCCAGCGCGTAGACGTCGGCCGGGTAGCCGACCTCGCCGCCGCTGACCTGCTCCGGCGACATGTAGGTGGCGGTGCCGATGAGCACTCCGGAGCTGGTCCGGCGCGCGGTCGCTGCGGCCAGCCGCGAGATGCCGAAGTCGGCGAGGTAGACGCTGCCGTCGCCACCGATCAGCACGTTGGAGGGCTTGACGTCGCGGTGCACGATGCCGTTGTCGTGCACGTGCGCCAGCACGTCGGCCAGCCGGGAACCGACCTCGGCCACGCGCTGCGGCGGCAGCGGACCGAAGTGCACCTCGTCGGCGAGGGTGCGGCCCTCGACCAGCTCCATGATCAGGTACAGCTCGTCGGGCCCGGCGCTGAAGTCGTGCACCGTGACCAGGCCGGGGTGGCTGAGCCCGGCGAGGGTCCGAGCCTCCTCGGCGAACCGCTCGCGCCCAGCGGCGTCTGCACCAGAGCGGAACACCTTCGCGGCCACGACCCGCTGCAACCGGGTGTCCATCGCCCGGTGCACGTCGGCCATCCCGCCACTGCCGATGCGGGCACCCAACCGGTACCGCCCGCCCAGCAGAGGTGCCTCACCCATCGACCCCTCCGGTCATCGCGCTCCCAGAACCGACATTAGCCGAACGGGAAACCCCACCGGCGGAACGTCCGGGGGACCGCGACTACGGAGCAGACGGGTTGACAGCAGCGGCCCGGCAGGTTAGCGGCGGAGGCGGCTCACACCAGCACGAACACAAGCGCGACCAGCAGGAAAAGCAGGGAGAACGCGTGGCAGATGATCCGCGCGACCCAGGCCAACGCGGAGAGCCGCACCCGTGCGACCCCGTCGCTGTCGCTGAACTTGCCCCAGAAGAACGAGCTGTACCCGGCGGCGATCAGGCCGACAACCAGCCCGACCCACGACAGCGCCCCCTCTCGCTCGATCCTGATCAGCGCCAGCCCACCGGCCATCACCAACCACGGCACCAGCACAGCGGACACCCGTCCAGCGGTCCACCGCCACGCCTCAGCAGCCACCCGCTACGCCCCCTTGAAGGAATTCCCAGCGGACACGACGGATTCCGCCGCGGCCTTGTTGTCCATCCGGATCAGCAGGGTCGACTGGTCCTGGAAGGCGACCTGCCCGAACCACGCGGGGTCGAGATCGCGCCCCATCGGCAACGCGCCGAAGTGTCGGATCACCGCGCTGGGCCCTTCCCACAGCGTCAGCAGCGATTCCTCCTCCGACTGCACCAAGGACTGGGCGTCCTTGGCCAACGACTTCGCGCGCGACAACCAGCCCCCGGACTGCTGTTCCGCCGCTGGCTCCGGCTTCTTCGCCGCGGACGCCGCCATGACCACCGCGATGCGCTGGTTCGACAGGACCAACCAGGCATCGGCGCCGCCCGCGGCGAGCCCGTCGGCGACTCCGGCCGCGGCGGCTGCCGGGTTCGGCGCGTGCGCCCAAGCCCAGATCGACGGGTCGTGCACCCACTCGTCCCCGTGGTAGCGCCCGGTGGCGATCGCCTCGGTGGGCAACGGCCAGTCCGGGACCGCAGCGCTCTGCTGGGGGATCCGCCCGCCGTGCTCGTGCGGAGCTCGTCGACGGCCACCGATGTCGGAGGCCACGTGCCCCCACCGCGGCCCGATCCGCATCAGCAGTCCTTCGCCCTGTCGGCACCACGTCTGCGCCGCGAGCTTCTCCAGTTTGAACGGGTCTTTCAGCACGAGAGCCTTCCTACTGCCGTCCGAACGCCATCGCTTCGAGGCGTGCGACGTTCTCCTCCGTCGGCGAGATCAATTCCACGCCGGATCCGTCGGCGAGCTCGACGCGCAGCGCGGGGACCTGGCGCGGGGCGTACCCGATCGGGAGCTTCCGGTTCGTCCGGCTGACCGCCCGGACCTGCTGCACCGGCCACTCCGCGCGGACGGCGACTGGCGCGACCGGAACCGGTTCACCCGCCGCGTAGTCACCAAGCTTCTTGTCCTGCAGGACGTCCACCACGTCGCGGGAGAAGTCCCGAACCCCGGCACCGAACTTGCGGGCCTTCTGCCAGATCGAGTCCGCGGCCTCCTCGGCGTCCTCCGCAGGAGGGACCTCCGCCAGCAGGGCGAAGCGGTGCGACGTCAGCACCCAGGTGGCAGGGACATCAGCACCGTCGGCGGGGGTGGCCCGCATGATCTCCGACTGCGGACCGGGACCGAAGCAGACGATCCTCGGCGGGGGGAGCCGGTTGTCGTGGTCGGACGACGCGTTCACGACGTCCTCGACCGCGGTGACCACGCGACCGGCCGCCGAACCGCCCGCTCGGCCCTCCCACGACAGGCCGTGGACGTCGAACCGGGTGCTGGACAGGTTGCCCGACACCGCGAAGCGGACCACCTCGTCGGGCTGGCACCACCCCTGCCGAGCTGCCAGCACCCCACCGACCCGCTTGCTCACCGCATCACTCCGCACTCATCGCGACCGTCACGAGAAACCCTTCTCCTGAGCTGCTCGGCGGTCTTCCTCGGACAGGTCACCCTGGAACCAGCCCTTGCCCGTGTCGTAGACGTGGTTGGCGCCCTGCTCGATGGCCGCGTCGGTGCCCACGTCCATGCCCGCCGACATGGCTGCCCGCCCGACAGTGGTCTGGCCGCCGAGGACGCTGCCGATCACCCGCTGGCTCACGTTGGCGGCCAGCGCGCTCTCGCCGGTGGCCCCCCGCATGAACACGTTCGACGTGGTCGACGCCAAGGTGTTGGGGTCGAACTGCTTCGCGACGCCGAACACCGGGTTCTGCCGCCCCAGGTGGTTGGTCAGCATCTGGCCACCGCGAACGTTGTGGACCCGGTCCAGCACGCTCTTGAGCGGTCCGCGCAACCGCACCAACAACTGCTCCAGCTTCTGGAACAGCTGGTAGAGCTTGCCCTGCACCTGCGCGATCCGGGCGCTGATGCGGCCGCCCTGAACCCCGACCTGGGCGGCGGTACCGGCGCTGGCCGCCCCCACCGAGGCACCAGCGGTGATCCAGGACGCCGCCAGCGCGGCCAGCCACTGGACGATCAGGCCGATGATCAGCTCCGTGACCACCTGGATGAAGAACTCGACGAACATGTCGAAGATGTCGGCGATCATGTCCAGCGTGCCCTTGAGGTCGCGGACGTCCTGCGCCAAAGCCGTGACACCGTCGCCGAATTCCGTCATCTGCTTGCGGAAGGCGTCGCCGTCCTTGCCGACCCAGGTCTCGGCGGTGGCCTGGGCGCGGTTCTTCTCCTGCTCGGCGACCTCGTCGAGCCAGGTCGCGACCTTCTCCCAGCCCTCACCGGTGGCACGCATCTGCTCCGGGTCGCCGACCGCGTACTCGGCGAGCTCGATCAGCGGGCTGAGCACGATCGAGACCAGGAAGCCCAGGCCGTTGTCCATCAGGGCCTGCCCCGGGCTGGCCATCGAGGTGAGCAGCTCGGCGCGGGCCGAAACCGACGCCACACCCCACTCCGGCGGGGACGAGGCGTCGGCGAGGTCCTGCCCGGCCCCCACCAACGACGAACCGCGACCGGCGGCCTGCTCGAACCAGTTCTTCGAGTTGCCGTCGCCCTCGTTCAACGACTGGAAGTCGCCAGGCCCGCTCATCCCGCCAGGTCCTCCCCCGCCTTCTCCAGCAGCTCGGAGATCTGCTGCTCAGTGTCGGCGTAGTCCCTGATCGTGTCGTCCAGCGCCTGCTTGGTGCTCTTCAGGAACTCCTGGGCCTTGGTCGCCAGTTCCCGGCACTGGTCGAGGCTCTCGAAGTACTTGCTGCTGATGCCCACCGCCTCACCGATGGGACCGAAGCACTGGTCGTCCACCCTCGCCTGGTGGAGCAGGTCGGCGAGCTGACCGAACTTCTCGGCCAGGCTCTCGGAGCCCTGCCCATGGCCCTGCAGGGTCTCCGGCGTCATCTTCAGGTCAGTCACCGCAACCCCCTTCAGCGCAGGAAGGAATTCGAGGAGAAGTCGTCGTCATCGTCGTCGACGGCGGCGGCGCGCCGCGGTGCGCCCTTGGGTGCCGTCGACCCCGGTGCCTGCTCCCGCTGGGGAGCCGCAGCCGCGGGCGGTTCAGGGGTGGCCCCGTCGTCGGCCGGTGGCTGGAGCGTTGGAGCCTGCGCGCTGAACGCCTGCTGGAACTGGTCGTACTGGTCCCCCAGGATCGGCGCCACGGCGTTGTTCATCTGCTCGGCGGCGTTCGAGGTCGCCTGCCGGATCGTGGCCATGATCTGCTGCTGCAGCTCGTTGGCCGACTGGCGGACGGCGTTCGGCGCGAGCTTGAGGTCGAGCACAGCACCGGACGCGGCCACCGTCACCGTCACCGAGCGGTCCGCGCTGCTGGCCGTGCCCTGCATGTCCTGGATTGCCGACTGGAGCTCGGACGCCTTCTGCGCCTGCTCTTCGAAACGACGCATCATCTCCTGGATGCGATCTGAAGCGGTCACCGAATACCCCCAGGGCTCGACTGTTGTGTTCGAGATTAGCTGACCGCCGACCGCGGGCCCGGGCCTTCCCGGTTCTCCTTCACGCTAGCGAATCACCCGGTGCCGGGAACTCCCGGCGCAGCGAGGTCGTCCCTGGCGACCGCGCAGAACCGTGCAGGGCACCTTTCGCCGACCATGCCGGCGAAAGGTGCCCTGCACCCTGGATCAGCCGCGGAGGAGTTCTGCCACCTCGTCGCGGATCCGGTGGGTCGCGGACCGGAGGGCCTGCGGGGTCGGGCCGTGGCGGAGCACGTCGCGGGACGTCGTGGGCAGGACGTTCGGCAGGGCTTCGCCGAAGACCTCCCGCAGGGTTCGCACCGTCGCCCCCTGGGCTCCCAGGCCGGGGGCCAGGATCGGGCCGTTGAGCCGGGAGAAGTCCAGCTCGCCGGGCTGGATCGTGGCACCCGCCACCACCCCGACGTGACCCGTCGGGGTCCTGCCCAGGTTCGTCTCCGCCGCCGAGTCCACGACGTACTGGGCGACCGAGTCACCGCTGCCGTGGATCGACTGCTGCAGCCCCGCCGCCTCCGGGTTGGAGGTGCGGGCCAGCACGAACACGCCGCGACCGGTCTGCTCGGCCATGCCGATCGCCGGGGCCAGCGCGTCGTAGCCCAGGTACGGCGAGATGGTGATCGCGTCCGCCGCCAGCGGGGCGTGCTCGTCCAGGTAGGCCATCGCGTAAGCCGTCATGGTCGAACCGATGTCGCCGCGCTTGACGTCCAGCAGCACCAGCGCACCGGCCTGCTGCGCCTCGCGGACCACCTTCTCCAGCACCGCGATCCCGGCCGAGCCGTACACCTCGAAGAACGCCGACTGCGGCTTGAGCAGCGCGACCTCACCGGCCAGCGCCTCCACCGCGGTCATCGCGAACCGCTCCAGCGAGGCGGGCGACTCGTCGAGGTCCCAGGCCAGCAGCAGCGACGGGTGCGGGTCGATGCCCACGCACAGCGGGCCGCGGGCCCGCACCGCGTCGGTCAGCCGCTGGCCGAAGGACGCCCGCAGCGGGGCGGTCATCGCTGCTCACCGCCCTGCCGCAGCGCCGCCTGCAGCGCCTGCAGCGGCCGGACCCCGATGTTGCCCTGGATCGCGGCCTCGATGCCCTGCACCGCGGCGGCCGCGCCCTGCACCGTGGTGATGCACGGGATGTCGCGGGACACCGCTGCGGTGCGGATCTCGTAGCCGTCGACCCGCGGGCCCGGGTTGCCGTACGGGGTGTTGATCACCATGTCGACCTCGCCGGCCTTGACCAGCTCGACGATGTCGCGCTCCCCGTCGACCTTCTCGATGTGCTTGGCCACCACCGTCGACGGGATCCCGTTGCGCCGCAGCACCTCCGAGGTGCCGCTGGTCGCCAGGATCTCGAAGCCCAGGTCCGCCAGCCGCTTGACCGGAAACACCAGCGACCGCTTGTCCTTGTTGGCCACCGAGACGAACACCTTGCCGGAGGTTGGCAGCGACCCGTAGGCGCCGGCCTGCGACTTGGCGAAGGCCTGCCCGAACGAGGTGTCGATGCCCATCACCTCGCCGGTCGACTTCATCTCCGGCCCGAGCAGCGAGTCCACCCCGATGCCCTCGCGGGTGCGGAACCGGTGGAACGGCAGCACCGCTTCCTTGACCGCCACCGGCGCGTCGATCGGCAGGTCCGCGCCGTCGCCCTCGCCCGGCAGCATGCCCTCCGCGCGCAGGTCGGCGATCTTGGCGCCGAGCATGATCCGCGCGGCGGCCTTGGCCAGCGGCGCGGCGGTCGCCTTGGACACGAACGGCACGGTCCGCGAGGCGCGCGGGTTGGCCTCCAGCACGTACAGCACGTCGTCCTTGAGCGCGTACTGCACGTTGAGCAGGCCGTGCACGCCGATGCCGCGGGCGATGGCCTCAGTGGACCGCCGCACCATCTCGATGTCCTGGCGCCCCAACGTGATCGGCGGCAGCGCGCACGCCGAGTCGCCGGAGTGGATGCCCGCCTCCTCGATGTGCTCCATCACGCCGCCGAGGTAGACGTCGGTGCCGTCGCACAGCGCGTCCACGTCGATCTCGATGGCGTCGTCGAGGAAGTTGTCCACCAGCACCGGGTGTTCCGGGGTGACCTCGGTGGCCCGGGCGATGTAGTCCTCCAGCGAGGCCTCGTCGTAGACGATCTCCATGCCGCGCCCGCCGAGCACGTAGGACGGCCGCACCAGCACCGGGTAGCCGATCTCGTCGGCGATCCGCTTGGCGCCCTCGAAGGACGTCGCGGTGCCGTACTTCGGCGCGGGCAGGCCCGCCCCGGCCAGCACGTCGCCGAACGCGCCGCGGTCCTCGGCCAGGTGGATCGCCTCCGGCGGGGTGCCCACGACCGGCACCCCGGCCTCGGCCAGCCGCTTGGCCAGGCCCAGCGGTGTCTGGCCGCCCAGCTGCACGATCACGCCCGCGACCGTGCCGGACTGCTGCTCGGAGTGCACGACCTCCAGCACGTCCTCGAAGGTCAGCGGCTCGAAGTAGAGCCGGTCCGAGGTGTCGTAGTCGGTGGAGACCGTCTCCGGGTTGCAGTTGACCATCACGGTCTCGTACCCGGCCTCACGCAGCGCCATCGCGGCGTGCACGCAGGAGTAGTCGAACTCGATGCCCTGGCCGATGCGGTTCGGGCCGGAGCCGAGGATGATCACCTTCGGCCGCTCGCGCTGCTCGGTGACCTCCGTCTCCGCCGCCGGGTCGGACTCGTAGGCCGAGTAGTGGTACGGCGTGCGGGCCGCGAACTCGGCCGCGCAGGTGTCCACCGTCTTGTACACCGGCCGCACGCCCAGTCGGTGCCGCAGCGCGCGGACGCCGTCCTCACCAGCCAGCTCCGGCCGCAGCGCGGCGATCTGGCGGTCCGACAGCCCGGCCCGCTTGGCCCGCCGCAGCAGCGCCGCGTCCAGCACCGGGGCCTCGACCACCTCGGCGCGCAGCTCCACCCACGCCGCGACCTGGTCGACGAACCACGGGTCGATGCCCGAGGCCTCCCGCACCTGCTCCACCGTGGCGCCCAGCCGCAGCGCGCGCTCCACGTTGTAGAGGCGGCCGTCGTGCGGGGTGCGCAGCTGCTCCAAAGTGGACTCGACGGTGGTGCCCTCGGGGTCCGGCTTGGTCCAGAAGCCCGCCGCCTTGGTCTCCATCGAGCGCAGCGCCTTGCCCAGCGCCTCGGAGAAGCTGCGGCCCACCGCCATGGCCTCGCCGACGCTCTTCATCGTCGTGGTCAGCTCCTGGTCCGCGCCCGGGAACTTCTCGAAGGCGAACCGCGGCACCTTCACCACCACGTAGTCCAGCGTCGGCTCGAAGCTCGCCGGGGTCTCGCCGGTGATGTCGTTGCGGATCTCGTCCAGCGTGTAGCCCACCGCCAGCTTCGCGGCGATCTTGGCGATCGGGAACCCGGTCGCCTTCGACGCCAGCGCCGAGGAACGCGACACCCGCGGGTTCATCTCGATGACGACCATCCGGCCGGTCTCCGGGTGGATGGCGAACTGGATGTTGCAGCCACCGGTGTCCACCCCGACCTCGCGCAGCACCGCGATGCCCACGTTGCGCATGTGCTGGTACTCGCGGTCGGTCAGCGTCATCGACGGCGCCACCGTGACCGAGTCACCGGTGTGCACGCCCATCGCGTCGATGTTCTCGATCGAGCAGATCACCACCACGTTGTCGGCGTGGTCGCGCATCAGCTCGAGCTCGTACTCCTTCCAACCGAGGACGCTCTCCTCGATCAGCACCTCGTGCACCGGGGACTCCGACAGCCCGAAGGAGGCCATCCGCTCCAGCTCGTCCTCGGTGTGCGCCATGCCCGAACCCAGGCCGCCCATGGTGAAGCTGGGCCGGATGACCACCGGCAGGCTGTGCGCGTCGACGAACGCCCGCACGTCCGCCATGGACTTGCACACCGCCGACTCCGGCACCTCGCCGCCCACGGTGCGCACGATGTCCTTGAAGCGCTGGCGGTCCTCGCCGCGCTGGATCGCCTCCACGTCGGCACCGATCAGCTCGACGCCGTACTTCTCCAGCACCCCGCGCTCGTGCAGGGCCATCGCGGTGTTCAGCGCGGTCTGCCCGCCCAGCGTGGCCAGGATGGCGTCCGGCCGCTCGGCCGCGATCACCTTCTCCACGAACTCCGGGGTGATCGGCTCGATGTAGGTGGCGTCGGCGAACTCCGGGTCGGTCATGATCGTCGCCGGGTTGGAGTTCACCAGCGAGACCCGGATGCCCTCCTCCCGCAGCACCCGGCACGCCTGGGTGCCCGAGTAGTCGAACTCGCAGGCCTGACCGATCACGATCGGCCCGGACCCGATGACGAGCACGTGCTTGATATCAGTCCTCTTCGGCATCAGCGGGTCTCCGTCATCAGGTCAACGAACTTGTCGAACAGCGGCGCGGCGTCGTGCGGGCCCGCCGCCGCCTCGGGGTGGTACTGGACGCTGAACGCGGGGCCGTCGAGCAGCCGCAGGCCCTCGACCGCACCGTCGTTCGCGCAGTGGTGGCTGACCGCCGCGCGGCCGAAGTCGGTGTCGAACTGCTCGCCCGGCTCGCCCTCCACGGCGAAGCCGTGGTTCTGCGCGGTGATCGCGACCTTGCCGGTCTCGGCGTCGATCACCGGGATGTTGATGCCCCGGTGGCCGTAGCGCAGCTTGTAGGTGCCGCGGCCCAGCGCGCGGCCGAGGATCTGGTTGCCGAAGCAGATGCCGAACAGCGGCAGCTTCCTGTCCAGCGCCTGGCGGGTCAGCTCGACCTGCGCGTCGGTGGTGGCCGGGTCGCCGGGGCCGTTGGACAGGAACAGCCCGTCCGCGCCGATCGACAGCACCTCGTCCAGGGTCGAGGCCAGCGGCAGCACGTGCACCTCGATGCCGCGCTCGGCCATCATCCGCGGCGTGTTGGACTTGATGCCCAGGTCCAGCGCCGCCACGGTGAACCGCTTCTGCCCGATCGCCGGGACCACGTAGGGCTCGGCGGTGGTGACGTCACCGGCCAGCGAGGCGCCGACCATCTCCGCGCTGGCCTCGACCGCGGCGACCATTTCGTCGTCGCGGCCCAGCTCCGGGCCGGAGAAGATGCCGCCGCGCATCGCACCCAGCTCGCGGACGTGCCGGGTCAGGGTGCGGGTGTCGATCCCGGCGATGCCGACGATGCCCTGTCGCGCCAGCTCCTCGTCCAGGGAGCGGCGGGAGCGCCAGTTCGACGGCCGCCGCGCGGGGTCGCGCACGGCGTAGCCGGCGACCCAGATGCGCGCGGACTCGTCGTCCTCGTCGTTCCACCCGGTGTTTCCGATCTGCGGCGCGGTCTGCACCACGATCTGGCGGTGGTAGGAGGGGTCGGTCAGGGTCTCCTGGTAGCCGGTCATGCCGGTGGTGAACACGACCTCGCCGAGGGTGCGGCCCACCTTCCCGTAGGCCTCCCCCCGGAAGATCCGGCCGTCCTCCAGCACCAGCGCGGCCGGGGTCTGGTCGCTCATTTCTCCTCCTGCCGCGACTCAGCCGAGCCGCCGGTCGATTCTTCGGGTCGTGCGGGCGCCGGGTCCACGGCCTCGTCGGCGGGGGCCAGGGCGCGGATCGCCTCGACCCACTCGGTCTGCGCGTCCTTGTCGTCGCCGCGGAAGCCGGTGTCCAGCAGCACCTCGCCGAGCCGCCAGGTCACCACGACGAGCCCGGCGCCGGGCACCACCTTGTTGGCCAGCTTGTGGTCCAGGCGGCAGTCGACCACCGACTCCGCCGGGATCCACAGGTCGCTGGCCCCGGTCCGCTTGATCAGCAGGCCGGTGGCGTGCAGGTGCGCGCTGCCGTTGGCACGGTGGCCGATGTCGCCGACCGCGATACGGTCCTGCCAGTCGGTGGCCCTGGTGGTGCCGACGTACATGCCGGTGGCGGCGGGGCGCAGCTCGGAGCCTGGTTCGCCCGGCGGGGCGGGGAAGTCCGGCAGCTCAGCGGCCTGGCGGCGGGCCCGGTTGTGCCACCCCCGCCACATCCCGAAGAACACCAGCGCGGCCAGCGCGACCAGTCCGACCACCCACAGGGTGCGTTCCATCAGCGCCTCACCTTGCCCTCGTGCGCGGTGAGCCGTCCGCGCAGCAACGTCGCGACCACCCGGCCCGGTAGCTGCATGCCGTCGAACGGCGAGTTCTGCCCCAGGCTGGCCAGCTCAGCGCCGCGCACCGTCCACTCGGCGTCCGGGTCGACCAGCACCAGGTTGGCCGGTTCGCCCTCCGCGACCGGCCGACCCTGGTCGGCCAGCCCGGCGATCTCGGCCGGGCGTTCGCTCATCACCCGCGCGACCCCGCGCCAGTCCAGCAGGCCGGAGCGCACCATCGTCCGCACCACGATGCCGAGCGCGGTCTGCAGGCCGAGCATGCCGGGCTTGGCGGCGGACCACTCGCAGTCCTTGTCCTGCGCGGCGTGCGGCGCGTGGTCGGTGGCCACGCAGTCCACGGTGCCGTCGGCCAGCGCCTGGCGCAGCGCCAGCACGTCGGCGTCGGTGCGCAGCGGCGGGTTGACCTTGTTGACCGGGTCGTAGGTCGCCAGCCGGTCGTCGGTGAGCAGCAGGTGGTGCGGGGTGACCTCGGCCGACACCCGCCCGGCGGTCTCCCGCGACTTCCACCAGCGCAGGATGTCGGCGGTGCCGGAGGTGGAGACGTGGCAGATGTGCAGCGTGCCGCCGGTGTGCCCGGCGAGCAGGCAGTCGCGCGCGACGATCGCCTCCTCCGCCGGGGCGGGCCACCCGGCCAAGCCCAGCCGCGCGGCGTTGGCGCCCTCGTGCGCCTGCGCGCCCACGGTCAGGCGCGGCTCCTCGGCGTGCTGCGCGACCAGGCCGCCGAAGGACTTGGTGTACTCCAGCGCGCGGCGCATGATCAGCGGGTCGTGCACGCAGTGGCCGTCGTCGGAGAAGACGCGGACCTCGGCGGCCGAGCGGCGCATGGTGCCCAGCTCGGCGAGCTTCTCGCCCTGGAGCCCGACGGTCACCGCACCGACCGGGTGCACGTCGACCAGGCCGACCTCGCGGCCGCGCCGCCACACGTGCTCGACGACCACCGCGTTGTCGGCGACCGGATCGGTGTTGGCCATCGCGAACACGGCGGTGTAGCCGCCCAACGCCGCGGCGGCCGAGCCGGTCTCGACGGTCTCGGCGTCCTCGCGGCCCGGCTCCCGCAGGTGGGTGTGCAGGTCCACGAAGCCCGGCAGCAGCACCGCGCCACCGGCGTGCACGATCTCGTCGGCGTCGACCTCCAGGCCCGCCCCGACCCGGGCGATGACCTCGCCCTCGACCAGCACGTCGACCGGGTCGCCCTCGCCGTACGGGCGGACTTCCTTCACCAGCAAGCGGCTCACAGTTCCGCCTCCCCGGGATTCGCAGTGGTGGTTGCGGGCTGGGGCGATCTCGCGTTCCGGGGTGTCCGTGGTTGGGTTGCGTCACGGTCCCCTGAGGTGCGGTTGCGCGGGCCTCCCGTTGCGACAAGACGACCCGCTTCCAGCGCCGGCACCGCCGCACAGCAGTCGTCGTGCCCGGGGACGACCTCGCGCTTCGCAGCCCGCCACGGCCGGGTCGCTTCGCGGTTCCCATCGATGCGGGTGAGCAGGGCGCCCTCGACGACAGGACGACTCACATCCAGCTCCGCCCAGTCGCTGGGGCTGGTAGCGACCTCGCGCTGCTTGGCCTCTCCGAGGCGGGTTGCTGCGCGGTCCCCGGGGGTGGGGGCGTGCATGACTTGTGCACTCATGCTCCGAGCTCCTCTCCTGCGAGGAGGTGGTAGAGAACCGCCATCCGGACGTGCACGCCGTTGCTGACCTGCTGGGTGATGGCGGCTCGCGGGGAGTCGGCCACCGCCGGGGCGATCTCCATGCCGCGCAGCATCGGGCCGGGGTGCAGCACGACCGCGTGCTCCGGGAGCTTGTCCAGCCTCGACTGGTTGAGCCCGTAGGCGATCGAGTACTCGCGGGCCGACGGGAAGAAGCCGCCGTGCATGCGCTCGGCCTGGACGCGCAGCATCATCACCGCGTCCAGCTTCGGCAGCTCCGGGTCCAGGTCGTGGCGCACCTCCGCGCCCCACTGGTCGGCGCCCGCGGGCACCAGCGTCGGCGGCGCCACCAGCACCACCTCGGCGCCCAGGGTGCGCAGCAGGTGCACGTTGGAGCGCGCCACCCGGCTGTGCAGCAGGTCACCGACGATGGCGATGCGGCGGCCGGACAGCTCGCCCAGCCGCTCCCGCAGCGTCGCGGCGTCCAGCAGCGCCTGGGTCGGGTGCTCGTGCATGCCGTCACCGGCGTTGACGACCTGGGTGCCGACCTCGTCCAGCCACCCGGCCAGCCGGTGCGCGGCGCCCGAGGCCGGGTGCCGAATGATCACGCAGTCCGCACCCGCGGCGGCCAGCGTCAGCGCGGTGTCGCGCAGCGACTCGCCCTTGCCCACCGACGAGCTGCTGGCCGAGACGTTGATCACGTCGGCGCTCATCCACTTCCCGGCGACCTCGAAGGAGACCCGGGTGCGCGTGGAGTTCTCGTAGAACAGGGTCACCACCGTGCGCCCGCGCAACGTCGGCAGCTTCTTCACCTCGCGCCCCAGCAGCGTCTGCTTGAGCGTGTCGGCGGTGTCGAGGACGCTGGTCGCGGTGGTGGCGTCCAAGCCCTCGGTCGACAGCAGGTGGCGCATCACTCGTTCCCCCCGTCGCGCCGCAGCACCACGCGGTCCTCGCCGTCGGACTCCGCGAGCTGCACGGCGACGTCCTCGGAGCGCGAGGTGGGGATGTTCTTGCCGACGTAGTCGGCGCGGATCGGCAGTTCGCGGTGCCCGCGGTCGACCAGCACGGCCAGCTGCACGGCGCGGGGGCGGCCCTGGTCGCGCAGGGCGTCGAGCGCGGCGCGCACGGTGCGGCCGGAGAACAGCACGTCGTCGACGAGGACGACCAGGGCGTTGTCGATGCCCTCGACCGGCAGGTCGGTGGGCTCCAGCGGGCGGTTCGGGCGCTTGCGCAGGTCGTCCCGGTAGAGCGTGATGTCCAGGGTGCCGGTGGGCACCGTCACCCCGCTGAACTCGCTGATCTTCGCGGCCAGCCGCCGCGCCAGCGGGGTCCCCCTGGTCGGGATGCCCAGCAGCACGACGTCGCTGCCGCCGGTGTCCAGGGCGGTCTTCTCGATGATCTGGTGAGCGATCCGGGCAATCGTGCGCGCAACGTCACCGGTGGAGAGCAGCTCCCGCTGCCCGACCGGGTCCGCCGCGCCCGCCGGTTGGCGTGACGCCACGGTGCGACCTCCTTCTCCGCCTCACTGGACGGATCCTTAAAGGATGGTGTGTGACCTGCCCCGCAGTCGCCGTTGCGCGAACTCCAGCGGACCACCGGGCTGACCCGTACGCTATCAGCGTTCTCCGGTCAATCGACCGGGTGGTGTGGTGGGACTCGCCCCATTGCCAACAAAGACCAACTTGACCTGGTGACGCTGGCGAGCGAACATTACTCTCCGTATCGATCTGAGCTTTGCTCCCCGGTCGGCACTATCGGCTGACGGGGCGAACGAACGGAGAAACGCCACATGGGCGACTACGCCAAGGCGCTGGGCAGCAAGCTCCGCGCTATCCGCCAGCAGCAGGGTCTGTCGCTGCACGGCGTCGAGCAGAAGTCTGGCGGGCGGTGGAAGGCCGTGGTCGTCGGGTCCTATGAGCGCGGCGACCGTGCGGTGACCGTGCAGAAGCTGGCCGAGCTGGCCGACTTCTACGGGGTTCCGGTCGCGGAACTGCTTCCGGAGGGGCGGGTGCCATCCGGTGCCGAGCCCGCCACCAAAGTCGTGATCAACCTGGAACGGCTGCAGCAACTGCCCGCGGAGAAGGTGGGCCCGCTGGCCCGCTACGCGGCAACCATCCAGAGCCAGCGCGGTGACTACAACGGCAAGGTGCTGTCCATCCGCACCGAGGACCTGCGATCCCTGGCCATCATCTACGACATGACGCCAGGAGAGCTCACCGAGCAGCTCATCGACTGGGGCGTGCTTCCCCCGGAGGCCCGCCCGGCCCGCGAGGAGTGAGAACTTCCGCACAACGCGAAGGGCACCTCCACCGCACAGGTGGCAGGTGCCCTTCGCGTTCAGCTGCACCCGCGCGCCCGTCACCCGAACGGGTGCCAGGGTGCCCTTCGCCGAGGGGACCGAACGGGTGGTGTGGGCGTGGGGGGGGGGGGGGGGGGGGGGGGGGGGGGGGGGGGGGGGGGGGCGAATGAAGTGGGTGCGCCGGAGGCGGCGGGGGGGGGGTGAGCCCAGGGCGGGGCGCCGGAGCCAG
>NZ_JBEPDU010000035.1:0-82932 GCF_040300525.1 Saccharopolyspora sp. NPDC000359 | reverse complement strand
GGTCGGGCTCGGGTGCCCGCTGGGGCAGGTCCGCCTCCGGCGTGCGCTGCGGGAGTTCCGCCTCGGGCGCGCGCTGCGGCAGGTCCGGTTCCGGAGCTTGCTCGGGTTCCGGTGTGCGCTGCGGCAGGTCCGCCTCCGGTGCCTGCTGGGGTTCCGGTGCGGGGCGCTGCGGGAGCTCCTCGCGGGGCAGGTCCGCCTCCGGCGTGCCCGGGCCGTCCAGGAGCAGGCTGCCGAGCAGGTAGGCGGCGGCGTCGTCGACGCGGGCGAACCGGACGTCCTCACCGCGGCCGGGGCCGGTGGTGACGACCCAGTCCGGGCCCTCCTGGACCAGGCAGCGGGCGTTGTCGCTGTGGCTGCCGATCCGGTATCCGGTGCTGTCCACCCGGAAGCCGGTGAGCCGGTCGTGCAGCTTGGCCAGCACTTCCCCGGTGTCGGGCAGCTCGTCCTCGTCCGCCAGCACGTGCCGCGACCCGCCGGTCTCGACCTCGGGTTCGGCGGTCTCCGGCTCGGCGAGGTCCTGCGGATCGTCCGCGAAGTCCGGTTCCGCGGGGCGGCTCGGCTCCTCGTCGGCGAAGTCCGGGACCTCCGGGGCGGAGCCCTGCGGTTCGTCGGTCAGGTCGTCGTCGGAGTCGGTCGGCTGGTCGAGCAGTTCGCTCACGGCCGCGTCGCGGGTGGCGTCGTCGACCTCGGCCAGCTGGAAGCCGCGGCTGCGGATGTGCGCGACGAACTCGGGTTCCGGCGGCACCCCGTACTGGGCCAGGTAGAAGGCGATCGCACCGGGCCACAGCCAGGTGCCGTCGGTGTGCCAGGTGCTCGGCACGACGGCGGGGCGCTCCGGGTCGAGCTGGTCCTCCTCGTCCTCGCGGGCGGCAAGGACGACCGGGGCGTTCTCCAGGTACTGGCGCAGCTGGGCGATCTCGTGGCTCGGGACCGGCTCGCGCTGGGCGACCACCGGGCGGCCCTGCTCGTCGAAGTCGTCGAAGGTGTTGGCCACCTGGAACCCGGTCGGCTCGTCGACGTCGTCGCGCTCGGGGGCCGCGGGCGGTTCGGCGGCCGGCGGTTCCTCGACGGCGGGGGCCTCCGCGGCCGGTGTCTCGACCGGCACGTCGTTGACCGGGGTCGGGGCGCCGCCGTCGATCCGCTCGCGCATCCAGTCCGGGATGTTCTCCTCGGCGCGCGGGTAGCGGCGCAGCTCGTCGACGTAGGCCGCGCGCGGCAGCGGGCGCTGCCAGCCGGGCTCGGTGTCGAAGTTGATGTCGATGCGGTAGCTGGACGGGCGCTCCACCACGTACAGCGCGCTCAGCCAGGTGCCGACGTCCGGCCGGTACATGCCCTCGCGCAGGCTCTCGAAGATCTCGCGCAGCTCGGCCGGTGGTTCCAGCGGCCGGGAGCTGCCGTCCTGCGCTGCCACCTCACCCAGCAGGTCGTGGTACTCACCGGTGGCGCGGTACTCCACCGTGATCTCCTGCCAGTCCTCGGGAGCACCTTGTAACAGCAGAACACCGATCTTGCGGGCGATCTGCTCCTGCTCTTCCGGACTGATCGCTGTCGGACGCGACATGGGTGACATCCTCCCCCTCTCGACGAGGCAACCCGACTCCACCCCGCCAAGACGCTACTCGACGCGGGCCCGGCCATGTGCGCTGTGTGGGACTTCGGTTCCGTTGGTCCAGGACACGTGCGCGCGTTCAAGATCCATGTCACGGCGTGCGGTGATCTCGTCACGAAAGCCTGCCGCTTCCTCGTCCGGATGAACATCACACCACCAGGTGGATTGGACCAGCGGCCGCCGCCCAGCGGTCAGCGGTCGGTGAAAACCAGTAGCGGTACACCCGTGCCAGAAGCGAGGGTGAGGCACGTGCTGCGTCCTTATCGACTCCTCGCGGCGGTGCCGCACGCACCGAACTTGATGTTCTTCTCGCTGCTGGGACGCCTGCACACCCCGGCGATCGGGATCGTGCTGGCGTTCCTGGTCGTGGACTGGACCGGGTCCTACGCGGTCGGCGGCGTGGTCGGCGCGGTGATCACGGTCGGGCAGGCCATCGCCGGGCCGTCGCGCGGGCGGGCCGCGGACCGCAGCTCGCCGCCGCGGCTGCTGGTGCTGACGGGCCTGGGGTCCGGGCTGGGGATGGTCGCCATCGTCGGCGTGACCAGCTGGGTCGATCCGGCGCAGTGGTGGCTGGTGCTGCCGGTGGCGCTGGCCACCGGGCTGTCGCACCCGCCGATCACGCAGATCGGGCGGGCGATCTGGCCCAAGCTGGCCGACGGCCCGGCGCGCGAGGCGGCTTTCGCGGTCGAGGCGACGCTGCAGGAGCTGCTGTTCGTGGTGGCGCCGATGCTCGCCGCGTTGGCGGTGGCGGTGTGGGGTCCGGTGGTGGCGATGTTCGCCTGCGCGGCGTGGGCGACCTCTGGCGCGGTCCTGTTCGCCGGCGCGCTCCGGCGCGCGGGGGTGACCGAGGGGTTGGGGGAGCGTGGCGCCGGGGCCCGCGAGTCCGGACCGCTGTTCCGGGCGCCGGGGTTCGTCTCGCTGCTCGGCTTCTTCGCGTTCCTGGTCGGCGGGTTGGTCTCGGTCGACCTGGTGCTGGTCGGGTGGGCCCGCGAGCGTGGCGAGCCGGAGCTGGCCGGGGTGCTGGCGATGGTGTGGGCGGTGGGTTCGTTGCTCGGCGGGCTGGTGCTCGGCGGGTGGGGCGGACGCCCCCGGTTGTGGCTGCGGGCCTCGCTGGCCGCGCTCGGGCTGGTGGCGCTGGTGCCGGTGCTGCCGCCGGTCGCCGAGCCAAGCTCCCCGCTGCTGATCGGGGCGGTCCTGCTGGTCGGCGGGACGGCGGTGGCGCCGACGCTGGCCGCCAGCAACGGCCGCTTGGCCGACATCGCGCCGCCGGAGCGGCGCAACGAGGCCTTCGGTTGGATGGCCAGCGCGACCACGTTCGGCGCGGCGGTGGCCGCGCCGCTGTCCGGGATGATGCTCGACCTGGCCGGTCCGGCGGCGGCCGCCGCGGCAGCAGCCGCGCTGGCGCTGGTGGCCGCGGGACTTGTCGCATCTCACAGCGCGCGGGCGTCGCGCGTGGCGCGGGACGCGGAGGAGACTGCGGTCACGTGACCCTTTCGCCTGTGAAACCTTCCGGACCGCACCTGCGGCAGCGCGCGCTCGGCATGGTCGGCGCCGCCGCGGTCGGGGTGCTGCTCGCGGTCCAGGCCCGGATCAACGGGGCGCTCGGGTCCCAGCTGGACGACGGGATCGCGGCCGGGCTGATCTCCTTCCTGTGCGGGTTCGTCGTGCTGTTCGCGGCCTCGCTGCTCGTGCCGCGCGCTCGCCGCGGCTTCCGCAACCTGGCGGGTGAGCTGCGCGCACCGGGCGGCCTGCGGCCGTGGCAGTGCCTCGGCGGGGTGTGCGGCGGGTACCTGGTGTTCACCCAGGGCATGGCCGCGACCGCGCTGGGCGTCGCGATGTTCACCGTCGCGGTGGTGGCCGGGCAGGTCAGCAGCGGGCTGGTGGTGGACCGCCTCGGCCTCGGACCCGCCGGGCCGCAGCGCGTGACCGCGGCGCGGCTCGCCGGTGCGGCGCTGGCCGTGGTGGCGGTGCTGGTCTCGGTGTCCGCGCAGCTGGGCGGTGCGCACGCGAGCTGGCTGGTGCTGCTGCCCGCGCTGGCCGGTGTCGGGCTGGGCTGGCAGGCGGCGGTCAACGGCCGGATGAAGCAGGCGGCGGATTCCGCGGTGTTCGCCGCGATGGTCAACTTCGGGGTGGGCATGACCGCCCTCGCGCTGGCCTTCGTGGTCGAGGCGCTGGTCCGCGGCCTGCCCGAGCTGCCCACCGACGGCTGGCTCTACACCGGCGGTTTCCTGGGCATCTTCGTGATCGGCGGATCGGTCGCGCTGGTCCGCTACACCGGGGTGCTGCTGCTGAGCCTCGGGATGATCTCCGGCCAGCTGGTCGGCGCGCTGCTGCTGGACGTGTTCGCCCCGGCCGCCGGGGGCGGGATCGCGCCGTCCACCGCGGTGGGTGTGCTGCTCACCCTGGTGGCCGTCGGGGTGGCGGCATTGCCGGACCGGGCGGGACGGGACGCGCGCCGTCTGCCACGATGAACAGCCGTGAGCGCGACGATTCTGGACGGCAAGGCCACCAAGGAAGCGATCTTCGACGAGCTGCGGCCCAGGGTCGCCCGGCTCGCCGAGCAGGGCAGCGCCCCGGGACTGGCCACGGTGCTGGTCGGCGACGACCCCGGTTCGCATTCCTACGTGCGCGCCAAGCACAACGACTGCGCCAAGGTCGGCATCGAGTCGATCCGCAAGGACCTGCCCGCCGACGTCAGCCAGGCCGACGTCGAGGCCGTGCTCGACGAGCTCAACGCCGACCCGGCCTGCACCGGCTACATCGTGCAGCTGCCGCTGCCCAGGCACCTCGACGCCGGTCCGCTGCTGGAGCGCATCGCGCCGCAGAAGGACGCTGACGGCCTGCACCCGATCAGCCTCGGTCGGCTGGTGCTGGGCGAGGAGGCGCCGCTGCCGTGCACGCCGCGCGGCATCCTCGAACTGCTGCGCCGCTACGACGTGCCGCTGGACGGCGCGCAGGTCGCGGTCGTCGGCCGCGGCATCACCGTCGGCCGCCCGATCGGACTGCTGCTCACCCGGCGCAGCGAGAACGCCACCGTGACGCTGTGCCACACCGGGACCAAGGACCTCGCCGCCGAGGTGAGCCGCGCCGACGTGGTGATCGCGGCGGCGGGCAAGCCGAACCTGATCACCCCGGACATGGTCAAGCCGGGTGCGGCGGTGCTCGACGTCGGCGTGACCCGCACCGAGGCCGGGCTGTCCGGTGACGTGCACCCGGACGTCGCGGAGGTCGCCGGGTTCCTCTCCCCGAACCCGGGCGGGGTCGGCCCGATGACCCGCGCGATGCTGCTGACCAACGTGGTCGAGGCCGCCGAGCGCGCCTCGTGAGCGCTGATGGTCGTTAGGGCCACCATCGGCGCTCACGACGAGGACGGGAGGAACGTGAGCGAGCAGTTCGGCGGAAGGTCGCGCCTGTCGACGCACGTGCCGTTCGGCCTGGTGCTGCTCATCGCGGCGGTCGGCTTCGTGCTGGTGGCGATGCAGCACTGGCGGCGGGGCGCGACGCTGCTGGCGGTGGCGCTGCTGGTCGCGGCGGCGCTGCGCGCGGTGGTCCCGCCGGAGCGCGTGGGACTACTGGCGATCCGCAGCCGCGCGGTGGACTTCCTGCTCTACAGCGGTTTTTCCGCGATGATCTTCGTGGTGGCGCTGACCATCGACTACCCGCCGTGACGGTGGCCCCGGTCAGCGTCACCTAGAGGTCGATGACGACCTTCCCGTGCACGTGCCGCCCCGCCTGGAGCTCGACCGCGGCGCGGATCTGCTCGACCGGGAAGCGTGCCGCGATCGGAACCCGGAGCCGACCCGCCGCGATCAGACCAGCGATCTCTTCGATGGCGCCCGGCGCTGCGTTGGCGCCGTTCGCGGGCGTGATCCCGTCGACCTGGGCGGCGATGGTGGTGATCCGCTCGTCGGACACGCCGAGTTCGCGGGCCGCCTGCGCTGTGTCCGTCCCGTGTAGGTCCATGCCCGCGGAGACGCCTGCGGGGGCCAGCGCGCGGACCCGGTCGACCAGGCCCTGGCCGTAGGTGACCGGCTCTGCCCCCAGCGATCGCAGGGCATCGGCTGAGGTCGCTGACCCGGTCCCGATCACCCGGGCGCCCGCGAGGCGCGCGAGCTGGACGGCGAACACGCCAACCCCGCCGCCCGCACCACCGATGAGCACCGTGTCGCCCGGGCCCGGGTTGACCACGGCCAGCGCTGCGGCCGCCGTGCAACCCGCGATGGTGAGGGCGGCGGCGGTGTGGTCGTCGACGCCGTCCGGGGTGCGGTGCGCCTCGCCGCCCGCCGCGGTGGACCCCGCCACGTCCACGACGACGTGGTCGGCGACAGAGCGGGACAGGGCACCGCCGAAAACCCGGTCGCCGACCGCGAACTCGCGCACGCCCTGCCCGACCTGGTCCACGACCCCGGCGTAGTCGGTGCCGAACCCGCACGGCAGGCCGAGGCCGAACCGTGTGGCGGTCTCCGGATCGGAGGTCATGAACCAGTCCATCGGATTCAGGCCAGCCGCGGTGACCCGCACGCGGATCTGCCCCGGACCCGCCTGCGGCGCGGGTACTTCGCGGATGCGCAGGGCCTCCGGTCCGCCGAACGCCTCGAACTGGACCGCCCGGCTCGTGGTGGAGCTGGATCCTCCCATGGTCACTGCCTCCTGAAGCAGCTCGCGGAACGCAAACGGACTATGCTCCGTTTTGTTGGACGCCAACCTAGCACAAGTGGAGCGTGATCCGTTTTGGCTTCCGCAGCGGCCCGTCGACCGCGGGCGGACGCGACCCGCAACCGCCAGCAGCTGCTGGACGTGGCGACCCGCCTGTTCGCCTCGGCGGGCACCGAGCCGTCGATGCGCGCGATCGCCCACGAAGCCGGGGTCGGAATCGCCACCCTCTACCGGCACTTCCCGACCCGCGAGTCGCTGGTCGAAGCGGTCTACGAGGACCAGGTCTCGCGACTCACCTCCGGTGCCCGCGAGCTGCTCGCCCAGCTCGACCCGCCTGCGGCGCTGCGCCGTTGGATGGACCTGTTCGGAGAGTGGATCGCGACCAAGAACGGGATGCTCGACACGCTGCTCGCGATGGTGGAATCGGGCGAGATCGCCCATGCCCGCACTCGGACCGAACTGCTCGGTGCCATCGACGAGGTCCTCGAATCCGGACGCACGAGCGGCCAACTCCGCGCCGACGTCCCGGCCGAGGACATCGCCGCCGCCCTCATCGGCATCTTCACCGTGGCCAGCACCCCCAACCACGACCCGCTGGCGGCCCGTCTTCTCGACCTCCTGATGGACGGCCTCCGCCCCCCGGCGCCCACCCGGCCCGAAGCAACCGAACACCCCTGACCGCTCGAAGTCGCACGGTCCGCCAGCACTGGATCCGGAGCGCGAGGAACCTGCAGTTCCAATTGAAACCGCAACGCCAGGCAAACGACGAAAGCTCCTCCTCCTCCTCCGGCCCCCAGCACCCGATCGGGGGCTGGGTGAAGGGCACCTCTCGCCAACTGAGCCGGCGAAAGGCGCCCTTCACTCCTCATGCGAAAGGGTGCTGGTGCGTGGTTGGGCGGGTGGCGGACGGGCGCAGTTTCAATTGAAACTGCGGTGCCCAGCCACGCGGATTCGCAGTTTCAATTGAAACTGCGGGGTTCGGGCGTGTTGGGAGTCCGACATGCCAGTGGTGTGTTGGGGTGGCTCCGGTGGGATCGGCATGGTGAAGTTCGGGGTTTCACGGGGTGGGAGGGGATTCCGGGGGCGCAGTAGGGTGACGGGTTGTGCGCATTGACCACCGGGCGGATCAGCCGGTTCGCGCTGGAATTCCCGAGCACGGGCGGATTCCGCGCTACTACGCCGTGAAGATCGAGCTGCTCGGGTTGGTCGAGGAGCTCGGCGAGGGGGCCGCGCTGCCCAGCGAGCGCGAGCTGGCCGAGCGCTTCGAGGTGTCCCGGGTGACGCTGCGGCAGGCGGTCACCGAGCTGGTGCTCGAAGGCCGGTTGATGCGCAGGCAGGGCAGCCGCACCGTGGTCGCGCCGCCGAAGTTGGTGCAGCCGCTCGCCTTGGCCAGCTACACCGAGGGCGTTCGCTCGCAGGGTCTGGAGCCGGGCCGGACGGTGATCGACGTCGAGACCCGCGCGGCCGACGCGCAGCTGGCGGCGGATCTCGGCCTGGCGCCGGGCGATGACGTGGTGCACGTGGAGCGGGTGCTGCTCGCGGGTGGCGAGCGCGTCGGGCTGGAGTCCAGCTACCTGCCGAAGGACCGGTTCCCGGAGCTGCTGGCGGATTTCGACCCGACCGGCTCGCTGTACGCGTTCCTGCGGGAGGAGCTGGGCGTGCGCTTCGGCGAAGCGGAGGAGCGCATCGAGACGGTCCTGGCCACACCGCGCGAGGCGCTGCTCATCGGCACCAACCCGGCGACCCCGATGATCCTGCTGCACCGCAGGTCCTGGACACCCGACGGCGAACCGATCGAACGCGTCCGCTCCCTGTTCCGCGGCGACCGCTTCAGCTTCGTCACGCACCTCCGCGACTGACCGGGCCATCGGGAAATGTCACGAGAAGGTAACTGATCTAGTCCTTCGGTCGGTGTTCACCTGGGGTTCGGTCAGCCTCCACTGGGGCTTCGTGGGCGGCGGCGAGCGTGTGCGGCGTGCGAGTTCTGATTGTTGGCGGCGGCGTGCTCGGCACCATGCACGCGCTGCGAGCCCTGGAGCGGGGCCACGAAGTGGTGCACCTGGAGCGGGAAGCCGAGGCGCGCGGGGCGTCCGTGCGCAACTTCGGGCTGATCTGGGTCAGCGGCCGGGAACCGGGACCGGACCTGGCGGTGGCGCTGCGTGCCCGCCAGGACTGGGAGCGCATCGCCGCCGACGTGCCGGACCTCGGTTTCCGCGGCAACGGGTCGTTGACCGTGCTCCGCACGTCCGCCGAGCTGGCCGTCGCTGAGGACTTCGCCGCCCGCCCGGACGCCGCCGAGCGCGGCACGAAGCTGCTCGACGCCGCCGAGGCGCGGGCGCTGAACCCGGCGCTGCGCGGTGAGATGCTCGGCGCGCTCTGGTGCGAGCGGGACGGCGCAGTCGAGTCGCGGACCGCGCAGCCCGCGCTGCGGGCGCACCTGTCGAAGACCGGCCCTTACAGCTGGCTCCCCGGCCGCGAGGTCCGCGACGTGGGCGAGGGCTGGGTGCGCGACGACACCGGTCAGCGCCACGAGGGCGACCTGGTGGTCCTCTGCACCGGCGCGGCCCTCAGCGGTCTCGTCCGGGAGATCCGCCCGGACCTGCCGGTGCGCCGGGTGCGGCTGCAGATGATGCAGACCGAACCCCTCGGCGAGCAGCTGACCACCTCGCTGGCCGACGGCGACAGCATGCGCTACTACCCCGGCTACCGGGGCGCGCAGCTCGACGCGCTCAACGCCGCCGAGCCGCAGCCGGAGGTGGCCGCGACCAACGGCATGCAGCTCCTGCTGGTCCAGCGGCTGCACGGCGGGCTGACCATCGGCGACACCCACGAGTACGAGCAGCCGTTCGCCTTCGACGTGCACGAAGACCCCTACGAGCACCTGCGGCAGCGCGCCGAGGAGCTGCTCGGCCGCCCGCTGCCGCGGATCGTGCGCCGCTGGGCCGGGGTGTACGCGCAGACCGCGGACAAGTCGCAGGTCGTGCACCGCGAGCAGGTGCTGCCCGGCGTCTGGCTGGTGACCGGGCCCGGTGGTCGCGGCATGACCTGCTCGCCCGCCATCGCCGCCGACACCTGGCAGGAGGTCGACTCGTGATCAAGCTGGCAGTGCTGGACATGGCGGGCACCACGGTCGCCGACGACGGTCTGGTGGAGCGGGCGTTCACCCAGGCCATCGCAGACATCGGCGTCACCGGGACACCGGCCATGCTGGACCACGTCCGCCGCACCATGGGCGAATCCAAGATCACCGTCTTCCGGCACCTCTTCGACGGCGACGAATCCCTGGCGCAGCGGGCGAACCAGGCCTTCGAGCACGCCTACGCGGAGCGGGTCGCCGACGGTGAGTGCAAACCGGTCGACGGTGCCGAGGACGCGATCCAGCAGCTCCGCGCCAGCGGCGTGAAGGTCGCGTTGACCACCGGGTTCTCCGAGACCACCCAGCGCCAGATCCGGGCCGCGCTCGGCTGGGAGGGCCTGACCGACCTCACCCTCACCCCGGCCCAGGCGGGCCGTGGTCGCCCGCACCCGGACATGGTGCTCACCGCCCTGCTGCGGCTGGGCGTCGACGACGTGCGCGAGGTCGCCACCGCGGGCGACACCGCCTACGACGTCCAGTCCGGGCTCCGCGCCGGGGCATCCGTCGTCGCCGGGGTCCTCACCGGTGCGCACTCGCGGGACGTGCTCACCGGGGCCGGTGCCACCCACGTCCTCGAATCCGTCCGAGAACTCCCGGAACTCCTGACCGCGAAGGGGGATCAGTCGTGAAGCGGATCAGCCGAGCCCTCGCCGGGCTGGCCGCGCTGGGCCTGCTCGCGGGGTGCGGCCCGAGCGCCGCGCAGGGCGATGGCTCCGACGAGCTGGTTTTCGCCGCCATCCCGTCGGAGGAGTCCGCCAGCCTGGAGCAGGACTACCAGCCGGTGCTGGACATGCTGGCGGAGGCGACGGGCAAGGAGGTCACCTTCCAGAAGGCCACCGACTACGCCGCGATCATCGAGGGCCAGCGCGCCGGGAAGATCGACATCGCCAAGTACGGGCCGTTCTCCTACGTGCTGGCCAAGAAGCAGGGCGTGGCGGCCACCGCGGTCGCCGGTCAGGTGGAGGAGAAGGGCGGGCAGCCCGGGTACACCTCCTACGCCATCACCCGCCCGGACACCGGAATCCGCTCGCTGGCCGACTTCCGCGGCAGGAAGGTCTGCTTCGTCGACCCCACTTCGACCTCCGGCTACCTGTACCCGAAGGCCGGTCTGCTGCAGGCCGGCATCAACCCGGACACCGACATCCAGCCGGTCTTCGCCGGTGGTCACGACGCCTCGGCGATCGCGGTGGCGAAGGGCGACTGCGACGCTGGTTTCGCCTACGACAGCATGGTCGACCGGCAGCTGGTCGAGAAGGGGCAGCTGCGGCCCGGGCAGCTCAGCACGGTGTGGAAGTCGGCGGTGATCCCCGGCGACCCGGTCGCGATCTCCGACGACCTCGACCCAGCGCTCAAGGAGCAGCTCACCGCCGCGCTGCGAAACCAGGCCAACAGCGATTCCCTGCGGGAGAACGGCTTCTGCACCGGGGAGTGCAGGATCGGCGACATCGACGGCTACGGGTTCGCCCCGGTCGACGACGCCTTCTACGACGGCATCCGCGAAGTCTGCGCGACCACCAGGGACGAGCAATGCCAGTGATCACCTTCGACCGGGTCAGCAAGTCCTTCGGCGACGTGCGGGCGCTCGACGAGGTCTCCCTCGACGTCCAGGCCGGTGAGGTGGCCGTGCTGCTGGGGCTGTCCGGATCGGGCAAGTCGACGTTGCTGCGGCACGTGGACGGGCTGCAGCGCGCCACCACCGGCACCGTGCGGGTGCTCGGCGAGGACGTCGGTGCGCTGCGCGGATCGGCCCTGCGCGCGCTGCGGCGGCGGGTCGGGTTCGTGTTCCAGCAGTTCCACCTGGTCGGCTCGCTGACCGTGCTGGAGAACGTGTGCACGGGCGCGCTCGGCAGCCTGCGCGGTCCGCGGCTCGGGCTGCCCACCTACCCCAAGCGCGTGCGGTTCGCCGCGATGGAGCAGCTCGAGCGCGTCGGCCTGGTCGACCAGGCGTTGCAGCGCGCGGACACGCTTTCCGGTGGGCAGCAGCAGCGGGTCGCGGTCGCGCGGGCGCTGCTGCAGAAACCTGAGGTCCTGCTCGCCGACGAGCCGGTCGCCTCCCTCGACCCCGACTCGGCGGCGCAGGTGATGAACCTGATCGCGGAGGTCGGCCGGGAGGACGGGCTGACCGTCCTGTGCAGCCTGCACCAGGTGGACCTCGCGCTGGGCTGGGGGCACCGGATCATCGGGCTGCGGTCCGGGCAGGTCGTGCTGGACACCCCGGTCGAGGGGCTGGAGCGGGACGCGGCCATGTCGATCTACGCCAAGGTCGGTTCGGCCGACCTCACCGCGGTGGGGTGAACCCGTGACCACCACCGCAGAAGCGCCGCGGCGCACGCTCGCCCGCCCGACGCCGACCGGGACGGCGGCGGCCCTGGTCGTGCTGGCCCTGCTCGGCGCGGCGATCTGGGCGTTCAGCTCGCTGCGGCTCAACGTCGCGACGTTCGTGGACGGCGCGGCCAACGCGGTCGACTTCGCCGCCCGCACCCTGCCGCTGGACTTCCCGCCGCTGGGCGAACTGCTGGCGCTGTCCGGGCAGACCCTGGCGATCGTGGTCTGCGCGACCCTGCTCGCCTCGCTGGTCAGCGTGCCCGTCGCGGTGCTCGCGGCGCGCAACACCGCGCTGGGTGGCACCAGCCGGTTCGGGGCGCGCGTGGTCGTCGTGGTGGCGCGGGCGGTCCCGGACGTCGTGCTGGCCATCGTGTTCTTCCGGATGTTCGGCTTCGGCGGCCTGACCGGGGTGCTGGCGATGGGCCTGCACTCGATCGGCATGATCGGCAAGCTCTACGCCGACGCCATCGAGCAGGTCGACGAGGGGCCGCGCACCGCCATCCGCGCCGCTGGCGGCACCCGGCTGCAGCAGCTGGTCAGCGGGGTGCTGCCGCAGGTGCTGCCGTCGTTCGTGGCGACCTCGCTGCACCGGCTGGACATCAACCTCCGGGTCTCGGTGGTGCTCGGGTTCGTCGGTGTCGGCGGCCTGGGCCAGGCGATCTCGGATTCCCTGCGCACCCTCGACTACCAGCGCGGCATGGCGCTGGCGTCGGTGGTCTTCCTGCTCTGCGTGCTGGTGGAGGTGGTGTCGGGGGCGATCCGCCGCAACCTGCTCGGCGTGCGCGAGGAACCCCGCAGCGGGACCAGGAAGGGGCGGCTGCGCATGCCCGTCCCGTGGCGGGCGGGAGTCGTGAGTGGCGATGGTGGTAAGAACGACCATCCCCGCTCACGACCCAGCAACCCACGGCGAACCCGCCGCACCGCACGGAGAATCCGCCGCACCGGGTACTGGCTGCTGACCGCTCTGGTGGTGCTCGCCTCGATCTGGGGCGCGGACCTCTCGCTCGCCCAGTTCCAGCGGGCCACCACCGACTTCGGGCCGACGCTGGCGCTGTTCTGGCCGCCGGAGACCGGCGGCGTCCTCGGCGAGCTGCTGGCCGAGCTCCTGGTCACCGTCCAGATCGCGTTGGCCGCCACGCTGATCGGCGCGGTGCTCGCGCTGCCGGTGGGCGCGCTGGCCGCGAGCAACGTGGCACCGAGCCCGGCGGTGGCGAAGCTCTGCCGCGGCGTGGTGCTCGCCGTCCGCGGCGTGCCCGAGCTGGTGCTGGCGATCGTGTTCGTGGTGATCACCGGTCTCGGTGCGGTGGCCGGTGCGCTCGCGCTGGGCGTCGGATCGGTCGGCCTGCTCGGCAAGTTGGTGGCCGATTCGCTGGAGGAGGTCGACCGGGGCAAGGAGCAGGCGCTGCGCGCCACCGGGGCGGGACGGCTCCAGGTGTTCTTCGCGGCCACCCTGCCGCAGGCCGCCCCGGCGTTCGTCGCGCACGTGCTCTACCAGCTGGACACCAACCTGCGCTCGGCGACGCTGCTGGGCCTGGTAGGCGCGGGCGGCATCGGGTACTACCTGCTCAACGCCTCCCGGGTCCTGGAGTTCGGCGTGGTCACCACGGTCCTCGCGCTCACCTTCGCGGTGGTGATGCTCGTCGAGCTCCTCGCCCTCTGGCTCCGCAAGGTCGTCCGGTGAGGCGCCTCAGCCCGCAGCGCTCAGGAGGTGGAGCGGGACCCGCTCGGCGTGCGGGACGAGCAGGTCCCGCACGCCTACTGCGGTTGGGAGCTGCCACCTGGTCATGACCGCGCAGCTGCCGTCTGGGCCCTGAAGCGCCGTCACTCCCACCAGAAGGACCAGGTGCGGCGGCCGCGGATCTCCTGGGCGTAGGCCTCGATGGTGCCCGTCTCCTGCAGGATCCGGTCCGGGCAGAAGGTCCAGTGCTCCGCCGCCACCGCGGCGGCGTGGTCCGCGTCCTGGGGCGGGGCGGCGACGCTGAGGTCGAGCCGGTCCGGGCCGAGGCGCAGGAGCCGGACGCCGAAGCGCTCCTCCCAGCTGCGCGCCATCGCGGAGAGCCCGGCCGTGCGCGAGACATGGTTGGCCGCCCCGGACCAGCCCAGCACGGTCAGCACGTCCGCGCCGCGGCCCACCGGGACCAGCGCCAGGCGGGTGTCGTCGTCGATGAACTTCGGCAGCTGCTGGTTGGCCAGGATGTCCGGGTCCGCGAGCAGGTTCCCGCCGGGCGCGGGGCCGGGGCAGTGGTAGTCGAACGGCGCCAGGACCTCCAGGTCGTAGGCGGGGCCGAGGTCGTCGTCGGCCTGCACCAGCCCGTCCCAGATCCGGGCCATCACGTCGACCACCCGCCACCGGTCGATGTGCTCCAGCGGTTCCGGCGGCACCACGCCGACCGTGCAACGCTCGCCGTAGACCTCGTCGGTGTCGCACAGAAGTAACGGCCACAGGCCGCTCTGCCGGTGTTCCGCGCGCAGCGCGGCGACCAGCTGTGGCGCTGGGGGTTCGTCGCTGATCCAGCACAGCGGTGTGGCGTTGTCGGAGAGCGCCGACTGCTCGGTGAGGACCTCGCCGGGCGGCAGCGGCGTCGACACCCCGGTGCCGAAGACCGCGGACAGATCGGCCGGTGCCCCCGCCTCCCGGTCGCCTTGCAACACTTCACCGCCTCCTAGCTGGACGCCCCTCATCGCGACCACCTTAGAGCCTGCCAGTGGTCACCTGGCGCGTGGCGCGAAGTCGCCGATCTCGGCGTCGGTTTCGCCCGGAACCGGGGCAGCGGGAAGCCAGCGGAGTGGAGGACCGGGGGCCCGGGGCGCAGCGCCCCGGGGTCAGGCCTGCGGCCGGTCCGGGTGCGCCGCACCGGCCGCTGCGGTCGCTGCGGGTCAGTGCCCCTGGCGGGGCACGTGGGCCTCGATCTCGCAATCGCCGCCCGGGTACACCAAGCTCTCGTGCCCGTCCTTGAAGCGCACGTAGTACGGGGGAGCCCCGTCCTGGCCGCGCACCTCGAGGATCTCGGCGATCTGGTCGGCCTCGTCGACGTGCTTGCTGTGCACGTGCAGTTGGTCACCCACGGCTGCCTTCATGCCCATCACCTCCGCGGCCCCAGGTTAAGTGACCGGGGACACATCCCGCATCGGGTGGAGCAGCGGGCTCAGCCGCCGACCTTCGAGCAGGTCGTGGCGACCTGCTGGTACTTCTCCAGCTGGCTGGAGGTCCACTCCAGGCTGGCGTCCATGTCGACCTGGCCGTTGGCCACCTGCTGCACCGACTGCTGCACGTCGAGCAGGTTCTGCCGCAGCGTCTGGTCGGCGGTCTTGTCGGCCAGGGCCTGGAGCTCGTCGACCTTGGCCTGCGCGTCGGCCTTGGCCTGCTCCGGGTCGGCGAAGTTGGGCATGAAGCTCGCGACGTTGAGCGCTTGCAGGCAGGCGGACGCGGTATCCAGGTTGTCCTGCGCGTCCTGGAGCTGTTCGTTGGCGTTCTCCAGGCCCTGCTGGGCCTCCTGCACCTGGCTGCACGCCGCCAGGCCGACCAGCACCGGCAGTGACAGCGCCACTGCCACGAACTTCTTTCGAGCTCGCATCTTCCCTCCGGGGCTCCGAGCGGCACCGGGAAGTGGCGCCGCGCTTGTACCCTATCGGCCGCCGGTCGCCCTGATGGGCGAAATGTCGCATCCTGGCTGGCCGAGATCGATCCGGAGGCGGTTCAGGGGTTGATCCAGGCCATGATCTCCGGCGGCAGGTCCAGCTGGGCCAGCCAGGGGGCCGCGCCGATCCGGTAGAGGACCACCGAGCTCAGCACCACGGCCGCGATGGTCAGGCCGGGGCCGACCAGGGCCATCTCCACCTTGCCGCCGGTGCGCATCCGCATCGGCTTCGGCGGGGCCACCGGGTACCAGGTCTTGCCGCCCAGCGGGATCGGCCACAGCATCGGGCAGCCCTGCTCGGTGATCGCGTCGCCGATGAAGTGCGCGATGCAGCCGATCATCACCGCCACCCCGAACGCCGCCGCGTTGGTCGGTTGGTCGCCCGCCCACGCCCAGCAGGCCACGGTGAGCAGCAGCGACGCCACCGCGATCAGCACCGCGTCCGAGCTTGAGGACCAGGTGTGCATGATGCCGCGGACCGCGAGACCGGCGAAGAAGAACATCAGGATGCCCAGCGCGGTGCTCTCGCTGGTCTGCACGATGGCCGTGGTGATCAGCCCGGCGAGCACCGCGAAGACCACGGTGTGCGTGAAACCGCGGTGGGTGCCCTCGCGGTTGCTGTCGCGCTTGGTGCGGGTGAGGCGGTAGAGGAACCCGCTGAAGCCGCTGATCCCGGCCGACGCGCCGCGCGACACGGCACCGAACGTGCTGGCCACGGTCGACTTGGGGTGGTCGATGTCGGGCAGCAGCGCGGCCCCGGAGGCCAGCGTCGCCCCGACGACCCAGGTCTTGGGGGACAATTGCCCCAGCGCGTGCGTGTCGGCGAGGGCGGTCACGGCCGCCCACGCGGCCAAGCCGCTCATCGCGTGCGTCGGTCCGGTCGCCACGGGCCCCCTCCAACATGATCGCTGCGTCGGTGGTCGAGCCTAGAAGAAGATCACGACACGAGATCGACGCGCCGAACAGTGGCGCATCGCGCGCTGCGGTGGGTGGTGGTCGGTGCAGGGTAGGGGGCACAATCGAACCCGATAGCAGTACGCTTGTACCGCTTGCATCTCGCGAGAGGAGCACCCCGCCACATGAGCAAGATCAAGGTCCAGGGCACCGTAGCCGAGCTCGACGGTGACGAGATGACCCGGATCATCTGGTCCTTCATCAAGGACAAGCTGATCCACCCCTACCTGGACATCAACCTCGACTACTACGACCTGGGCATCGAGCACCGGGACGCGACCGACGACCAGGTCACGGTGGACGCCGCGAACGCGATCGCCAAGCACGGTGTCGGCGTCAAGTGCGCCACCATCACCCCGGACGAGGCCCGGGTTGAGGAGTTCGGCCTGAAGAAGATGTGGCGGAGCCCGAACGGGACGATCCGCAACATCCTCGGCGGCGTCATCTTCCGCGAGCCGATCGTCATCTCCAACATCCCGCGCTACGTCCCCACCTGGACCAAGCCGATCGTCATCGGTCGTCACGCGCACGGTGACCAGTACAAGGCCAGCGACTTCAAGGTCCCCGGCCCGGGCACCGTCACGATGACCTACACGCCGCAGGACGGCAGCGAGCCGATCGAGCTCGAGGTCGCCAAGTTCGGCGAGGACGGCGGCGTCGCGATGGGCATGTACAACTACCGCAAGTCCATCGAGGAGTTCGCCCGCGCGTCGTTCCGCTACGGCCTGGAGCGCAACTTCCCGGTCTACATGTCGACCAAGAACACGATCCTCAAGGCCTACGACGGCATGTTCAAGGACGTGTTCCAGGAGGTCTTCGACAACGAGTACAAGGCCGAGTTCGACGCCAAGGGCATCACCTACGAGCACCGGCTGATCGACGACATGGTCGCCAGCGCCCTGAAGTGGGAGGGCGGCTACGTCTGGGCCTGCAAGAACTACGACGGTGACGTCCAGTCCGACACCGTGGCGCAGGGCTTCGGCTCGCTGGGCCTGATGACCTCGGTGCTGATGACCGCGGACGGCAAGGTGGAGGCCGAGGCCGCGCACGGCACGGTCACCCGCCACTACCGCCAGCACCAGCAGGGCAAGCCGACCTCGACCAACCCGATCGCGTCGATCTTCGCCTGGACCCGTGGCCTGCAGCACCGCGGCAAGCTGGACTCCACCCCGGAGGTCGTGGGCTTCGCCGACACCCTGGAGAAGGTCGTCATCGAGACCGTCGAGAGCGGCAGGATGACCAAGGACCTGGCGCTGCTCGTCGGTGGCGACCAGCAGTTCCAGACCACCGAGGAGTTCCTCGCGACGCTGGACGAGAACCTGCAGAAGAAGATGGCCGAGAGCTGATCTTCCGCCGCAGCCGCGAACGCCGCTCCCACCGGGGGCGGCGTTCTGCTCTCCCGGGCTACTGCGCGCGCACGGGCGCTGGCGGGCGACACCCGGGCTGCTGAACGGGGCGTGCCGTCGGGTGCCTCCGGTGTCGCCGGTCCGCGAACCGGGGCTATAGCTGGGGTGTCGTGCCCGACCAGGAGGTCCGCTGTGTTCCTCGTGCCTCGTTCGCTGCTGCTCGTTGGTGCCGGTGCGATCGGCGCCCTCTACCTGACGGGGGCCCACCAGGTGGGCGGCGCCCCGGAAGCGCCCGAGCCCTGCACCTTCCACGTCGCCGCGGACGTGCTCAACGTCCGCTCCGGGCCCGCCGCCGCGGAGCCCAAGGTCGACGCCCTGCGCCACGGCGAGCAGGTGAGCGCCCTGCCGAACGTCGTGGACGGCTTCCGCGACCTCGGCGGCGGCCGCTGGGCGGCGCAGCAGTTCCTGCTGCCCGCCCCGGGCAGCACCTGCGCGCCCTGATGACCCCGGGGGTGGTGCGAAGCCGCGATCAGGGCTCCGTTAAGCTCTGGGGCAACGCGGACGACACCGCTTCGCGCGATTAGCTCAGTGGGAGAGCGCTACCTTGACACGGTAGAGGTCACTGGTTCAATCCCAGTATCGCGCACTGCACTCCAGGACCCCAGTCGACGATCGAGTCGGCTGGGGTCCTCGCGTTCCGGAACACCCCCGATCCGAAGTGGACGAACGGCGGAGCGGCCGACCTCGGCCTCGGTGTCGCCGGTGGTTGGTACTCTCCGCGCATGCCCGTCCCCGCGGCCGTGCGCGCGCGGATCCGGTCGTTCCTCGACGCGGACGACGAGATCCGCTACGTCTTCCCCGCCGACGTTCTGATGAGCGTGCGGCCGAGCGTGCTGGTGGTGGTGAGCCGCGAGGCGATCACCGTGCTGTCGACGGGTTTCTGGACCCGGCGGCGGCCCAAGTCGGTCCTCGCGCGGCTGCCACGCGGCACCGTCCTAGGCCCGGTGGACGTGCGGTCCACGCCGTACTTCCGGCTGGACGGGATCGACTACGAGATCGACGAGGAGTACGTCGCGGTGGTCAACGCCGCGGACGCGGAGATCACGGCCCCGCGTGACTTCCCGCCTGATCCGCTCCCGGACCTCTGAACCCGGGTGGCGCGTTTCCATTCCCGAAAAGGAATCATGTTATCTCCGCCGGAAAACGGCATTGGATCAGTCCAATTCGGACGGTTATCCACTTCGATCTTCCTGCCGTTACTGGTTGCGCGCGGCAACCACACGTTGTGATGACTCGATGCGAGATTTCACGTCGTCGCTGGTAGAGATCTAACCGGACGACCTAGACAAGCCGTCCAATTCCGAAATTCCTTGCATGGAGGGTAGTTATGATGCGCGCTCGCTGGATGCTGGGTGCTCTTGGTGCCATGGCTTCGCTCGCGATGGCACCCGCTCTGCCCGCCTCGGCGCAGGCCGAGTGGGGTTACTCCACGGAAATCACCAACGTCGGGAACGGGGCGCACTGGGCCGTCGAGTCCTCGAGCCCGGCGGTCGAGAGCACCACCGTGCCGCTGGGTGTGCTGGGTCCGCGGGCCCAGTGGAACATCGACCGGCAGCACGACGGCACGGTCACCATCCGCAACGAGGCGACCGGCCAGTGCGCGGAGACCTTCATCGAGCCCAACGCCCGGATCTTCACGGCTCCCTGCAACACCTGGGACGTGAACCAGAAGTGGAACCTGACCCAGCGCTGGGACGGCTTCGTGATCAGCCCGGCGGCCGACTCGCGGCTGGCCGTCGTCGCCAGCACTGACCAGCACCGCGACACCCCGCTGGTGCTGGGCGTGCGCCCGTACGACACCAACGACACCCCGAACGCGGTCTTCCGGCTGAACTACTGAGCAGTGCCAGGGGCGCTCCCGATTCCCGCCCCGAACCGCTTCTGAAGCCCGTTGGTCCGGCGCGGTCGTGCCGGACCGGCGGGCTTCGTCGTGCGCGCGCTTCTCCGCTCGGCGCAACGCGCTCACCGGTTGGAGTGGATCAACGGTGTCGCTGCGGGATGGCGGGCGGTGTTTCCCGGTAGGTTCCCGCTGCCCGTTTCTTCCACGCGGGCACCGGAATCTCGTCGGCATATTCCTGCCGAACCCATTCCGGGAATCCGAAGTGCATTGCGAATGAAGGGAAGCACTCGATGCTTACTGCCAAGCGCGCGGTCACCGCGGCGGTCCTGGGGCTGCCACTGCTGCTGGGGGCCGCGAGCCCGGCGCTGGGCGCCGAAAGCCGGGCCGACCGCCCGCCGAAGGCGTCGGAGGTCCTGGAGCAGCTGCAGTCGCAGGACGCGCAGAACCACACCGTCCAGAACAACATCAACGTCTCGCCGATCACCCAGGTGAACAACGGCAAGGGCGACCAGAACGCGCTGACCTGGACCAACCAGGGCAACACCAACGACACCGAGCAGGACGAAGCCGCGGACCAGTACGAGGACTGATCCGCGGCTCGGTGCGCAGCGCGTTGAGCTGGAAGAACTGCTTGGCCCGGCGGTCAGTTCCGCCGGGCCAAGCAGTATTACCACTGCGCTGACTCAGTGGCGGTCGGGGAGAGCTCAGTCGTCGAATTCCCACGCACCGGCGTTCTGCTCGGTGGAGCTCGCGTTGGTCTGGTCAACCCAGTTCACCGCGTTCTGCTCGCCCTTGCTGCCGATGTTCCACTGGTAGATCGGCGAGACGTTGGTGTTCGACTGCTCGGTGGTGGCCTCCTGCTCCTGCTCCTGCTCCTGGGAGTCCCCGTGGCACTTCTTGGAGTGGCAGGGCTTGCCGCCATCGTGGTGGCCGTCGGCGAGCGCCATCGCCGGGGCACCGATCATGAGCGGCAGACCGAGGGCGGTGGCAACAATGGCGCGCTTGGCAGAACGCATCTCAGAAATACCCTTCCTGCGGAAATCGTGAATCGTGGCGGGGAAACCGCGCGACGATGCCCGGGGCATTGACCGCGCGTGTCCTGGTTGGGATTTGGAGAAATCCCGCGGTCAGCGGGATCACTCGAAACATTAGCGGCCCGCGAACCGGGTGCAACCCGGAAATATGGCCTCTCACCTATTCCAGTGATCGAGAGCGTGCATATTCCAGTGGGCATTCAGCACTGATTACCTCGGACCGGTGGGCGGTGCTGGCTGTCCGCGACCACCGCCCGGGTTTCGCGCTCCGGCCCTACGAGCGATCGGACTTCGGTCACCGCCCAGGTGGGGTGCGGCGGTCACCGGGGGTGAACGCGGGCCGTTCGCGGGTGATCCGCGCGCCCCTCACGGCCGTTCGAGTCCGGCGTGCGAATGGCAGGGGATACCGCCGGTCGGTTCCGCCATCAGGTCAATTCCGATCACCGGCCGTCGCGCCTGGGGGCGAATCCACCGCTGGAACGGGTCGACCGCCGCGCTCCGGATGAACCGCGCGGTGCGCGAATGGGCGGTTCCGCTCGGCGCAGCGTCGCGATTACCTGTTCGGGGCCGCCCGATCGGTGATCATTCCTTGCTCGCCGGGAGCGATCGTCGGCGGTGCGGTAGAAGAAGAGCGGGGTTTTTCATTCCGCTCGGACGGAGGATGACGCGAAATGTCCGAAATTCGGTTGCTCGGCCGGGCCGCAGCGGGGGTGGCGTGCGCGGTGGCGGTGCTGGTTCCCGGAATCGCCGCCGCGTCCGAGAACGCGGGGCAGAGCTCGATGACGTTGTCGGTCACCGAGTCCCACCAGCGCTCCAGGTCGGTGACGCTGCACTGCGACCCGGTCGGCGGGAACCACCCGCAGGCGGGCGCGGCCTGCCACCAGCTGCAGCTCGTCGACGGCAACGTCCAGCGCCTGGACGCGCGGACCGCGAGCAACTGCACGAAGGACCGCCGGGGTGTGCAGGCGCAGGCGACGGGCAGCTGGCAGGGCGAGCCGGTGGAGTTCACGCTGACGGCGGCGAACCTGTGCTCCCTCAAGGCCCGCACCGGGGCGCTGTTCGACTTCTGACGGCGGCCCGCGCAGCCGCCGGAGCAGGTTTCCAGTCTTGCCGGAACGGCAAGGAACGAGGCGTGAAAGCCGCCGTCCCGTGGGCCCCCCTCGCGCACTCCACGGGCCGGAGCCAAGGCGGGTCCCAGCGCTGGGCGCGACTCGGCCCGGCGAACTGCCTGCGCCGCGTTCGAGGTGGCTCCACCGGCATCGACCGGTGGAGCCACCACCTCTCGTCCGAGCCGGACCGGCTCGGGTAGCAAGTGGGAATCAGCCGGTCACCATGAGAATCGGGGAGCAGACCCGCGGGTCTGCTCCCCGATTCGCGTGTCCCGCCGTCAGCAGCGACCGGTCAGGACCTTGTCGACGACGACGGCGCCGCCGCTGGTGACGACGAGCCGGGACGCCTTGTGGTTGTCGATGCTGATCGCGCTGCTGGACGTCGAGCTACCGGTCACCGCGCCAGCGGCGCGCATCGTGCCGTCCACGGTGACCGCGTAGTCGACCCGCTCGCCGTCCTTGGCGGTGCTGCGCACCGTCAGCTGGACGAGCGGGTGGTCCTGGTGCATCGCAGCGGGTTTCAGCTGCTCCGGGATGAGGGGTGAGTCGAGGTGCACGCACTTGACCTGGCCCACCTCGACGTGCAGCGGTGGTGCGGCGGCCCAAGCGGTCGCGGTGCCGGCGGCCAGCGTTCCCAACGCGGCCAGCAAAACCGCTGCCTCGCGGCGAATTCCCATGATCTGCCTCCTGCGGGATCTCCGGGACGGGATGGAGACGAACGCTAGGGCGGGTCCGCACGACGCGCACGGCGAAGTCGTCGATCTTGGCCGGGAAGGTTTGCGGCGGCGCGAAAACCCTTGCGAGTGAAGTTGTTCTGGCGTTTCTTGTTCTTGATCATTCCGTGATAGGGGTGCGGATCTTACTTCGTGATCTCCGCGGTGGCAGCCGGAATCCTTCATCTCATTGACTGAGCCTTGGTCGATGAATGCGCGGGATCGCACGACGCAGGGTGATCTCTCGGCCGCCCGGGTGGCGGGTGATCCTCTTTGGTGTGGCAGGAAATGCGGGGCGGCCGGAATCGGTGGCAATGTTGGTCGTGCCGGTCGGCGCACCCCCTGAACTCCCGGAAACCGGGAGAGAACTGCCGGTCCGGTGATGATCAGATCATGGATGGGAGTTTCGTAAATGCGTACTTCGCTTCGTCTCGTCGGTGTCACCGCTGCTTGCGCTGCCGCGCTGGCCATCGGTTCGCCCGCGTTCGCTGGCGGTCACGGCAAGGACCACGGCGACCACGCTTCGTCCGAGGCCGTCGGCGGCAACGGCTCCGGCGGCAACGGTGGGGTTGGGGTGAACGTGCTCAGCGGCCTGAGCGTCCTGTCGAGCGGTGACGGCGGCAACGCGTCGGCCGGCAACGGGGGCAACGGCGTTGGTGGCGACGCCTCGTCCTTCGCGGGCAACGACTGACCCGATCCTGCGGCGATCATCGTCGTAGCGTCGAGCTGAGGAATGTGCCGACCTGCCCCGCGCAGGTCGGCACATTTCACTCTTCCTGAAGGTTTCGTTGTTTTCCCCGCGACGGCAGCGAGTCTCGATCGCACCTATGGGTGATCACCGCTGCGCGTCGCATGTCGATGGGGTAGATCCGCGCGCTCCGGTGGGAGGGTTCACGCGCCGATCCGGGCGGTTCGCGCCGACGGGCGGCACTGGTTCCCAATCCGATTGGAGTCATGCAGTGCGCAGTAGTGTGCGTGTCCTGTTCGCCGGTCTCTCCGCGGCCGGGTTGCTCGCCATGGGTGCGTCCCCGGCGTTCGCGGCGAAGAAGGACAAGGAGTCCGACGACGACTCCACGGTCACCGCGGCGGCCGAGGGCGGCGCCGGGGGTCACGGCGGCAACGGTGGCTTCGGCATCAACATCTGCCCCGCGATCGGTGTGCTGGCCCCGGCTTCGGCCGAGTGCGGCGCGGGCAACGGCGGCAGCGCCGACGGCGGCGACGCCGACGCCTACGCCGAGGACGACAGCAAGGACAGGGTGTACAAGCGCAGCAGGTGAGTGCTGCCCCGGGCGCCGGTTCGCACTGGCCGGTGCCCGGTCCCCGCAACGAGAACGGGTCGGCTCCCGCTGGGGAGCCGACCCGTTCTGCGCAGGGGTTACGCGGGTTCAGTCGTCCTCGTACGCGTCGCCGTCCTCGACCGAGGCGGATGACGCGCCGTCGGCGCTCGACCCGCTCGGCCCGGCCGAGCACTCCAAGCTGATCGGGTTGCTGATCGAGAGCAACCGGCAGACGCTGGCCCCGCCGCCTTCCTCACCCGGGCTGCCCGCAATCCCGCCGCTGGCCCCGGCAGCGGGTTCGGCGATGGCTGCGGGATTCACGAGGATGCTCGGAGCGAGCATGCCGAGCCCGAGCGCGGCGGCGCTGCTGAGCAGGCGGAATGTGCTGGTCACTAGTGCTCCGTTCCTCGTGTCGGGGTCAGTCCTGGGCTGAGCTGCTGGTCCGCTCATTCCTCCTCGCTGTCCCGGCTGTCGTCCTCGGCGTAGGCGTCGGCGTCACCGCCGTCGGCGCTGCCGCCGTTGCCCGCTCCGCACGACGCCTCGCCCTTGGCCAGCAGGCCGATGCCCGGGCAGACGTTGAGACCGAGTCCACCGTTGCCGGCGTGGCCGCCGTTGCCGCCCTCGGCGGCCGCGGTGACGACCGAGTCATCGTCGGACTTCTTGTCCTTCGCCGCGAGGGCCGGGCTGGTGCCCATGGCGAGCAGTCCGGCGGTTGCCACACCAGCGAGCAGGACGCGAATCATTGTGCGCACTTCAGAAACTCCGATCTGACTGAATGCAATTCTGGTCAAACCGGCTGCGGCTCCGGTGTTTTCGGGGCGCGTCCGGTTTGAGACGCGGCCAACCTTCCACCGGCGTGATCAAGTGGACGACCAACACGCCGAAGCGTGCCGGTCGTCCACACTTTCGTTTACCTGGGCCCGCTATGCGTAGGCGGCTCAGCCCCCCGCCATGGCCCCGACGATCAGGTACGGCTCCTGCCCGGCGGTGACCTCGGCCGGGAGCGGTGCGTCCGGTGACTCGTGCGAGAGGTCCCGTTCGCAGGCGAAGAAGCGGATGAAAGTTCGGCGCTGCTTGGTCTCGCGGTCGCGGATGGTGCCGCGCAGCGCCGGGTACCGCGCTTCCAGCGCGTCGAGCACCGTGCGCTGCGTCGGCTCGCCGTCGACGTCCAGGACTACCTCGCGATCGGCGATGTGGGCCAGCGTGCGCAGGTGGTTGGGGATTCGGACGCGGATCATGGCAACGTCTGCACCTCCACGGAGAGGACCGAGGGCAGGTCGCGGACGATCGGGCGCCAGCTGTCGCCAGCGTCGGCGGAGGCGTAGACCTGACCCCCGGTGGTGCCGAAGTAGACACCGCACTCGTCGAGCGAGTCGACGGCCATCGCATCGCGCAGGACGTTGACGTAGCAGTGGCGCTGCGGCAGCCCCTCGGTCAGCGGCTCCCACTCGCCACCACCGCTGCGGCTGCGGTACACCCGCAACTTCCCCTCCGGCGGGTAGTGCTGCTCGTCGCTCTTGATCGGCACCACGTAGACCGTGTCGGGCTCGTGCGCGTGCACGTCGATCGGGAAGCCGAAGTCGGTGGGCAGGTCACCGCTGATCTCGTACCAGGACTCGCCCGCGTCGTCGCTGCGCATCACGTCCCAGTGCTTCTGCATGAACAGCACGTCCGGGCGGTCGCGGTGCACGGCGATGCGGTGCACGCAGTGGCCCGCCTCGGCGTCCGGGTCCGGGATGCCCTCCGAGCGCAGGCCGTGGTTGATCGCCTTCCAGGACTGGCCGCCGTCGTCGGTGCGGAAGGCGCCGGCCGCGGAGATGGCGGTGTAGAAGCGGTTCCCGTCCTCCGGCGACTGGATGATCGTGTGCAGGCACATGCCGCCCGCGCCCGGCTGCCAGCCGGAGGCCGACCCGTGCTGGCGCAGACCGGGCAGCTCCTGCCAGCTGTGCCCGCCGTCGGTGGTGCGGAACAGGGCGGCGTCCTCGGCTCCGGCGTGCACGGTGTCGGGGTCGGTGGGGGAGGGTTCGAGGTGCCAGACGCGGGTGAACTGCCACGGCTGCTGGCTGCCATCCCACGACTGGTGGGTGCCGGGCATGCCCTCGTAGGTGAAGTGGTTGTCGACCGGCTGCCAGGTGGTGCCGCCGTCGTCGGAGCGCTGCACCTGCTGGCCGAACCAGCCCAGCGACGGCGCGGCGTAGAGCCGGTCGGGGACGGCGGGCGAACCCTTGAGGTGGTAGACCTCCCAGCCGCCGAAGTGCGGACCGCTGACGTCCCACTCCTGCCGCTTGCCGTCAGCGGTCAGGACGAACGCACCCTTACGGGTGCCGACGAGTACTCGGACGCGGCTCATCGCTTGCTCCTCGGTTCCTCGGCCTGCGGTTTCAGGTTGGTGGCGACCGTTCGGGGGTACTGTCTACTCCGTTCAGGCACCTGTCGCTCGACCAGCACGACTAGGTAGACCGGTGTCCGGGGGAAATCTCATCGGTTGCCAGCGAGGAATGTTCTTGTCAGACAAGTAGGCGGCTCGAGGTGCTGCCCGATGCGTCGGGCTGGAGGGCCTCCCGGTGGCAGTGATTTGCGCTGGCAGGGACTTGTAGGTCGATGCCGCTGGCACCGCCCCGAGGACGGGGCGGGAAGCCACTCAGGTAGCTTGTCTGACAAGAGTGAGGGAGTTCAGCATGGCGGCCAGGCGTCCGCAGCGACGACCGGTCGTGGAGCTCTACGAGCGGATCGTCGAGGCGATCCGGCGGGGCACCTACCCGCCGGGTTCGACGCTGCCCTCCGAACCGGAGCTGGCCGCAGACCTGGGCGTGAGCCGACCGGCGCTGCGCGAAGCGCTCATCCTGCTGCAGGAGGACGGCGTGATCACCGTCCGGCGCGGGGTCGGGCGCACCGTCAACGCCCGCCCGACCCGGCCGGGGTTCGAGCGGCTGCAGCCCGTCGAGCAGCTGCTCGGCGACGGCGCCGAGGTCCGGCCGCTGGTCCGGGTGGTGGAGGACCCGACCGACCTGGTCATGCAGCACCTGCTGGTCCCGGCGCGCTGCGAGGTCCGGTTCTGGGAGAGCGTCATCGCGGTCGACGGGATCCCGAGCTGCCTGGTGGAGGAGTGGTGCGCGCCGGACGAGGTGCTGGCCGCCGTCGACCGGGAGCTCCCCGCCGCGCTGGAGGCGGCCGCGGCCCAGCCACGCACGATGCTGCACGCGGTGACCGCCCTGCACCTGCCGCTCAGCGGCGCGAGCACGGTGACCGCGACGGTGCTCGGACGGCGCCGGGGCGAAGCCCTGGGGCGCTCCCCGGACACCCCGGTCGTGCTGATCACCCAGGTCGTGTCCGCCGAGGGCACCCCGCTGGTCGCGGCGAAGTGCGCGCTGCCCAGCGGCGCACCCGGCATCCCGGTGCGCCAGTCCAGATGACCTGCCGCCCAACGGCCGGCCGAACCGAGGAGAAGCACCCATGGCGTCCGAGGAAACCCTGATCGTCGACTGCGACACCGGCATCGACGACGCGCTGGCGCTGCTGTACCTGCTCGGGGACCCAGGTGTGCGGATCGGCGCGGTGACCACGGTGTTCGGCAACACCGACCCGGAGACCGCGGCGCTCAACACGCTGCGGGTCCTGGAGCTGGTAGGCCGGTCGGACATCCCGGTGGCCATCGGCGCCAGCCACGGCTGGCGCGGCACCCGGCACCTCGCCCCGGACGTGCACGGTGCGGACGGCCTCGGCGGCACGAACCTGCCAGCCCCGGAAGCCGCGCCCAGCACCGAACCGGCCGCTGAGCTGATCGTCCGCATGGCCCGGCAGGACCCCGGGGCCGTGCACCTGCTGGCGGTAGGCCCGTTGACGAACCTGGCCGCCGCGCTGCAGCTTGAACCGGAGCTGCCGCGGCTGGTCAAGCACGTCACGATCATGGGCGGAGCGCTGCGGCACCCGGGCAACGTCACCCCGGCCGCGGAAGCGAACATCAGCAACGACCCCGAAGCCGCGCGGATCGTGCTGCGGGCCGGTTGGCCGGTGACGCTGGTGCCGCTCGACGCCACCATGACCGAGGCGATCACCGAGCAGCAGCGGCGGCAGCTGGCTGAGTTCGGCACCCCGGTCACGACCTTCACCGCCGCGATCCTGGACCAGTACCTGGACTTCTACGCGCGGCACGCCTTCGGCGAGCGCAAGGCCGCCTGCCACGACCCGCTGGCCGCGGCGATCGCGGTGGGCGACGTCGAACCGCTGCTGGCGCCGGTCGTCCCGGTCGACGTCGAGACCGGCGACGGCCCGGCCCGCGGCACGACGGTGGCGGACCTCCGCGGGCAGTACCGCGGGTTCCCGGCGGACGAGGGCGCGAACGTGCGCGTGGTCCTGCGGACCGACGGCACCTTCGGCGCGCGGTTGGTCGACCGGCTCTGCGGTCGGGAAGCGGTGGCGCGCGGGGCGGCGTAGCGGTCCCCAGGTCGGGTGCGCGGCGGTTCCACGTCGGACTCGTGTGCGGTTCGGCCGGTGCGTGGGAACTCCAACGCGTCCCGGCCGAACGCACGGCCTCCCCAACCCGATGTGTGGAGGGGACTGGCCGCCTGGCTGCGGCGGTCGGTTGAGGCTTGGTCAGGAGAGTCGCTGATGACCAAGGCTGTGGTCCTGGATAACCTTCAAGCGATGGCGACTCCGAAGGTGAAGCTGCGGCCGGTCGACCTGGCCCGGGCGGCGGGCATCTCCACCCAGCAGGTCCGCAACTACCTGGACGCCGGGGTGCTGCCGCCCGCGCGGCGGACCGAGTCCGGCTACCGGTGCTTCCACGACCGGCACCTGCGGGCGCTGCTCACCTACCGGGCGCTGGTGCGGGGATTCGGCATCCACACCGCGCAGGCGATCATGCACGCGGTGCACGCCGGTGCGGTCCCGAAGGCGTTGGAGCTGGTCGACGCCGGGCACGCGGCCCTGCACGAGCAGCGGCGCAGCCTCGACGAGATCGGCGCGGCGCTGGAAGCGGTCGCCGACCAGGCCCCGGCGCCGAAGGCGGACATGCGGATCGGGGACCTCGCCGCCCACCTCGGGGTGCGCACCTCGGCGCTGCGGGTGTGGGAATCCGAGGGGCTGCTGGTCCCGGAGCGGGAACGAGGCACCGGCTACCGCTGCTACCGCCCGCCCGACATCCGCGACGCGCAGGTGGTCCACATGCTCCGCCAGGCCCGTTACCCCCTACCCCAGGTCCGCCAGGTCCTGACCGAACTCCGACGCACCGGGAGTCGAGAAGCACTCCGCGCAGCCCTGGCCCAACGCCGAGCGGACCTGACCACCCGGGCCAGGGCCATGCTCGAAGCAGCCAGCCACCTCCACGCCTCACCACCCCGCAACCCGAACCCACCAACCCCGCATGATCTCCGAACCCGCACAACTCCAGTGGAACCGGACGTCCGACTCCACTGGCGCCCACCCCCAACTCGCCCGGTCCCCCGGCACTTCGCCCAAGGCGGTGGCACCTCGCTGAGGGCTCGCGGAGTTGTGCAGTGGGGACCCGGCGAACCACAGTTTCAGTTGAAACTGTGAACGAACGGCGTGTCGGGCACCCGACATGCCGAGATGTGTTGGCATTCCCGGGGTTTCGATGCGCCCGCGCCAGATGTGGGGTCCCGGCCGAGTTCCCGCGCTGCCGCAGCAGCGCGGGAACTCGGTCTCTTCGGGGGTTCCCGGGCCGGGGGCATGGTCCACTTGGGACGTCGGCGCCGGGGTCGGGGCGGGGTCTGGGGCGGCGCGCGGCGCCGCCGAGGTCAGGCGGAGGCCGCGAGCCAGGTGGAGCGACCGGCGTGGGTCGACATCCAGCACCCGGCAGCCGGGGATCCCATGTCCGGGGCGGGGTCACCCAGCGCCAGCAGCTCGTTGATCACCTCGCGCGCCGAACCGTTGGTGCGCCACAGCACCTTGCTCGGGAACAGCACGTCGGGCTCGTCGCCGGGGACCCGGGCCGCGTCGGCGTCGTTCTCCCCGAAGAGCTGCACGATGTCGAAGACACCGCGGTGCACCCGGATGCCGACGACGGCGACGAGCCCACCGTCGGCATCACGTGGGTGCGCGAACTGGAAGTCGCGCGCGACCAGTGCTTGCAGGCCGTTCGTAATGTCGTACATGGCGCCACCGATATCCGTCGTGCGGTTCGGACCCCGCTTGCGCGGTGGTCCCGGTCCCGTCAGGCGATCAGGTCGTCGAACTCGCCGTCCTTGGCTCCGTGGAGGAACGCGGCGATCTCGTCCCGGCTGTAGACCAGGGCCGGGCCCTCCGGGTAGCGGGAGTTCCTGACCGCCACCCCGCCGTCTACCAGCGGTGCCAGCTCGACGCAGTTGCCGACCGCCCCGCTGTGGCGGCTCTTGCGCCACACCGCGTTGGGCAGCTGCTTCGCGGGCATCCCGTTCTGGATGTTCGGCATCCGAACCCCACCTTCCCCCGACTTACGTTGCACGATCATCTGCACGTGCAGTTGATCGTGCACCCAAGTTAGCAGGTGCAGATGCACGATTGAATGCACGTGCACGGCGGTGAGACGTTGATCACCGTGCTCGCGACGGCGTAACCGTACGCGTGTCATGTCGTTTGCGCCGCTATGAACCTCCGTGACCTGCACGTTTCATGGGCACGACGGTGCGGGTCCGGAATGGCGGCGCGCCATGCGGGTGAAAGAGCCCCCGATCGGGTGGCGAGAACTGGCCACGGCGGAGCAGTGCGAGCGCTCCGGGGCGGTGGCGGTCAGGCCTGCTTGAGCGCGGCCTTGAGGGTCTTGCGGGTCTGCTCCGGGGTCTGGGCGTCGACCGCCAGCCGGTGGCTGACCTTGCTGTACACCTCGACCTCGTCCGGCTTGTCCAAGTAAAGCGCGCCGCAGAGGTGCTCGAGGTAGACGATGTCGGGCAGCTCCGGCTCGGCGAAGCGCAGGATGGTGAACGCGCCCTCCGCGCCCGACCGGCCCAGCTCGAACGGCAGGACCTGCAGCGTCACCGCGGCCAGGCTGGTCGCCTCGAGCAGGAACTCGATCTGCTCGCGCAGCACCTCGCGGCCGCCGATCGGGCGGTGCAGCACCGACTCGTCGATCACCGCCCACACCCGCGGCGCCTTCGGCTGACTGAACAGCTTCTGCCGCTGCATCCGCAGCCGGACCCGGCGGTCCAGCTCGTCCTCGGTGAACTCCGGGCGGCCCTGGGTGGCGACCGCGCGGGCGTAGCGCTCGGTCTGCAGCAGGCCCGGCACGAACTGGATCTCGTAGGTCTGGATCCGGGAGGCCGACTCCTCCAGCCCGACGTAGTCCTGGAACCAGCCCGGCATCAGGTCGTTGTACCGGTGCCACCAGCCGGGTTCGTTGGACCGGCGCACCAGGTCCAAGAAGGACTCGCGCTCGGTGTCGTCGTCGACGCCGTACAGCGTCAGCAGGTCCGCGACGTCGCGTTCCTTGAAGCCGACCCTGCCCAGCTCCAGCCGGCTGATCTTCGAGCCCGAGCCGCGGATGGCGTACCCGGCGTCCTCTCGGGAGATCCCGCTTGCCTCTCGTAGTCGGCGCAGCTGACTGCCGAGCACGAGGCGGCGCGCAGTGGGACCGCTGCTCGTGGCGCTGTCCGGGGCCACGCGAGACCTCCTGTGAGGGGACACTACGACGACTAGTCGTGTTCCAGGGGTGGAACGTTACGCGAGGGGATAGTAGTGGAATCGGGTCCCAGGTCGAGCGGCTTGCCCGGATTGGCCGAACCTACCCGGCCGTAACCAGGAGAAATCGATCAAATACGCTCCGTGGGTCGGGGTGCGGTGGCTGGGGAGGTCATGGTGCGGACCAGTGGGGCGGTTTCCGGTGGGATCGACCCGGAGCGGCCGAGCAGTGCTCGGCTCTACGACGCGGTGTTGGGTGGCAAGGACAACTACGCGTCCGACCGGGCGGTGGTCGACGACCTGCTCGCGGTCGCACCCGGGCTCGGCGAGCTCGCGCGCGACAACCGGGCGTTCCTGGTGCGGGCGGTCCGCTACCTGGCCGGGACGGTCGGGATCGACCAGTTCCTGGACTGCGGTTCCGGGCTGCCCACCGCGGAGAACCTCCACCAGATCGCGCAGCGGGCCAACTCGGACGCCACCGTGGTCTACGTCGACAACGACCCGCTGGTGGCGGCGCACGGCCGGGCACTGCTCACCGAGAACGAGAACGTGCGGTTCGCGGTGGGGGACCTGACCGACCCGGCCGGGCTGCTCGCCGACCCGGTCGTCGCGCGGGGGCTCGACTGGTCGCGCCCGATCGCGCTGCTGCAGCTCAGCACCCTGCACCACGTGCCGGACGAGGTTGGCGTGCCGGAGCTGGTGGCCCGCTACCTCGACGCGCTGCCGCCCGGCTCGTTCCTGGTGCTGAGCCACCTCTTCCAGCCCGGTGCGGAGGACCCGGAGGCCGGTGCGCTGGCTGCCCGGTTGGAGGCGACCTTCCTGCGCAGCGCGCTGGGCAGTGGTCGGTTCCGTACCCGCGCGGAGATCACCGCGTGCTTCGCAGGCGCGGAGGTCCTGGAGCCGGGGCTGGTCGTGCTGGCCGACTGGTGGCCGGACGGTCCGCGCGCGGCCCCGCTGGAACCGGTGCGACGCCTCCTCCTCGGTGGTGTGGCCCGGAAGTCGTGACGGTGCTCGACGTGGCACCGAACGGAACTCTCCGTGGCCTCGGTCCACGTCGACGCGCCCGTGGCGGGTTGTGGCCTCGGTGTGGTTACCGGGGACGTGCCGACCACGATCTACAGTTTCAGTCTTGGTTTCTGGGGGTCGGTGCAACACCTTCGTGGATGATCTTGGTGGAGGTGTTGTGGGTGTCGGTGGTGCGGGATCGTGCTGGTGAGGTGTGGCGGTTGTGGAAGGAGGGGTTCGGGCAGCGGGGGATTTGTCGTGAGTTGGGGATGTCTCGCGAGTCGGTGGTCAAGGTGGTGGGGCCGGCGGGTGGGATGGTGCCGGCGGTGAGGCGGCGTGGGCCGCGGGCGTTGACCTTGGCTGAGCGGGAGGAGATTTCCCGGGGCTTGGCGGCGGGAGAGTGGTTGCGTCAGATCGCTCGCAGGCTGGGGCGGGATGTGTCGGTGGTCTCGCGGGAGATCAACCGGAATGGTGGTCGGCGGGCCTACCGGGCCATCGAGGCCGACCAGGCGGCCTGGCAGCGGGCCCGGCGACCGAAGGTGTCGAAGTTGGCCGCGAACCCGGAGTTGGCTGAGCAGGTGGGCCGTCTGCTGAAGAAGCGGTGGTCACCGCAGCAGATCGCGGCCTGGCTGCGCTGTCACTATCCCGAGGATCCGGAGATGCGGGTGTCCCACGAAGTCATCTACCAAAGCCTGTATGTGCAGACCAAGGCCAGGCTGAAAGAGGAACTGACCCAGTACCTGCGGCGCAAACACCGCCTGCGGCGGCCCCGCGCGGCCTCAGCCCGCGCCGCCAACAACGCCCACGGCCGTGGCCAGATCCCCGACCGGGTGCCGCTGTCGGCCCGCCCACCCGAGGCCGAGGACCGGGCCGTGCCCGGCCACTGGGAAGGCGACCTCATCCTCGGCTCACACGGCAGCGCCGTGGCCACCCTGGCCGAACGCCACTCCCGCTACGTCATGCTCCTGGCCCTGCCTCACGGCAAAACCGCCGAAGCCGTCCGCGACGCCCTCTCGGCATCCATCCACCGCCTCCCCCGACTGCTCCACCACTGCCTGACCGCCCCCGACCTCTGGAAAAGCATCACCTGGGACCAAGGCAAGGAAATGTCCCAACACACCCGCTTCACCATCGACACCGGCATCCCGGTCTACTTCTGCCCACCCGGCCAACCCTGGCTACGCGGCACCAACGAAAACACCAACGGCCTCATCCGCGACTACCTACCCAAACGAACCGACCTACGCCCCCACACCCAAACCGACCTCGACACCATCGCCCACGAACTCAACACCCGACCCCGCCACACCCTCAACTGGATGACACCATCACAAGCACTAGCCCAAGCGCTTGGTGTTGCAACCACCCCCTGAAACCAAGACTGAAACTGTGAACAACCGGTGTGTCGGGCGCCCGACACACCGGTGCGTGTCCGAGTTTTTCGCGATCCCAAAGAAATCGGACGTCTGATCTCCAGCGGGGGTCGCGCAGGCGGGGCGAGTCAGTTCTCGTAGGTCTCGACGCGGGTCGGCCCGTCGTGCCAGGTGGCGATCAGGGTGGACGCGCGGTCGACGGCGCTGAACTCCACCCGCAGCCAGCCCTCCGCCTGGTCCCAGGTCTGCACCGTGTAACCCGACCGCGGTGTCGCCGAGATCAGTTCGGCGCGCTCCGGGCGCACCGAGAGCACGACCGTGCCGCCGTTGAGCTCGTAGGTGCGCACGTCCCGCGCGATCTCCGTCGTCGACTCCAGCGTCGGGGTGTCCACTGTGGTCGTTTCGGGGGTGCTCGGCGGTGCGGTGGGACTCGGTGCGGTGGTGGTCGGGGTGTCCGGTGGCGGCAGCTCGACGGGCGGGGGTGCTGGTTCGACGGGCGGCGGCGGTGGGGGCGGCAGCGTCGTCGGGGTGAGGACCGGGCGGGCCGGTGGTGGGTCCGGCTGGTCGAACACCGCGCCGTGGATGACGTCGCGGACGCCGAGCCAGGTCACCGTGACGGCGGCGGTGGTCGCCACCAACCACACGCCGGCATAGGTGAAGGCTCGATGAACTCGCACGGGAGTGCAATCTTCCCCGCCCGCACCGGCTCCGCGCAAGCACCCCGCACCACCGCCGGTGACGTGGTGAGGTTCACCGCGGCACGAACGCCGCTCACGGTCCGGTTATGGTGCCCGCCATGGCTGTGGTGCTGGTTGTCGAGGACGATCCGGTGGTGCGCGCTGCGCTGATCCGCGACCTGACCGCGCGGGACTGGGTCGTCCGCAGCGTCGGGACCGCCCTCGACTCGCTGCGGGAGGTCACCGAGAACCCGCCGGACGTCATCATCCTCGACCTCGGCCTGCCGGACCTCGACGGCGGCGAAACGCTCAAGATGATCCGCGGCGTCTCCGACGTGCCGACCATCGTCGCGACCGCCCGCGACGATGAGACCGAGATCGTCCGCCTGCTGCGCGCGGGCGCCGACGACTACATCGTCAAGCCGTTCTCCAGCGAACACCTCAACGCCCGCATCGAAGCCGTCCTGCGCCGCGCCCGCGGTGCGCAGCCGACGCAGCTGATCACCGTCGGCGGGCTGCGCATCGACACCGAGAGCCGGGTGGTGGTGCTCGACGGCACCGAGCTGGAGCTGACCCGGCGCGAGTTCGACCTGCTCACCTACCTCGCCTCGCGGCCGGGGCGGGTGGTGCCGCGCCGCGAGCTGCTCTCCCAGGTGTGGCGGCAGTCCTACGGCGACGACCAGACCATCGACGTCCACCTCTCCTGGCTGCGCCGCAAGCTGGGGGAGAGTGCAGCCGAACCCCGCTACCTGCACACCGTGCGCGGAGTCGGCGTCAAGCTCGTGGAACCGGAATGAGGCGCACGGTCGTCCTGGTGGCGCTGGCGGTGACCTCGATGGTCGCGCTGGCGTTCCTGATCCCGCTGGGCCTGGTGATCCGCGAGATGGCCCGCGACCAGGCGATGTCCGACGCCGAGCGGCAGGCCGTCGCACTCGCCCCGGTGCTGGCCACCACGGACGACCACGCGCTGGTCGGCAAGGCGGTGGCCAGCACCCGCGCCGGTCAGCTGGGTCGCATCGCGGTGCACCTGCCGGACGGCGGCGTGGTCGGCACCAGCCGGGCGGGCGCGGGCGACGTCAGCCGGGCGGTGGTCGACGCGCGCACCGCGACCGTCGAGGTGCCCGGCGGTTCGACGGTCGTGCAGCCGATCGCGCTGGACGGCGGGCGCACGGCGGTCGCCGAGGTCTTCGTGCCGGAGGCCGAGCAGGTCCGCGGCGTGCTGCGGTCCTGGATCGTGCTCGGCGGGGTCGGGTTGCTGCTGGTGATCGGCTCGCTGCTGGTCGCCGACCGGTTGGCGGCGCGGATGGTGCGCGCGACGATCCGGTTGGCCGACGCCTCGTCGGCGTTGGGCGCGGGCGACCTCGGGGTCCGGGTGCACCCCAGCGGCCCGCCCGAGCTGGTCGCGGCGGGCCAGGCGTTCAACACCATGGCCGACCGGGTGCGCCAGTTGCTGGCCGCCGAGCGCGAGATGGCGGCGGACCTCTCGCACCGGCTGCGCACGCCGCTGACCGCGTTGCGGCTCAACGCCGGAGCGCTGGGCGACGACCAGGCCGCTGAGCAGACCCGGCTAGCGATAGACCGGCTGGAGCGCGAGGTGGACCTGGTGATCACCAGTGCCCGTCGGGCCGGTCCGGGCGAGGACCCGGACTGCGACGTGGCGGCGCTGCTGCGCGAGCGGCTCGAGTTCTGGTCGGCGCTGGCCGAGGACCAGCAGCGGCGGTGGAGCCTGCGCGGCGCGGAGGGGTCGGTGCGGGTGCCGGTGCCCGCCACGGAACTGGCGGCGTCCGTGGATGCCGTGGTGGGCAACGTCTTCCGGCACACCCCGGAGCGGACCGAGTTCGTGGTGTCGTTGCACCGCAACGACGGGGTGAACGACGGCGTGGTCGGGGTGGTCGTGGAGGACGCGGGGCCGGGCGTCGCGGGGCTGTCGGAGGCGGTGCAGCGCGGCCGCAGCAGCGCCGGGTCGACCGGCCTGGGCCTGGACATCGCGCGCCGGGTGGCGGAGTCGACCGGTGGTCGCCTGGTGGTGGACCGCTCCAGCCTCGGCGGTGCCCGGGTGTGCCTGTGGCTCTGGCAGCGCCCGGCGGCACCGCGGCCGAGCCGCCGCCGGGACCGCCGCCGCCCCCGTCCGTCGAGGTGAGCGGCGACCGCGTCGGCTGGTCGTCGGGGCCGGTGGTTACCCTCGCGGGCGTGCTGACTGTGTCGAGCGTGAACGTTCCTAGAGCACACAACGATCTAGCTTGAAACGCTAAGGCCACAGGACGTGGTCTGACCAGCGAGAAAGCCGAGGGATGCGTGCGTGAGCGCCCACCCGGTGCATCCGGGCGGGCGCTCGCCTCCGCCATGGAGAACCTTCGTCTTATTCCGGTAGCGTTCCGCTCTCTGGCGAACGAGACGAACGCGCCTGAGCTGGCGACTTGGACCATCCACGGCGAACGACTGATCGACGACACCCGACGGCTCAAGCTGAGCATCGCGTCGGTCGAGCTACCAGACGGCGTCACGTTCGAGCAGTACGTGCTGCGCATGCCCAAGGCCGCGATGACTGTGGTCGTCGACTCCGATCACGTGCTGACGATCTGGCGCCACCGATTCATCCTCGACCGGTGGGTGTGGGAGCTCCCCGGCGGCTATGTCGACCCGAACGAGGACCCCGCGCTCACTGCGGCCCGAGAGGTCGAAGAAGAGATGCCATAGCTGCACCGCCACTTGCGCAATTTTCGGAGTATTGCTTGCTGGCGCTTGCTACCTCCTGCACTCATTTAACGAAAACTCGGCCTTCGGGGGCAGCTTTCGATGCTATCGCCGCTATATCTATTTTTGTGCGCTGTAGGCCAAAAATCACGTCGGTGACGATAGCAGTCGTCACCACAATGGTGTTGTGCGGCATTCTGACTGCGCTGTTTCCGTGGCCTCGTCGCTTGCTGGCAGAGTTGGTTCTGTTCTCCCATCTAGTGCAGCAACGGCGTGTATGCTTCCCTTATGTCAGATAGGAATGACAGACGTTGGAGCGCGCCACCCACCTTCCCGGTGCTCTGTGCGAACGGTGCATGGGCCGAGCGACATGAACTTGACGAGTTCATGTCCTTTGCGGGACGGACAGTTGAAATATGGCTGGCCTCTGCTTCGTCGGATAGGTCACGCGGAGTACGCGTTGGCTCCTTCGAGAGAAAAGGACTAGAACAGCAGGCTGGTGAAAGTTCCATCTCGCCTGAAGTGATGGCCGGAACGACGCTGAGCGCATCCCCGAATCGGTCTATGACCGTGCACGCGACAAGTTGCTACAGCGTCGAGCCGAGGCAGAGGGGGAAATCGCACGGGCAAGTCAAGGCGCTGAGAACCCGGTATCCGATCCGCCTGCGGTCGCCCTCGGCTTGCTAGAGGAGTGGGACACCTTGCCTGTGCTGCAACGGCGGGAGGTGCTGCGATCGCTGATCAAGCGGGTAGAACTTGTCCCGGACAACACGCCTGGGCGGCAGCGGCGCCGGGCATCGGTACGGGTCATCCCTGCCTGGGACGATGGTTCCATAGAATCGCCCCATGGGTGGTTTCCTCACGGTGTCGAGCGTGAACGTCAACGGCCTGCGCGCCGCCGCCAGGAAGGGCTTCGTGGAGTGGCTGGCGGCCACTGGTGCGGACGTCATCTGCATGCAGGAGACGCGCGCGGAGCCCGACCAGCTCACCGCCGCCGTCCGCGAGCCCGAGGGCTGGCACACCGTGCTCGCGCCCAGTTCGGAGAAGGGTCGCGCCGGGGTGGCGATCTACAGCCGTACCGAACCCGAGGCGGTGCGCACCGGTTTCGGCTCGGCGGAGTTCGACGAGAGCGGCCGGTACGCGGAGGTCGAGCTGCCGGGGCTGGTGCTCGGCAGCCTGTACCTGCCCAGCGGTGACGTCGGCACGTCGCGCCAGGACGAGAAGGAACGCTTCATGAAGGAGTTCCGCCAGTACCTGGACGAGCTCCGCGGGCGCGCCGCGGCCGACGGTCGCGAGGTTTTGGTGTGCGGTGACTGGAACATCGCGCACCAGGAGGTCGACCTGAAGAACTGGAAGGCCAACCGGAAGGAGGCGGGCTTCCTCCCGGAGGAGCGGGCCTGGCTGACCGACCTGTACGCCAGCGGCTACACCGACGTGGTCCGCCACCTCCACCCGGAGGGCCCCGGCCCGTACTCGTGGTGGTCCTACCGGGGCAAGGCCTTCGACAACGACTCCGGGTGGCGGATCGACCTGCACGTGGCCACCACCGGTCTGGCCGAGCGCGCGACCTCGGCGGTGGTGGAGCGGGCCGAGAGCTACGACCTGCGCTGGTCCGACCACGCCCCGGTCACCGTGACCTACGACGTGTGATCAGCGCTTCTGGTAGGTCAGGTGGACCACTCCTCCTGGGAACGGTTGGGCGCTGGTCAGGTCGAACTGCTCGGGGTGGAACCCGCCGTCGAACAGCGGAATCCCCGCTCCGGCGACCACCGGGTTGAGCTTGATCAGCAGCTCGTCGATCTCCGGGCGCAGGGCGGCCGCCAGCTTCGCGCCGCCCACCAGCCAGATCTTTTTGCCCGGTTGGGCTTTGAGCTCGCGGACCTTCTCGACCGGGTCCGTCGCCACGAGGTGCACGCCGGGGTCCGGGCCCCCGGTCATCGTCCGCGAGAACACGTAGTGCTCCAGGTGGGCGTAGGCGTTGGTGATGCCCGCCTGCAGGCCGATCTCGTAGGAGCCGCGGCCTTCGATGACGGTGTCGAAGTGCTTCGGCTCGACGTCGGCGATGCCGAGCGGTTCGCGCAGGTGCGTGGGGATGATCTCCGGGAGTTCCGCCAGCAGCCGCGGCAGGTACTCCGGGCTCGGGGCCATCAGACCGGTGCTGCTCGGGTCGGAGCGGTCGGGGGCGGCGATGTAGCCGTCGATCGTGGTGGCCACGCAGTAGGTGAGCTTTCGCAAGGTCGCCTCCAGGTTCAGCGCTTGGTGTAGGTCAGGTAGATGACGCCGTTGTTGAACACCCGGGTGTCGGCCAGGTCGAACTGCTCGGGACTGAACTCGCCGTCGAACAGCGGGATTCCGGCGCCGGTGACGACCGGGTGGAGCTTGATGACGAGCTCGTCGACCTCCGGGCGCAGGGCGGCCGCGAGCTTCCCGCCGCCGCACAGCCAGATGCCCATGCCCTCCTCCCGCTTGAGCTCCCGCACCTTCTCCAGCGGGTCGGTGGCGACGAATTCCACCGTGGGGTCGGTGCACGGGTCGACGGTGCGGGTGAACACGATGTTGCGCAGGTGCTGGTAGGCGTTCGTCACCCCGTCGGCCACGCCCACCTCCCAGGTGCCGCGCCCCTGCAGGACGGTGTCGAAGTGCTTGTTCGGCACGCCTTCGAGACCGGTCAGCGGGCGGAAGTGCGTCGGCATGATCTCCGGGTACTCGTCGCGGGTCGGTTGCGCGTGGTCGCCCTCGATCAGAAAGAAGTCCGGGTTGTCGCCGGCCGGTCCGGTGATGAAGCCGTCGACGGTGGACGCGACCAGGTAGGTGAGCTTCCGCATGGGACCTCCGGTAACCACTTCGTTTGTAGTGCTTCGAATGTAGTACTCTGCCTGTAGTGGTTGTCAAGGGGCTTTTTCGGAGGAAGCCATGGTGCAGAACCCAGAACGGCGGATCGCCCTGGTCGACGCGGCGATCGAGGTGCTGGCGCGGGACGGCGCGCGCGGCCTGACCTTCCGCGCGGTGGACGCCGAGGCGGGGGTGCCCAAAGGCACCGCGTCGAACTACTTCGCCAACCGGGACGACCTGCTCAACCAGGTCGGCGCGCACATCCATCGGCGGCTGGCGATCGACCCCGCCGTGGAGGGCCTCCAGCTGCCGCCGTCACGCGAACTGCTCACCGAGCTGATGCGCGCGCTCTACCACCACATCTCCGACGACCGGACCGGCTGGCTGGCGCTGCTGGAACTGCGCCTGGAAGCCACCCGCCGACCCGAGCTCCAGGCGGCGCTGACCAGGACCCTGCGCGAGAACCTCATGGGCAACGTGGAGGGCCACCGCGAAACCGGCAACCCCGGCGACGACATGACGGTGGTCCTGCTCTACTACGCGATGACGGGCCTGATCCTGGAGCACCTGACGGTCCCCGAGGTCCTGGCCGACCACGACGAGGACGAGCTGATCAGCACCTTCGTCGCCCGCGCCGTCGGCACCTGAGCCGGGTCAGCGGGCGATGAGGTCGTTGAGCGGGGTGCCCGGGTCGGCCAGCGCCGCCGGGTCGACCGTGGTCCCCGAGGTGACCAGGGTCCTCAGCTGGTCCTGGACGTCCCAGGTGTTGACGTTCATGCCCGCCAGCACGCGGCGGCCGTCCAGCCAGAAGGCGATGAACTCGCGGGCCGCCACGTCACCGCGGAACACCACCTGGTCGTACTCGCCCGGCACCACGTGGCCGAGGAACTCCATGCCGATCCCACCCGCATCCGGGTCGTACTGGTCGGTGAAGAAGTAGGGCAGTTCCGAGTACTCGCTGTCGCGGCCCAGCATTGCCGCCGCCGCGGTCGCCGGTTGGTGCAACGCGTTTGCCCAGTGCTCCACGCGGATCTGCCTGCCCAGCAGCGGGTTGAAGGCGTTGGCCACGTCGCCCGCCGCCACGATGTTCGGGTCCGGGGTGCGCAGCGAGGCGTCCACCAGGATGCCGTTCTGCACCCGCAGCCCGGCCTGCGCCGCCAGCGACACGTCCGGCTCCACGCCGATCGCGACCAGCACCGCGTCGGCGGGGAGCTCGGAGCCGTCGGTCAACCGGACACCGGTCGCGCGACCACCACCGGTGCGGATCTCGTCGACCGCGGTGCCGAAGCGGAAGTCGACGCCGTGCGCCCGGTGCAGGTCCGCGAAGACCTGCGCGACCTCGGGGCCGAGCACGCGCAGCAGCGGCAGCTGGGCGGTCTCCACGACGGTCACCGCAACCCCGGAGGTACGGGCCGCGGCCGCGACCTCCAGGCCGATCCAGCCCGCGCCGACCACGACGAGCCGTTCGACCTGGGCCAGGGCCCGCTTGATGCGGTCGGAGTCCTCGACGCGGCGCAGGAGCAGCACGCCCTCGGCGTCGGCGCCGGGCACCGGCAGCGGGCGGGGGTGCGCGCCGGTAGTGAGCAGCAGCTTGTCGTAGTCGAGGCGGCTGCCGTCGCTGAGCTCGACCTGCCGCAGCGACCGGTCGATCCGCTGCACCGCCACCCCGAGCTGGAGGTCCACCCGGTTCTCCGCGTACCAGCCCTCGTCGTGCACGTAGGCCGCGTCGAACCCGCTCTTGCCCAGCAGGTAGTCCTTCGACAGCGGTGGGCGCTCGTAGGGCCGGTGCGGTTCGTCGCCGAGCAGCGCGATCCGCCCGTCGAACCCCAGCGCCCGCAGCGCCTCGGCGCCCTTGGCCCCGGCCATCCCGGCGCCCACGATCACGAACCGCTCCGAATCCCCCACGACGACCTCGCTCCCACCGGGTTCCGCTCCGGTCGAGCGTCCGTCCCGGCGGTGCCCCGGGCAACCCAGAACACCCCGCAGGATGCGGTGAAGGGCACCTCCACCGGCTCGGCCGGTCGAGATGCCCTCCGCTCGTCACCCCTCCGGGTGGGGGTCTGCGCGACCTCCGTGGAGGTCAGCTGTCCGACCTCCAGGGAGCTCGCGTGGTCACCGCACCGCGTCGAGCGCGTCGACCAGGCCAGCGCCGTAGAAGCCCGCGCCGGTCCCGCCGCCCGCGCACACCGCGTCCGGCTTGCCGTCGCCGTCCGGGTCGTAGTTCTCCGGGCACGCCAGGGCATCCGCCTGGTTGGCCAGCGCACCGGTCACCTGCTGGGCGCTCCACTCCGGGTGGGCGCTGCGCAGCAGCGCGACCACACCGGCCGCGTGCGGGCTGGCCATCGAGGTGCCCTGCATCCAGCCCCAGCCACCGCCTGGCACGGTGGACAGCACCCGGCCGTTGCGCGACGGGGTGTCCGGGACCTGGTCCTTGTCGCCGCCCGGGGCGGTCACCGCGACCGAGCCCAGCCCGTAGCTGGAGTAGTACGACTTCACCAGATCCGGGCCCACCGCGGAGACCGCCACCACGCCCGGCAGCTCACCCGGCAGCACGTGGCACTCGGGCCCGGTCAGCCGGTCCTGCTGCGGGGTGCCGTTGTTCGGGCTCTCGGTGTCGTGGATCGGCTTGGACAGGTCCCAACCGGCGTTGCCCGCCGCCGCCACGGTCACCACGTCCTTGCTGCTGGCGTAGGCGACCGCCCGGCGCACCGCCTCCGCCCCGGCCCGCTGGTCCGGGTCGCTCTCGCACCACAGCAGCCAGGGGTCGACGAAGTAGGAGTTGTTCGTGACGTCGATGCCCTGCTCAGCGGCCCAGATGAAGCCGCAGATCGCGTACTCGGGGTAGATGAACCCGTCGTCGTCGACCACCCGCACCGAGGCCAGGCTGACGTCCGGCGCGACACCGGCGACGCCCACGCCGTTGCGCGCCGCGGCGATGGAGCCCGCCACGTGCGTGCCGTGGCTCTGCGTCGGGTCCTGCGGCTGCCAGGCCTCCGGCCGGGTGTCCGGGACGCCCTCGTTGACGCAGCTCACCGACTTGGTGGAGTCGATGTTCGGCGCGAGGTCGGGGTGCGCCGCGTCGATCCCGGAGTCAAGCACGCCGACAGTGATGTCCGCGCTGCCCTGCGAGACCTGGTGCGCCTGGTCGGCCTTGATCTGCCGCATGTCCCACTGCTCGGGCTCCAGCGGCTCCTGCCCGGCCTGCGCGGCGAACGCGGCGGCGTCGACGTTGCCCTCCAGCGCCTCCAGCCGCGTCGACTGCGTCGGCGGCAGCTGCTCGGCGAGGTTGCGGGTGCTACCCGCCTGGTCGACGGCGGGTTGGGCGCGCACCGCGTCCGCGAAGGCCGGGTCGGTGGAGGTCGCCACCACGACCCCGATCTGCGGCCAGCTCTGCACCACGGTGCCGCCGACGGCGCGGACCGAGTCCTCGGTCAGCTTCAGGCCGTCACCGGTCGGTCCGAGCACGACGAAGTGCGCCGGTGCGGCGGTGCTCGCCGGTGCGGGCGCTGCGGTGCTGACGACACCAGCTGGCACCAGCAGCGCCAGCGCGAGGGCCGACCCGGCGATGCGCGCCGTGCGCCCTCTCAGTCCTTTGCGTGACACGCGTCCCTCCTGTGGAGACGAAGAGTGATCCACCCAGCGTTGTGCGACGGATTCTGCGCCTGTTTCGGGGATGTCTGGTAGGGCGAGATGGAGTAATTGGCTAGCTGGAAGTGAGCAGTGCCGCACGTGGTTGGTGGGTGCGCGGTGCCGCTCCGCGGACTTAGAGTCGGTTGGTGTCGGTCGAAGATCTGCAACTCGCCCAGCCGGAACCCACCCCCAGCGCGTCGGCCATGCGCAGAGCGTTGCGCCGGGCCACCGACGGCGTTTCGCTGGACGCCACCGAGGCCGCCGTGCTGCTGCACGCCCGCGGCGATGACCTGGAGCGGCTGTTCGCCGCGGCGGGGCGCGCGCGGGACGCGCACCTGGTCGCGGAGGGTCGGCCCGGGGTGGTCACGCACGCCCGCAACGTGTTCATACCGCTGACCCGGTTGTGCCGGGACCGGTGCCACTACTGCACGTTCGCCACCGTCCCGCACCGCCTCGAATCGGCGTTCCTGGAACGCGAGGAGGTGGTGGAGATCGCCCGCCAGGGCGCCGCCGCCGGGTGCACCGAAGCACTGTTCACCTTGGGCGATCGGCCGGAGGAGCGCTGGTCAGCGGCAGCGGAGTGGCTGGAGGCCCGCGGCTACTCCTCCACTGTGGACTACGTGCGGGCCTGCGCGGTCGCGGTGCTGGAGGAGACCGGCCTGCTGCCGCACCTCAACCCCGGGGTGCTGTCCTGGTCGGAGCTGACCAGGCTGAAGCCGGTCGCGGTGAGCATGGGCATGATGCTGGAGACCACCGCCGAGCGGCTGTGGCGGGACAAGGGCGGGCCGCACTTCGCAAGCCCCGACAAGGAACCCGCGGTCCGGCTGCGCGCGCTTGCCGACGCCGGTCGGGTCGCGGTGCCGTTCACCAGCGGAATCCTCATCGGCATCGGCGAAACCCGCACCGAGCGCGCCGAGTCGCTGCTCGCGCTGCGCAGCACCGCCCGCCAGTACGGGCACCTGCAGGAAGTCATCGTGCAGAACTTCCGGGCCAAACCGGACACCGCGATGCGCGACGTGCCCGACGCCGACCTGCACGACCTGGCCGCCACCGTCGCGGTCGCGCGGCTGCTGATGCCCTCCGGGGTCAGCGTGCAGGCACCGCCGAACCTGGTCGGCGACCAGCAGCTGCTGATGCTGCGCGCCGGGATCGACGACTGGGGCGGCGTCTCCCCGGTGACCCCGGACCACGTCAGCCCCGAGCACCCCTGGCCCCAGCTGGACGACCTGGCCGCGACCACCGCCGAGGCCGGGTTCGAGCTGCGCGAGCGGCTCACCGCCTACCCGCGCTACGTGCGCGCCGGGCTGGCCGGGGACAGCACGCAGTGGCTGGACCTGCGGGTGACCGGGCACGTGGCGGCGCTGGCCGGTCCGGACGGCCTGCGGCGACCGGACGCCGAGGTCGTCGGCCGCGAGTGGCAGGAACCGGACGGCGGGTTCGACTCCACCGGCCGCACCGACCTGCACCGCAGCATCGACACCGAGGGCCGCACGGGGGACCGCCGCGGCGACTTCGACACCGTCTACGGCAACTGGGACGAGCTGCGCGCCCAGGTCCCCGCCGGAACCGCCCCGGAGCGGCTCGACGCCGACGTGCGCGCCGGGCTCCAGCTGGCCGCCTCCGACCCGGCCGCGCTGCTCGACGAAGCGCACCACGACGCGGCGATGGCCTTGATGACCTGCGACGGAGTCGCGCTGGACGAGCTCGCGCGGATCGCCGACGAGCTGCGCCAGGAGGTCGTCGGGAACGACATCACCTACGTGGTCAACCGCAACATCAACTTCTCCAACATCTGCTACGTCGGCTGCCGGTTCTGTGCCTTCGCGCAGCGCGAGCGCGACGCCGACGCCTACCGGCTCTCCCCGGAGGAGGTCGCCGACCGCGCCGACGAGGCGTGGCGGGCCGGGGCCACCGAGATCTGCATGCAGGGCGGCATCGACCCGCGGCTGCCGGTGTCCGGCTACGCCGACCTGGTGCGGGCGATCAAGCAGCGGGTGCCGGAGATGCACGTGCACGCCTTCAGCCCGATGGAGATCGTCAGCGCGGCGGCCAAGGCGGGCGTGAGCATCGCGGACTGGCTGGCCGAGCTGAAGGAGGCCGGGCTGGGCAGCATTCCGGGCACCGCGGCGGAGATCCTCGACGACGAGGTGCGCTGGGTGCTGACCAAGGGCAAGCTGCCCGCCGCCGAGTGGGTCGAGGTGGTCAGCACCGCGCACCGGCTGGGCATCCCGTCCTCGTCGACGATGATGTACGGCCACGTGGACACCCCGGAGCACTGGCTGGGCCACCTCCGGACGCTGGCCGGGGTGCAGGACACCGCGGCCGAGCACGGCGCTGCCGGGTTCACCGAGTTCGTGCCGCTGCCGTTCGTGCACCGCAACGCGCCGATCTACCTGGCCGGGCTCGCCCGGCCGGGGCCCACGCGCCGGGACAACCGCGCGGTGCACGCGATGGCGCGCGTGCTGCTGCACGGGCGCATCGACAACGTCCAGTGCTCGTGGGTGAAGCTCGGCGACGCCGGGACGACCGAGGTGCTGCACGGCGGGGCGAACGACGTCGGCGGCACCCTGATGGAGGAGACCATCAGCCGGATGGCCGGCTCCGAGCACGGTTCGGAACGCAGTGTCGAGGAGCTGCACGAACTGGCTGCTCGGGCGGGGCGTCCGGCGCGGCAGCGGACCACCACCTACGGGCGTTCGGGGCGCGTGCAGATCGGTGTCAGCCCGGTCTGAACCGCCGTTCGGCGCAACTTCCGTTGGAATCGCACGTCTGATTCCAATGGGAGTTGCGCCCTCCACGAATCGCCCGTCCCCGGACGGGTGTGATCCAGGTCATGGCGGTAGCTGGATCGGGTGGTCGTGCGAGTCGCTGATCCACTGCCTGGCCTGCGTCGTTGAACGTTGCACAGACCCGGATTCACGCTCATTCCGGGGGAAAATATGATCATTCCGTCGTGGTCGGTTTACGCAAAGCGACCGCAGGTGTTACGGCCGACCGGTACGGTCCGCCACCAGACTCGGACGAATGCTGACCCGAACGGGTCAACTGTCGTTAGGGAGGCGCGCTCGTGCGTAGCCGAATAGCTCACGTGGCCACGCGAGCCACCGCACTCGGTACCGCGATCGCCGCGGCGCTGCCCGCGACCGCGACGGCGGCCACCGCCGAACCGCTGGCGCTGACCGTGCGCGGACCACTGGACTCGCTGGCCACCCCGGTCGGCCTCACCGCCGTCGGACTCGGCGTGGTCGGCATGGTCGCGGGTGCGTTCCGGAAGAAGAAGGTCCACCCCGAGAACCAGCGCAAGACCTCCTGACCCGGGAGGTCGTTCCCACCGTCGGCGCGGGGCTTGCGAGAATCGGCACGTGAGCAGCGACACCGCACCCCAGAACAGCCAGTCCGCGGCTCGGCCGCGCGTGTTGTCCGGCATCCAGCCGACCGCCGATTCCTTCCACCTCGGCAACTACCTGGGCGCCCTGCGGGAGTGGGTCGCCATGCAGGACACCCACGACGCCTTCTACTGCGTCGTCGACCTGCACGCCATCACCGTCGAGCAGGACCCCGCGCAGCTGCGCCAGCGCACCCGGCTGTCCGCCGCCCAGCTGCTGGCGCTGGGCATCGACCCGGACCGCGCCACGCTGTTCGTGCAGAGCCACGTCCCGGAGCACGCCCAGCTCGGCTGGGTGCTGGAGTGCCAGACCGGCTTCGGCGAGGCCGGTCGGATGACCCAGTTCAAGGACAAGTCCGCCCGGCAGGAGGCCGACCACGTCAGCGTCGGACTGTTCACCTACCCGGTGCTGCAGGCCGCGGACATCCTGCTCTACCAGGCCGACGCGGTCCCGGTCGGCGAGGACCAGCGCCAGCACCTGGAGCTGACCCGCAACCTCGCCCAGCGGTTCAACTCCCGCTACGGCAGCACCTTCACCGTCCCGGCCGCGCACATCCCCCAGGCGACCGCGAAGATCTACGACCTGCAGGACCCGACCTCGAAGATGAGCAAGTCGGTGCCCGCCGGGGTCGTCGAGCTGCTGGAGGCGCCGAAGCGGTCGGCGAAGAAGATCCGCTCCGCGGTCACCGACCTGGAGCGCGAGATCCGCTACGACGTCGAGGGCAAGCCGGGCATCAGCAACCTGCTGGTGATCTACTCGGCGCTGACCGGCCGCAGCGTCGCCGACCTGGAGACCGCCTACGAGGGCAAGGGCTACGGCGACCTGAAGAAGGACCTCGGCGAGGTCGTGGTCGAGTTCGTCACGCCGTTCCAGGAGAAGGTCCAGGCCTACCTCGACGACCCGGCGGAGCTGGACAAGGTGCTGCACCGCGGCGCCGAGCGGGCCCGCGAGGTGGCTTCGGAGACGCTGCGCACCGTCTTCGACCGGATGGGCTTCCTTCCGCCGATGGGCTGAGCTGATCAACAGCGGGTAGCCTGCTGCCGTTCGGGGGAATCCGTTGCGGCGGGAGGTGCACCGTGACCGGGCAGCAGGAGGAGAAGCCGGGGCGGTTGGCGCTGCTGCGGCGCAAGCACGCGTGGCTGGACCGGCTGATCCGCGCGTTCGAGCGGTACCAGAAGCAGTACGGCGACTACTACGCCGCGGCGATCACCTACTTCAGCGTGCTCGCGTTGGTGCCGCTGCTGATGATCGCCTTCGCGGTGGCCGGGTTCGTGCTGGCGGGCAACCCCGGCCTGCTCGCGCGGCTGCAGGACTCGATCACCTCGGCGGTGCCGAGCCCCGCGATGAGCGAGATGCTGACCGGGGTCGTCGAGCAGGCGATCCACCAGGCCGGAGCGGTCGGGGTGATCGGCCTGCTCGCCGCCCTGTACTCCGGCCTGGGCTGGATGACCAACCTGCGCGAGGCGCTGACCGCGCAGTGGACGCAGGTGCCGAGCGCGCAGCCGATGTGGCGCCGGATGGTGTCCGACCTGCTGTCCCTGGTCGGCCTCGGCGCGGCGATGGCGGTCTCGTTCGGCATCAGCGCCCTCGGCGGCCTCGGGCTGCGGCTGTTCGAGCTGGTCGGCATCGAGCACACCGCGGCGGCGGTGCTCGCGCTCCGAGCCCTGACCACCCTGCTGTCCCTGGCGGCGAGCTGGCTGGTGTTCCTGTGGGTGCTGGCGAGGCTGCCGCGCACGCCGGTCACGCTGCGGAGCGCGGTGTGGGGTGCGCTGTTCGCGGCTGTGGGCTTCGAGATCCTCAAGCAGGTGGCGGTGATCTACCTGAACAGCGTCACCAGCTCCCCGGCCGGAGCGGCGTTCGGGCCGATACTGGGTCTGCTGGTGTTCGCCAACCTGACCTCGCGGTTCGTGCTCTTCGTGACGGCGTGGACGGCTTCGGCGCCGGAGAACCTGCAGGCGGCGGCGCCGGAGCCGCCGGGCCCGGCGATCATCCGGCCGGTGGTGCAGGTGCGGGAGCGTCCGGGGGCGCGGGCCGCGGCGGGGTTGGTGGGGATCGGGGCGCTGGCCGGGTACGCCTGGCGGCGTCGGCGGTGAGGTTCGGGGTGGGGTACTGGGGTATTGGTGGTGGTACTGGGGTGGGGTGAGGGGGATTTGGGTTTCTTCGCGTGGGGGGGTTGGTTCTGGGTTCATAGCGGGGGGTGGTTGCTTTGGGGGTGTTGCAATTTCAATCGAAATTGCGTCGTTCTCGACGTAGCTCGCGGTGGCGACGTGGCAATTTCAATCGAAATTGCAGAGGTCACCGCCCCTCTGATCCGTGTGATGTGGTCCTGGTGTCGTGGCTCCTCGGGGGCGTGTGATGTGGGTTTTTGTGGTGTCACCGCTTCTTGGGTGGGCGTGTGGTGTGGTTTTTGTTTGCGTGTGAGTGGTCTTCTAGCAATTGCTTCCTGGGCTCAGGTGTCATTGCTCAGTAGACCTGCTCTTCGGTACACCGACTCCAGGTAGGCCTGGGCCCTGGTGGGGTTCAGGGGTTCTGGTTGGAGGAGGCGGAAGAGAACCGCTCCCACCATCATGTCGATCAGTACTTCCAGGTCGGCGTCGGGTGGGACCGCGCCCTCGGACTGCGCTCGTCGCAGGAGGTCCCGGGTGGTTTGGCGCCGGGGGACGACGTAGTCGTGCCAGTAGGTCGCCATGAGTTCTGGGTGGCTGGCGCTGGCTCCGAAGATTCGGGCGATCATGGCGCGCAGGCGCGGGTTGGCGATTGCTTCGGCCAGGCCGGGCAAGACCTGCCGGACCAGTTCTTCCAGCGGTGCGTCGGGGTTGGGGGGTGCCGTTCCGGGGGTTTCGTCGCGGGCGGATTCGATCGCGGCCGCCAGCAGTGCTTCCTTGGAGTTCCAGCGGCGGTAGACCGTGAGCTTACCCACTCCGGCGCGCTTGGCGATCTGCTCGATGCTGGTGCCTTCGACGCCGCCTTCGATGAACAGGTCCAGGGCGGCTCGCAGGATTGCTCGATCGGCCTCGGGGTTCCGGGGGCGTCCGCGTCGGGCGCGCTTGGGCTCGTCGGCGTTCATGCGCTCCTCCCCGCGAGCAGCGTCTTCTCGATCCAGCGGTTGAGGTCGGTCGTGCTGGTGCTGCGCCAGGCCAGGTGGGCGTCCGGGCGCACCAGCCAGATCTCGTCGCGCGGTTGGTTGGCCGTCAGGTGCGTGACGGCGTCTCCGAGTGGGGTGGTGAGCTGCTGGTTGGCGAGGAGGGCCCAGTGGCCACCGAGTTCGGTGTGGAGGCGGGTGGGGCGGTTGCCGTTCCGGCACGGCAGGTCGGGGACCCGGTCGCCCGGGCGCGGGCGGGGGCCGCGGCGGGAGCCGAGGGGGCCGTTGCGGTAGTTCACCCACAGCTGGGAGGCCAGCCAAGTCCCGCGGCGCTGAACCACGTCGAGGTTGGCCACGCGGGTGAAGAGGTTGCGGACCGCTCGGCCCACCGCGCCTTCGGCCAGCATGAGCTTGGTGTTGGCCGTGGTGCTGCGCAGGACGTCCTGCGCCAGGGGGCGGCGTTCGGCCTGGTAGGTGTCCAGGAGTGCGGCACCAGCGCGTCCCCGCAGCACCAAGGCAAGCTTCCACGCGAGGTTCTCGGCGTCACCGATGCCGGTGTTCATGCCCTGGCCGCCGAAGGGGCTGTGGATGTGCGCGGCGTCCCCGGCGAGCAGGACCCGACCGGCGCGGTAGCTGTCGACGAGGCGGCGGTGGATGCGGAAGGCCGAGGCCCAGGTTGCCTCGCGCAGCCGCGCGTCGGTCCGGCCGGTGCGCTCGGTGAGCAGTCGGCGCAGCTGCGCGAGGACGTCGTCCTCGACGTGCTCGACGTCGGCCATCAGCCGCCACCGGTCGTCGGTCGCGCTGTGCATCGGCATCGCGATGAACAGGCCGTCGCGGGCGAACCAGCCCGACGAGCCGCGGCGGTCCAGGTCCCAGTCGGCGTCGACGTCGGCGAGCAGCCACTGGTCCACCAGCGCAGCGCCGGGGAAGCCGATGCCGACGAGCTTGCGGACCGCGCTGTGCGCGCCGTCGCAGCCCACCACGTAGTCCGCGTGCGTGGCCTCGCCCGAGATCGTGGCGACCACGCCGTCGGAGCCCTGCGCGAGGTCGGTGAGCTCGCGGCCCCACTCGATGGCGCCGCCGAGCTCGGCCAGCCGTCGCCGCAGCGCGGCCTCCACCTCGGCCTGCGACACCACCAGCGCGGAGAGCTGGTTGCCCTCGACCTCTCCGAAGCTGACGGTGGCCAACGGCTTGTCCGCGGCGTGCAGGGTGATCCGGATGGCGTGCTGCGCGCGTTCTGGCAGATCACCGAGGGCGCCCAGCCGGTTGAGCACTTCCACGCCGCGCGCGTGCAGGATGTTCGCCCGCGACGTGGTCGCCGGTTCGGCGGCACGATCGATGACCCGCACCGGGACGCCGTGCGCCCTCAAGCCGCATGCCAGCGCTAAGCCGGTAGGGCCGGCTCCCACCACGAGAACGCCCATCGTCCGCTCCAATTAATTAACGATACGGGACCGTAAACTAATTGAACCACGGCCGGGGGCCGCCGGGTAGTGCTCCCGGATCAGGGGTGGTCGTCGCCGCTGCTGCGCCGTCGCCGGGCCAGGGCCGCTCGGCGGCGCTGCACGGCGATCGCGGCGGCCACGGCGACACCCGCCGCAGCCAGCAGGGCGAGCGGTCCGCCGACCGTGCCGAACAGGGACGGGTCCGTCGGCTGCGCCTGCACCCGGTCCGGCTCCGGCTCGCCGTCCGCGGGCGGCGCCGGGGAGGCGGTGACCAGCTCGCCGACCGGCTCGCCGCCCAGCGCGAAGCCGTAGTCCAGCAGCCGCATGGTCTGCGCGGACAACCGGATCGGCTGGTTCTCGCCGCGCATCAGCACGGCCACCAACCGCCGCCCGTCGCGCTCGGCCGCGCCGATGTAGGTGTGCCGGGCGTCGTCGGTGAACCCGGTCTTGCCGCCCAGCCCGCCCGGGTAGGACCGCAGGACCTGGTTGTCGCTCCACACCTCCAGCGGCGGACCGCCCGGCGCCCCGGGCAGGAACGCCGAGTGGGTGCTCACGATCTTGGCGAACTCGGGTTCCCGCATGGCCACCCGGAAGATGGTCGCCAGGTCGTAGGCGGAGGTGCTCATGCCCGGGCCGTCCAGCCCGGACGGGGTGGCGGTGCGGGTGTCCAGCGCCCCGAGCGATTCGGCCAGCGCGTTCATCTTGTCGACGGTGACCTCGACACCGCCCATCTTCACCGCGAGCGCGTGCGCGGCGTCGTTGCCGGACCGCAGGATCAGGCCGGTCAGCACCTCCCGGACGGTGTAGGTGGCGCCGGGCGCGAGACCGACCCGGCTGCCCTCCTGGTTCGCGTCCTCCTGCGTGGCCACCAGGGTGTCGTCCAGCCGCAGCTCGCGGAGCGCGGTCAGCGCGGTCAGGACCTTGATGGTGGACGCCGGGCGGTGCCGGGCGTGCGGGTCGTGGGCGGCCAGCACCTCACCGGTGTCCAGGTCGGCGAGCACCCAGCTGGCCGCGGTGACCTCCGGCGGCGGAGCGGGGGCGCCAGGCGGCAGGACCGGCCCGCAGCGGCTCAGCTGGTCGCCGCCGACCGGCGTCTCGGGCACCGGCACCGGTTCCGGCGCGGGTTCGCCGGGCAGCGGCACCTCCGAGGTGTCCACCGGCGGTGGTGGGGCGGCTGCGGGGCACTCCTGCGCGTGCGCGGTGCCGCTCAGGAGCGGGAGCGCCACGCCGAGAGCGCAGAGGACGACCTTGGTGCGAAGCAGGACTACCGAACCGCGGGCACTTCGAGGCACACGCAGCAGGCTAGCCAATCCACGACCCACGCGTACCGGCAACGCCCACCCGGACCGGTGGGTGAGGCGGGTTACAGCGGATACTGGCCCCGTGACGATTTCCCGACGTGTTGCGCTGTTCCTGCTGGCCTTCGGCGTGTGGTCGTACCTGCTGTGGCCGAACTTCGCCCGCAACATCTGGAACAGCGACCGCTCCTGGGCCGACGGCTCCCCGACGAGCTACCTGGTCGTCCACCTGGTGCTCGCGGTGGTCTCCCTCACCCTCGGCACGATCATCGGCATCCTCGGCTGGCGAGCCCTCCGCGCCACCCGCAAGAGCTGACCACGGTGGAGGCCAGGGTCAGGACTGCCGCACCCTGGGGACCCCTCCCTTTCGTCCCAGGCCGAACGCGATCCGGTAGATGTCCGGCAGGTCGAGCCTGCCGTCCTTCCGGCGCGTCATGATCCCGAGTTCGATCAACTCGTCGATGAGCTTGCCCGGCCTGAGGTCACGAGGGCCCGCAGGTGACTCGTCATCCGGGGACTTCTGCTGGAGTGCCGCGAGATCGGACTGCACTTCCGCGCGTTGCCAACACGCCTCGACCTCGGATTGCTCGATCGGGACCTGCCTGCCGCGCAGCGGGTCGATCGTGGTTGGCACCCAGTTGATGTCGTCGGTGATTTCCTTCAGGCGCATGGAAGAGGCGCTCTGAACGCCTTGCTTGATCGGTTCCCAGTGCAGCGCGAAGGCGTGGCTGGGGTGTTGGTCCTCGGAGTTCTCCGTGGCTGTCCGGAGCGCGTTGAGGAAGCTGCGTGGGCTGACCTGGCCAGCCCCGTCGGCGAGGTGGTTGGGAACCCACGTGTAGGTGTGTCCCCTCCTGCGGTCAGGTCCCATGTACGGGCCCGCGATCGAGACGAAGGCGGTGTGCTGGCGGTCGGGATCTCCGAGCAACGGCTCTGGCGGCAGGAACCTGCTGCTACTGCTCGTCCATGCTCCGGTCATGTTGCGGAACGTGGCGGAATGTTCGTCGTCCGCGTTCCCGAGGTAGTGGAAGAGCAGGCCGTAGAGGTTGGAGCGGGGCCATTGGAGATCGGCTTGGTTGGAGAGGATCTTGGAGGCGTCTGAGAAGTTGAGTTGGAGCTTGTCGAGCCAGTCGTGGCGGATGAAGACCTTGGCTCGGAGGTTGCGTGTCGTGATGCGCAGGTCGAGCGCGAGCTGAAGCATCCCGATCGTCAGCTGATCGGCGTGGTCCCGATTCGAGTGGAGCCATTCGAGCGCATCGAACAGGAAGAGTTTTGTCGTGCCGGTGGAGTCTGCGTCCTGGTCGGCGCGAATCAGCCATTCATCGGTGTCTTCAGCGTGGTCGCGTATCCATTCGACGCGTTCCGACCACTTCCCGGACTGCAGTTCTGGGTGGCCGAGCGCCTTCAGCACGACGGTTTCCCAGATGATCTTCGCGTTAGCGCGTTGAAGGAGGTCTTCCAGGGTCCGCTGCCGCGGGTAGCTCTCGCTCTGGTCCGCCCCGAAACCTGGGAAGGCTCGGACTCGGCGAAGTTGGGGGAGTCGGTATTCTTCGGCGGCGATCTCCCGGAGTTCGTCGTCTTGCAGGGCCTGGAACCACACCGTCTTGCCGACACCTCGGCCGCCCTTGACCACGGTGACGTCCGGATCCAGTGCACGTCGGTGGGCTTGCGGGGTGAACAACGAGCGCGGATCGGGTGAGATGGTGTTCGAGTCGTAGCTTGTCGGGAGCGCCCCTCGCAGGAGGGATCGATATTCTTGTGGTGTCAATTCTTCCACGGCTTCTCTCCGACGATCAGGTTGGTCGTGGCGGTGAGGAAGTGCTCGTATGCCGCCCGCGTGAACGGGTTGTCGTGCCATCCTGGCTCGGCCGCGTGATTCAATCCGACCAGATCGCTCGTGAACAGGATTGGAAGCGGGGAGTGCGGCGCATCCTCGTCATCCGGGCCGAAGCTGAACGCGTCCATGTCGTCGGATGCGTCGGTGTCGTCGTAGAGGGTTTCCGCGAAGCAGAGCTGCGCATTTTCTCGGAAACTCCGGAGGTAGCTCTCCTTGTTGTTGCCCGGAACGAGTGCCGCGACCACGCGCAGCCGACGTCGAATGTCATCAACGCGGTTGAGGGAGATCTTGTGCCACTGCTCGAACAGTGTGCGGTAGCCGGTCCAGGACGCCTGGTTGTCGCTTGCGAACAACAGGCTGAGCCAGCTGAGTCGGGTGATTGCGATTGCGGCTATGTCGTGAATCCCGGCCCGGCTGTCGATCAGGACGACGTCCGGTCGACCACTGCGCTCGGCGACCTGCTGTTCGGCCTCCTTGACAGCTTCCTCGAGGCGTTCCGCGAGCGTGTGCGGGGTGTCGTGGTTCTCGGCTGGGACTTCTGTGTAGATGCGGTTCAGCTTGGCCAGGTAGTCACGATGCCGCGGTGTCCCGGCCGGACCACGCACCCTGTCGGATGTTGCTGGGCGCCCGTCAGCAGCGAAGAGCCATACCTCGCCGTTTCCTGACGAGGGCCGGACGATGTCACTTCGGCTGACCAGATCAAGCCCGGCCTCGTTGCCAACAGCAGATTCGACGAGGTAGTCGACGATGCCGTGCTGTGCTCGGTTCTCGGGCGGTTGCAGGAGTTCGCCGACACCAGGCGACTCCAGGTCCAGATCAACCACCAGCACGCACAATCCCTGTTCGGCCAGGTGCTTGGCGAGCATGAACGTCGCAGTCGAGCGTCCCACTCCGCCTTTGAAGCCGTACAGCGTGATGCGGTTCTCCTTGGCCGCGGGGTGTGGGCGCAACCAATCAGCACCCACCACTGTGCGCTCCAGAAGCGAAAATGCCCCGCGTCCCGAATCGGGATCGGCTTCGTGCGCGACGACCAGGTCGGGCGAGTTCAACACCGCCGAAGCGGTGAACATCTCACTGGCGCGCAACACTGGAGTGGCGGCGGCGAACGGGCCAGCGGCCGCGCGCACCCGATCGTCCAGATTCGCCGGGAGGTGGCCCTGACCACGGTCGTCGATGACCAGGCGAAGTCGTCCCACCAGGTCCCGGACCAACACGACTTCAAGCCCATTGCGGCTGACTTCGTCGGCAAGTGCGTAGACGTTTTCCCACGCGGTGTCGAAACGGATCGTGGTCACGGCAGCACCCCGGTGATCTTTGCTTCTTCGTAGAAGGGCAGTACCTTGCGCGCTGCGGCGAGGTGCTGGTCGGCGCGAGTGACGTCGATGTGCGAACCCTCCGCATAGCGCTCTGCCACGTCCCACTGGTGGAACGGGTTCTCCTGGGGCATGGCTTGGTGGAACGTGCTGCCGCTTCGGCCGCTGGAGACCACTGCGATCTCGTCCCACAGCGTGGGGAGGTGCCCGTATTCGTGCTTGTCCTTCTTCTTGCTGCCTCTGGGGTGCGCGCGATGGTTGGGTCGGTTGCCCTCGTCGATGTAGCCGCCCAGGTAGCTGGTGAGGACGGCTTTCAACCCGCATTCCGCGGCGATGCCGGCCAGGTGGTCGGCGTTGGGTAAGCGCTCCTGGCCGCGCAGGAGCTGAGCGTCCTGGTAGTGCCGGAACGCAGCCGCGAAGAAGGTTTCTGCAGACGCGGGGGTGGTCATGATCGGGATCGTACTGACCGGGAGTGACCACGCGTGCGCAGTTGGTGGTCGAAATGGGACCGGCGCCCATCCCGGGTGGGGTGGGCGCCGGTCCGGAAGGGGGTGGGTCAGCGGCGGCGGAACATCAGGGCTCGCTTGACCTCCTGGATCGCCTTGGTGACCTGGATGCCACGCGGGCAGGCGTCCGTGCAGTTGAAGGTCGTGCGGCAGCGCCACACGCCGTCGACGTCGTTGAGGATGTCCAGGCGCTCCTCGGCACCCTCGTCGCGGCTGTCGAAGATGAACCGGTGGGCGTTGACGATCGCCGCCGGGCCGAAGTAGTTGCCGTCCGACCAGTACACCGGGCACGACGTGGTGCACGCCGCGCACAGGATGCACTTGGTGGTGTCGTCGAACCGGGCCCGCTCGGCCACCGACTGGACCCGCTCGCGGGTCGGCTCGTTGCCCGAGGTGATCAGGTACGGCTTGATCGACCGGTACGCCTCGAAGAACGGCTCCATGTCGACGATCAGGTCCTTCTCCACCGGGAGGCCCTTGATCGGCTCGATGGTCAGCGTGGTCTCGCCGCCCTTGGCCAGCATGTCCTTCATCAGGACCTTGCAGGCCAGCCGGTTGACGCCGTTGATCCGCATCGCGTCGGACCCGCACACGCCGTGCGCGCAGGACCGGCGGAAGCTCAGCGAACCGTCGATGTACCACTTGATGTAGTGCAGCAGGTTCAGCACGCGGTCCGAGGGCAGCGCCGGGATCCGGTAGGACTCCCAGTGCATGTCCTCGTCGGTCTCCGGGTTGTACCGCAGGATCTTGACGGTCACCATCGTGGCGTCGTCGGGGATCGGCGGTGCGTCGTCCGGGATCTGGTTCTTCTCGGGGGAAGTGGTGGCGGCGGTCATCAGTACTTACGCTCCATCGGCTGGTACCGGGTGACGACGACGGGCTTGTAGTCCAGCCGGATGTCGGCCTGGAAACCGGTGAGCCCCAGCGGGGCGTCCGGGTCCTCCTGCTCGGGCAGCACCTTGTACTGCATGCTGTGCCGCATGAAGTTGACGTCGTCGCGGGCGGTGTAGTCCTCGCGGGCGTGCCCGCCGCGGGACTCCTTGCGGGCCAGCGCGGCGTTGACCAGGGCCTCGGCCAGGTCGAGCAGGAAGCCCAGCTCGACGGCCTCCAGCAGGTCGGAGTTGTACCGCTTGCCCTTGTCGTGCACGGCGATGCGGCCGTAGCGCTCCTTGAGCGCCTGCACGTCCGACAGCGCCGTCTTCAGCGTCTCCTCGGTGCGGTACACCGACGCGTTGGCGTCCATCGTCTGCTGCAGCTCGGTGCGGATGGTGGCGACCCGCTCGCCGCCGTGCGCGGTCCGCAGGTGGTCGACCATGCCCTCGACCAGCTTGGTCGGGTTCTCCGGCATCTCCACGTGGTCGTGGCCCAGCGCGTACTCCGCGGCGGCGATGCCGGACCGGCGGCCGAACACGTTGATGTCCAGCAGCGAGTTGGTGCCCAGGCGGTTGGAGCCGTGCACCGAGACGCAGGCGCACTCACCGGCGGCGTAGAGGCCGGGGATGACGTTCTCGTTGTCCCGCAGGACCTCGCCCTGCACGTTGGTGGGGATGCCGCCCATCGCGTAGTGCGCGGTCGGGTAGACCGGCACCGGCTCCTCGGTGGGCTCCACACCCAGGTAGGTGCGGGAGAACTCCATGATGTCCGGGAGCTTCGCCTCGAGCAGGTCCTCACCGAGGTGGGTGACGTCGAGCAGCACGTAGTCCTTGTTCGGACCCGCGCCGCGGCCCTCCAGCACCTCCAGGGCCATCGACCGGGCGACGATGTCGCGCGGCGCGAGGTCCTTGATGGTCGGGGCGTAGCGCTCCATGAACCGCTCGCCGTCGGCGTTGCGCAGGATGCCGCCCTCACCGCGGACGCCCTCGGTGATCAGGATGCCGAGCCCGGCCAGACCGGTCGGGTGGAACTGGTAGAACTCCATGTCCTCCAGCGGCAGGCCCTTGCGGTAGATGATGCCCATCCCGTCGCCGGTCAGGGTGTGCGCGTTCGAGGTGGTCTTGAAGACCTTGCCGAAGCCGCCGGTGGCGAAGATGACCGCCTTGGCGTGGAAGACGTGGATCTCGCCGGTGGCCAGCTCGTAGGCGATGGCGCCGGTGCAGACCTGCTGCCCGTCGGGGCCCTCGCTGAGCATGATGTCCAGGACGTAGAACTCGTTGTAGAACTCCACGCCGTGCTTGACGCAGTTCTGGTACAGCGTCTGCAGGATCATGTGGCCGGTGCGGTCCGCGGCGTAGCAGGCGCGGCGGACCGGGGCCTTGCCGTGGTCGCGGGTGTGGCCGCCGAACCGGCGCTGGTCGATCTTGCCCTCGGGGGTCCGGTTGAACGGCAGACCCATCTTCTCGAGGTCCAGGACCGCGTCGATGGCCTCCTTCGCCATGATCTCGGCGGCGTCCTGGTCGACCAGGTAGTCACCGCCCTTGATCGTGTCGAAGGTGTGCCACTCCCAGTTGTCCTCTTCGACGTTGGCCAGCGCCGCGCACATGCCGCCCTGGGCGGCACCGGTGTGCGAGCGGGTGGGGTAGAGCTTGGTCAGCACGGCGGTGCGAGCGCGCTGCCCGGATTCGATCGCGGCGCGCATCCCGGCGCCCCCAGCGCCGACGATGACCACGTCGTACTTGTGGAATTGCATGGTCGCCTCCTCGGGCGGCGGCGAGGTCCGGGGTTGGCGACGACCCCGCCGCGGATGTGGTCGTCTGCGGCTAGCCGATGTTCGGGTCGAAGGTGAACAGGACGAAGGTGCCCAGACCCACGGTCAGCACGACCGAGACGTACAGCAGCATCTTCAGCCAGAAGCGCGTGCCGTCCTTGCGCGAGTAGTCGTTGATGACGGTACGCAGCCCGTTGCCACCGTGCAGGCCGGCCAGCCACAACATCGTCAGGTCCCACATCTGCCAGAACGGGGACGCCCAGCGGCCCGCGACGAAGGCGAAGTTGATCCGCTGCACGCCGCCGTCCAGGAACAGCATGATCAGCAGGTGGCCCAGCACCAGGAAAAGCAGGACCACGCCGGACAGCCGCATGAACAACCAGCTGTAGAGCTCGAAGTTGTTGCGGCGGGCGGCCGGCCGGGACGGGGTGCGCGGCTTCTCCACGGAAAGCGGTGCGTCGGTGACGGTCATTGCCCTCAACCCCCGAAGAACTCGTTGACCGCGCGGCTGAGCAAGCTGATCGCCGCCGGGATGATCAACACCAACCAGAGCACCACGACGGTCCACAGCATCGGCTTCTGGTACTTGGTGCCCTTGGACCAGAAGTCGACCAGCATCACGCGGATGCCGTTGAACGCGTGGAACAGCACGGCCGCCAGCAGACCCAGCTCGAAGAGGATCATCACCGGGTGCTTGTAAGTCTCGATGACCGTGTCGTACGCGTTCGGCGAAACCCGCACCAGTGCGGTGTCCAGGACGTGTACGAACAAGAAGAAGAAAGTGAGTACGCCCGTGATCCGGTGGGCGACCCACGACCACATGCCCAGATCGCCGCGGTAGAGACGCCCCTTGGCGCGCGGCGCGGTGGCGCGCTCCGGTGCGTCGGCCGCGGAGGCGGTGGTGCTGGCCATGGTGGAAGGCCTCCAACCTCGCTGGTGGACTGACGGCCCCGTTCGGGAACATGAGCGACCGGCATCGAGTCGCAGTTGGTCCCAATCAGCATTGGGTGCACGCCCGTCACCGGCCACGAACAGGGGCCTTGACGCATCGGATGCTAGACCCGACCAATCGCCCGGGCCTACTCGCCCGTGCCCTCTGTGATCGACCAGACAAGTCCGCTGCTCCGGTGGATCGATGTAGAAATCATTTCGTGACACGCGAGCGATGCACAAGCAGCAGCGTCAAGACTTAATTTCGAGAGCCACGTCACCGAATGGCGTGCGCCGCGGACCGGACGAACAATTCACCGAGGACGACACCATCGTGTGGAGTTCTGTCGGGTCGCGGCGCCCGGGGCACCGGGCGCGCGGTCGGGGGACCGCGGCGGGACCAACAGGAAAGGGGAACGGCATGCGGCGGACGCCGATCTGGAGGCGCTCGGGTGCCGGAGGTTCACGAACGGCCACCGCGGTGGCGGTGTTGCTCACCGGCTCGCTCGTGCTCGCCGGTTGCGCGAAGGACGGGGGCGGCGGCGGGGGCACCGACAACGCCGACGGCCAGGGTTGTCAGCTGAACGCCCCACCGGCCGCAGCCGCACCACCCGCACCGCCGACGCAGCCCGCGGCGCCGCCGGAGGCGAAGGACCTGCGGGTCGGGCTGGCCTTCGACATCGGTGGGCGCGGCGACGCCTCGTTCAACGACGCCTCGGTGGCCGGGCTGGACCGGGCCAAGCAGGAGATGGGCTTCACCGACGTCAAGGAGCTCGACGCCGGTGCCGGCGAGCCCGAGGACGCCAAGCAGACCCGCCTGCGGCAGCTGGCGCGCGAGGGCTACAACCCGGTGATCGCGGTCGGCTACGCCTACGCCGACGCCATCAAGGTCGTCGCACCGGAGTTCCCCGGCACCAAGTTCGCGATCATCGACGAGCAGGTCGAGGGCGTGCCCAACGTCACCTCGCTGGTCTTCGCCGAGGAGCAGGGCTCCTTCCTGGTCGGCGTGATCGCCGCGCACCGGTCGAAGAACTGCCAGGTCGGGTTCGTCGGCGGGGTGGAGACGCCGCTGATCCAGAAGTTCCAGGCCGGGTTCGAGGCGGGCGCCAAGGCCGCCGCGCCGGACATCGAGATCGACAGCAAGTACCTGACCCCGGCCGGTGACTTCAGCGGCTTCCAGGACCCGAACAAGGGCACCGAGGTCGCCACCGGGCAGCTGGAGTCCGGGGCGGACGTGGTCTACCACGCGGCGGGCGCCTCCGGTAAGGGCGTGTTCTCGGCGGTGGAGCAGGCCGGAGCCAAGGCCATCGGGGTGGACTCCGACCAGTACAACCAGCCGACCGTGGCCGAGTACAAGGACGTGATCATCTCGTCCATGCTCAAGCGCGTCGACCTGGCGGTCTACGACTACATCTCCGCGGTCGCCCGCGACGACCTCGGGTCGCTGCCGAAGAAGTTCGACCTCGCCATCGACGGCGTCGGCTACTCCACCTCGGGCGGCATGGTCGACGACCTGGTGCCGGTGGTGGACGCCTACAAGAACGCCATCGCCAACGGTGACATCAAGGTCTCCGACAAGCCGTGACGTGCGCGGTGCGGGGCGCCTCCGCTGGCCGGGGGTGCCCCGCGCGCTTCACCCGGGACGGTGGCGGTTTCGCGCCAAACCGTCCCCACCGGACCGAAACCGTCCAAAGTTGAGCGTCCGTCCGCTTCGCTGCCGCGAGACGACGTCCCTTGGAGCACCATGAACACCGCCACCGACCCGGACCCCGGCGAGCCACCGGCCGTCGAGCTGACCGGCATCACCAAGACCTTCCCCGGCGTTGTCGCCAACTCCGACGTGAACCTGTCGGTGCGCACCGGTGAGGTGCACGCGCTGTGCGGCGAGAACGGCGCGGGCAAGTCGACGCTGATGAAGATCCTCTACGGCATGCAGGCGCCGGACTCCGGCACGATCCGGGTGCGCGGTGAGGAGGTGCGCCTGCGCACCCCGGCCGAGGCGATCCGGGCCGGGATCGGCATGGTGCACCAACACTTCATGCTGGCCGACAACCTGACCGTGCTGGAGAACATCGTGCTCGGCGCGGAGGGCGCGCACGGCATCGGTGCGAAGGCCCGCCGCGAGGTGCTGGCGCTGGCCGCCCGGGCGGGCTTCGAGCTGCGGCCGGACGTGCTGGTCGAGCGGCTCGGGGTGGCCGACCGGCAGCGCGTGGAGATCCTCAAGGTGCTCTACCGCGGCGCGCGGATCATCATCCTGGACGAGCCCACCGCGGTGCTGGTGCCGCAGGAGGTCGACGAGCTGTTCGCGACGCTGCGCACCATGCGCGAGCAGGGCTTCACCTTCCTGTTCATCTCGCACAAGCTCGACGAGGTGCGCGCGATCGCGGACACGATCACGGTGCTGCGCCGCGGCACCACCATCGGCACCGTGCCCACCAGCGAGGTCACCAGCCAGCAGCTGGCCGAGATGATGGTGGGCAGCGAGCTCCCGGTCCCCGAGCGCGGCGAGTCCACGGTGACCGACCGCGAGGTGCTCGTGCTGTCCGAGCTGACCGCCGCCGAGCAGGGCCGCGCGGTGCTGTCCGACGTCGACCTGGTGGTGCGCGCCGGGGAGGTGGTGGGCATCGCCGGGGTGGAGGGCAACGGCCAGACCGAGCTGGTCGAGGCGATCATGGGCATGCGCCCGGTCGACTCGGGCCGAATCATCCTCGGCGGGCGCGACCTGACCGGCCTGTCCACCCTGGCCCGCCGGGAGGCCGGCATCGGCTACGTGCCCGAGGACCGGCACCGGCAGGGCCTGCTGCTCACCGAACCGCTCTGGTACAACCGCATCCTCGGCCACCAGACCCGCCGCCCGACCGCTCGCGGCCGCTGGCTGGACCGGCAGGGCGCGCGGGCCGACGCGGCGCGGATCGTCGACGAGTTCGACGTCCGCACCCCCGGCATCGAGGTCGACGCGGCCGCGCTCTCCGGCGGCAACCAGCAGAAGTTCGTGGTGGGCCGGGAGCTCTCCGGCGACCCGAAGCTGCTGATCGCGGCCCACCCGACCCGCGGCGTGGACGTGGGCGCCCAGGCGGGCATCTGGGACCACCTGCGGGCGGCCCGCGCCGAGGGCCTGGCGGTCCTGCTGATCTCGGCGGACCTGGACGAGCTGATCGGCCTGTCCGACACCATCCGAGTGATGTTCCGAGGCCAGCTCGTCGCCGAAGCGGACCCCCGCGCGGTCACCCCGGAGTCCCTCGGCGCGGCAATGACCGGAGCTCAGGACGGTGAGGTCGCATGAACAACCCACCCCAACCCCCACCAACCGCGAAGCTGCCCCGGCGGTGGTCCGCTGCGCACAACCAGCTCCAGCCCGCACGGCACACCCCAACCCAGTCACGGGGAACCACGGTGAAGCGGCGCCGGCGATTGGTCGGTGACCACAACCCGCTCCAACCCGAGCGCTCGATCCAGTCACCAGCAACTGCGGAGAGGCACTGGCGGTGGTCCGCTGCGCACAACTCACCCCGGTGCCGAGCAGCCCGCAACGGGACCTCAGGGGACCGTGACGCAACCCAGCCACAAGCACCCGCGAAACGCGAGCCAACCCGGAAACGCAACCACCACTGCGCATCGCGGAGAGGCGGTACTGGAGGCGGTACGGCATGAGCAACTGGCGGACACGTCTGCTCCCGGCTGGGTTGGCGATCGTCTTCGCGGTGGTGCTGTGCAGCGCGGTGCTGCTGATCTCCGGGGCCAACCCCGTCGACACCCTGGGCGAGATGATCGCCCAGCTCGGGCGCGGCACCACCGCGGTGGACGTGGTCAACACCGCGGGCAGCTACTACCTGGTGGCCATCGCCGCGGCGATCGGGTTCCAGATGAACCTGCTCAACATCGGCATCGAGGGCCAGTACCGGCTGGGTGCCTGCGTGGCGGCGATCGTCGGCGGCGCGGTGAGCCTGCCGTTCGGCCTGCACGCGGCGCTGGTCGTCGCGGTCGGGGCGGTCACCGGCGCGCTGTGGTGCGGGATCGCCGCAGTGCTGAAGGTCTACCGCGGGGTGTCCGAGGTGATCTCCACGATCATGCTCAACACCCTGTCCATCGGCTTGATCGCCTACCTGGTGTCCACCTTCGGCGAGATGCGCGGGAACATGCAGGGCACCGCGCGCATCCCGGAGTCCGGCCAGGTGCCGGGCATCCCGCTGGGCGGTGCCGGGACGATGTTCGGGCTGGTGCTGCTGTCGGTGGCGGTGGGCGTTGGCTACGCGGTGCTGGTCGACCGCACCCGCTACGGCTTCCAGCTGCGCGCCTCGGGCCTGTCGCCGACCGCCGCGCTGGCCGGCGGGGTGGACTCCAAGCGCATGATCATGTCGGCGATGCTGGTCTCCGGTGCCGTCGCCGGGGTGGCCGGGCTGCCGGAGATCCTCAGCCGCGACCACACCTTCACCATCAACTTCCCGGCCGGGTACGGCTTCGCGGGCCTGGCCATCGCGCTGCTCGGCCGCAACCACCCGGTCGGCATCGCCTTCGGCGCGCTGCTGTGGTCCTTCCTGGACAAGAGCTCGTTGACGCTGGACAACATCGGGGTGCCGAAGGAGATCGTGACCATCCTGCAGGGCGCCATCGTGCTCTCCGTGGTGGTGGCCTACGAGCTGGTGCGCCGCCGCGAGCTCGCCGCCGAGCAGCGGCGGGTCGGGCGCGCGCTGGGCACTGCGACCGAAGCACCGGCCGCCGCCGGGACCGGAGGTGAGCGGGCATGACGACCGCGGTGACCGCGGAGCCGACGAAGGTTCCGCCGAAGCCCACCAGTCGCAAGGTGCCGGGCTGGGCGCGGGTGCTGCTGTGGGTGGCCGTCGCCTTCACGGCGGTGTCGATCACGTCCTACCAGACGGATGTGCCGCAGCTGACCTCGTCGGGCACCGTGCAGTCCGCGGTGCGGCTGGGCATCCCGATCCTGCTGGCCGCGCTGGGCGGCCTGTGGGCCGAGCGCGCCGGGGTCATCAACATCGGCCTGGAAGGCATGATGATCCTCGGCACCTGGGGCGGCGCCTGGGCCGGTTACCAGTGGGGGCCGGTGGCCGGGCTGGTCGCGGCGGCGGTGTTCGGTGCCCTGGGCGGCCTGGTGCACGCGATCGCGACGGTGACCTTCGGGGTCAACCACATCGTGTCCGGTGTGGCGATCAACCTGCTGGGGGCGGGGCTGGCGAAGTACCTCGCGACGCTGGTGTTCGAGCCGATCTCGCAGAACCCGCGGGAGTCGCCGCCGGTGCCGAAGTTCGACACCTACTCGGCGCAGCCGCTGGGCACCTGGTTGCAGGAGCTGGAGGACCTGCAGCGGGTGGGCATCTCCGACGCCGCGGGCATTCTCGGCGGCCTGGTCACCGGGGTGTCGCCGCTGACCATGCTGGCGTTCCTGCTGGTGCCGGTGAGCTACCTGGTGCTGTGGCGCTCGCCGTTCGGCCTGCGGCTGCGCTCCTGCGGGGAGAACCCGGTGGCGGCGGAGTCGCTGGGCGTCAACGTCTACCGGTACAAGTACCTGGCGGTGATCATCTCCGGTGCGCTGGCCGGGATCGGCGGTGCGGCCCTGATCCTCAACCCCGGCCAGGCGGGCTACCTGGAGGGCCAGACGAACAACCGCGGCTACATCGGCCTGGCGGCGATGATCTTCGGCAACTGGCGCCCGGGCGGTCTGCTCGGCGGCGCGGCGCTGTTCGGCTACTCCGACGGCCTCCAGCTGCGCAGCGGCGAGACCAGCGTGCACGCCCTGTTCTACGGTGCGACCCTGCTGCTCGTGGTGGTCGCGGCGGTCCAGGTGTGGCGGCGCAGCTGGTTCGCGGCAGGCCTGGCGCTGGTCGCCTCCGCGGTGATGTACGCGGTCTACTGGTACACCGACGAACTCCCCACGGAACTCACCGCCTACACCCCCCACCTGGTGACGCTGGTGGTCCTGGCGGTGGCCTCCCAGCGCCTGAGACCACCAGCGGCGAACGGCCTGCAGTACCGGAGGGGATCGGACTAGTGACCACCGTGGACTGGGATGCGCTACGAGCGGCGGCGGTTTCGGCCGCCGCCCTGGCGTACTGCCCGTACTCGAACCTCCAGGTCGGCGCGGCAGCCCTCTGCGACGATGGCCGGATCGTGACGGGCTGCAACGTGGAGAACGCCTCCTACGGCCTGACCCTCTGCGCAGAATGCACGATGGCAGGTCAACTCCGCCTGACCGGAGGAGGCAGCTTCACCGCGGTCGCCTGCAGGAGCGGGGAAGGGGACCTCCTGATGCCCTGCGGCCGCTGCCGCCAACTCCTCCAGGAACTGGGCGGCCCGAACTGCCTGGTGGACACCCCAGAAGGCCCCCTGCCCATGACCAGGGTCCTCCCCCACGCCTTCGAACTATGAACCCAACCTCACCCAGGGAACCCCAAGCCGCCCACCGCCGCAAAAACCGAACCAACCCCTGGTTCACCAAGGCAACGCTGCCGAACCTCACGCGATTTCGATTGAAATTGCCTCACCGCCCTTCCGCAGTGAGCATCGAGAACGACGGCAATTTCGATTGAAATCGCTGCACACCCAAACCCAACCCCCACCGCTGCGAACCCGAACACCAACCCCACCGGCTACCACCACCGCTCCCCAATCCCCACCCCCAGAACCCCAACATCACCCGTCCGAGGTGTATCTGTTCGGAAGGTTCGTCCCTCTATACAGATGAGAAGGTCCACAGCGAACCCTGGAGGCGGTCGTGCACTCTGCAGTTGATGTAATCCGGGCGAAGCGAGACGGCGGTCGCCTGACCGACGACCAGATCGACTGGGTCGTCGACGCCTACACGCGAGGCCAGGTCGCCGACGAGCAGATGGCTGCGTTGGCGATGGCGGTCCTGCTGCGCGGCATGACACCGGAGGAGACGGCGCGGTGGACGGCGGCGATGGTCGCCTCCGGTGAGGTGTTAGCGCTCGACTCGGTGCGCAAGCCCACTGTGGACAAGCACTCCACCGGCGGCGTCGGGGACAAGATCACCCTGCCGCTCACGCCGCTGGTCGCCGCGTGCGGGGCCGCCGTGCCGCAGCTGTCCGGGCGCGGGCTGGGGCACACCGGCGGGACGCTGGACAAACTGGAGTCCATACCGGGCTGGCGGGCGCAGCTCTCCGACGCGGAGGTGCGCGCGCAGCTGGACGACGTCGGTGCGGTGGTGTGCGCGGCGACGGAGGGCTTGGCCCCGGCGGACCGGAAGTTGTACGCGCTGCGCGACGTGACGGGCACCGTCGAGTCGATCCCGCTGATCGCCAGCTCGATCATGAGCAAGAAGGTCGCCGAGGGCGTGCAGTCGCTGGTGCTGGACGTCAAGTGCGGGTCCGGCGCGTTCATGAAGGACCTCGACCAGGCGCGGGAGCTGGCCACCGCGCTGGTGGACATCGGCACCGCCAGCGGCCTGCGCACCAGTGCGCTGATCACCGACATGTCCGTCCCGTTGGGACGAGCGGTGGGCAACGCGCTGGAGGTCGCGGAGGCGGTGGACGTGCTGCGCGGCGGTGGCCCGCCGGACGTCGTGGAGCTGACGCTGGCGCTGGCCCGCGAGATGCTCGACCACGCTGGGCTGTCCGATGTGGACCCGGCGGAGGCCTTGGCGGACGGCAGCGCCTACGACACCTGGCAGCGCATGATCAAGGCCCAGGGCGGCGACCCGGACGCGGAACTGCCCCGGGCGCGGCACGTCGACGTCATCACCGCGCCGGAGGGCGGGGTGCTGGCCGAGCTGGACGCCTTCGCCGTCGGCCTCGCGGCCTGGCGGCTCGGGGCCGGTCGAGCCCGCAAGGAGGACGACGTCGAGCACGCCGCCGGTGTGCTGTGCCTGGCGAAGCCAGGTGACCGCGTCACCGCGGGCCAACCGCTGCTGGAGCTGCATACCGACCGGCCGGAGGCGGTCCCCGCAGCGCGCGAGGCGTTGCGGGGCGCGTACGAGATCAGCGGCGCCGACCGGAGGTCGACGCCGCTGATTCTGGACCGGGTCACCGCCAGCACCTGACGAAGCCCTCGCGTGGCGGTTCCGCGGTCGCACCGCTACCGGCACCGCCACGCGAGGTGGGTCGACGGACCCCGACTCAGGCGCTCTCGGCGGTGAAGTCGTCTTCCCCGTCGGTAATCGCCTTGTCGGTGGTGTCGCGCTTGGCGCTCTTGGAGCGGCCGCGGCGCTGCTGGCGCGGGAGCGTGGTGGGCGGCGGCGGGGCCGACGGGGCGCTGCCGCCGAGGATCAGCTCCGCGAAGGTCGCCATGGCCTCGTCGAGCTGCCCGGCGTGGCGCCGCACGCTCTCCTCGTTCGCCTCGCGCACCATGGCGTTCAGCGCCTCGCTGTCCGGGCGCGACGAGAGCGTGCCCGACAGCTGCGTCAGGTTCTTCGACAGCGTTCCGCCGAGGTCGCCGAGACCGGTCTTGACGCCCTCCTCGACGGTTTCGAGGCGGTTGGTGAAGCCCTGCTCGACGGTGTCGATCCGGGTGTTGACGTTGTCCTCGACCTGGTCGAGGCGGGACGACACCTGGTCCAGCCGGTTGGTGAGCTGCTCCAGCCGGTCGGCCAGCTTGTCCAGCTTGTCGGTCGGGTCCACCGCGGGGCGGGCCGCGAGCTGGTCCAGCTTGGCGTCGAGCTGGTCGCGGGTGCCGGCGACCGCGTCGGCGAGCGTGCTCTGCGCGCTGCCGGTGGACTCGGTGACCGCGCGCTGCAGGGCCTCGCGGGTGCCGTCGAGGTGCTCGTGCACGCCCTCGTCGATCTCGGCGAAGCGGCCGCGCAGGCTGGTCTCCAGGGAGTCGATGCGCTCGCGCACCGGGCCGTGCACCGTCGCGGGCAGCGACTCCAGGCGGCCGTCCTGCTTGTCCAGGTGCAGGCCGAGCTCGTCCAGGCGCTTGTGGATGTGGCCGAGCTTGTCCTCCAGGCCGTCCATCCGGCCGACCACGCCGTCCATCCGCCCGGAGACCCCGTCGAGGCGGCCGTCGAGCTGGGCGAAGGGCTTGGCCAGCTTGTCCACCAGCCCGTCGACCGAGCCCTTGAGCTCGACGAGCGCACCGTCGTGCGCCTCGAGCTTGGCCAGCGCTTCGTCGAGTCGTTCGGCGAGCACGCTGACTTCGGTGCGGTCCGGCAGCTCGGACAATCGTTTCCGCACGGAACCCAGCGACTCCAGCGGGGAGAGCCGGGCGTGGATCTCGTCCAGGGCGTCGAAGATCTGCTGTTGTTCGCTCTCGCGGATCTCAGCCGCACGCGTGAGCATGTTCCGCATGCGGTCGAACGACATGTTCTCGGTCACGGCTAGGGGCGTCCTTCGTCGAGGGGAGGTGAGGACTCACCGAGCCTAGCCACTCACTTCCCGTGTTCCCAGGCACCCCCCGATGCATAGCGTGATTGCACATCGGGGTGTGACTCCATTTGGAGCAGCATTGTTCGACTGAAAAGTCCAGCCGACTCGCCGCTGATTGCTTTAAGCGTTGTGTTTGGGTCCATCTGGGTGAGTTTTGCAGTACGCGCATCCTGCGCCGACAACTTCCAGTAACTCCGAGTTCCCGAAGTTCCCACGAGGTTTTCGCTGGTAGCTGTCCGTGAGGCGCCCCTCGGCGCCCTGTAACGTGGATGCATGTCGACTCCGGTGAACCTGAACACCATCCGGCAGGCGCCCAAGGTGCTGCTGCACGACCACCTCGACGGTGGGCTGCGGCCGCAGACCGTGATCGATCTGGCGCAGGCTGCCGGGTACTCCGAACTGCCCCACGAAGACGCCCTTGCGCTGGGAAACTGGTTCCGGGAGGCGGCGGACTCCGGATCGCTGGAGCGCTACCTGGAGACCTTCGCGCACACCGTGGCGGTGATGCAGACCGAGGAGGCGCTGGCCCGGGTCGCGGCGGAGTGCGTCGAGGACCTGGCCGACGACGGCGTGGTGTACGCCGAGGTCCGCTACGCCCCGGAGCTCTTCCAGGACGGCGGGCTGACGCTGGACCAGGTCGTGCAGGCGGTCCAGGACGGGTTCCGGGAAGGCGAGCGGCGCGTCGCGGCGGCCGGGAAACGTATCCGAATCGGTACCTTGCTGTGCGCGATGCGGCAGAACGCGCGGTCGTTGGAAATCGCCGAGCTCGCGGTCCGTTACCGGGATGCCGAAGTCGTCGGCTTCGACATTGCCGGGCCGGAAGCCGGGTTCCCGCCCACCCGGAACCTGGACGCCTTCGAATACCTCCGCCAGCAGAACGCGCACTTCACGATCCACGCTGGTGAGGCGTTCGGGCTCCCGTCGATCTGGGAGGCCATCCAGCACTGCGGCGCGGAACGGCTCGGGCACGGCGTCCGCATCGTCGACGACATCAAGGTTGACGAGGACGGCTCGGTGCACCTGGGGCGGTTGGCGTCCTACGTGCGAGACCGGCGGATCCCGCTGGAGATGTGCCCGTCGTCGAACCTGCAGACCGGGGCGGCCAGGTCGATGGCCGAGCACCCCATCGGGCTGCTGGCCAAGCTGCGCTTCCGGGTCACGGTGAACACCGACAACCGGTTGATGAGCCACTGCTCGATGTCGGGCGAGTTCGCCCTGCTGCACGAGGCCTTCGGCTACGGCTGGGAGGACATGCAGTGGTTCACGGTGAACGCGATGAAGTCCTCGTTCATCGGTTTCGACGAGCGGTTGGAGCTGATCAACGACGTGATCAAGCCCGGTTACGCGGCGCTGCTGGGCTGATCGGCCGCCGCGCGTCGTCGGTTCAGGGGTGCGCGAGCGGCGTGGGCGGTGGATACTGCCAGGTCTGAACGCGATTCACGTATGGCGCGGGGACGGCGGACCACACATTGCCGGGAGGGAACGGTGGCACGCGGTGGCGAACCAACGCTGATCACGTCGGTGCAGCGCGCGCTCCGGCTGCTGGAGGCGGTCAGCGAGCAGCCTTCCGGGACGACGGCGAAGCACCTGTCCAGGAGGACCGGGATCGCCTTGCCGACCACCTACCACCTGCTGCGCACCCTGGCGCACGAGGGATACCTCGAGAAGCTCGACGACGGCGCGTTCATCATCGGCGAGCAGGTCGCCGGGTTGCACTCGGCTGCGCAGGACCAGGGCGTGCGCAGCCGGATCCGCTCGGTGATGGGCGAACTGCGCGACGACCTGAACGCGGCGGTCTACCTGGCCCGGTACGACGAGGGCGAGGTGGTGGTGACCGACATCGTGGACAGTTCCCGCACCCCGCGGGTGGACACCTGGGCGGACTTCAAGGAGGCCGCGCACGCCACGGCGATCGGCAAGTGCCTGCTGTCCGGGCTGAGCCGGGCCGAGCGGGCGGACCACTTCGACCGCTACCCGCCCGCGGACCTCACCCCGCGCACCATCACCCGGATCCGCGACCTCATCGACAGCCCGGAGCACCCGGTGGTCACCGACTCCGAGGAGTACTCGCTGGGCACCGCGTGCATGGCCGCGCCGGTCCTGGGCACCGGTTCGCCGATGACGCTGGCGATCTCCTTCCCGGCCCGCAAGCTCACCGGCACCGGTGCCTTCGTGCCGCCGCTGCGCGCGGCCGCCGGGGAGATCTCGCAGGCGCTCGCGCTCACTGGCCCCACGGCTGGGTGACGTTCGAGAGTGGACTTCCGCTCCACCTGCGAGCAATCACTATCTGAAATATTCCACCTTGTCCGATGCCAGCCGTTTCGCAAGCATCTTGCACAGCGGGGGCGTATTCGGTGAGGGGCGTCAGCCCCCTCAGCGACGTCCCTCACCGGTGCAAAGGCTGAGGGGAACCATGTACGCGGGCGACGACGGAGCTCTGCTCGAAGCGGTTCGAACCGGGTCGTCCGAGGCGTTCGCCGAGCTGTACGACCGGCACCGCGCGGCGGCGCGGACGATGGCCAAGCAGGTCGCACCGACAGCGGCCGATGTGGACGACCTGGTGGCCGAGGCGTTCGCGAACGTCCTGGACGTCATCAAGCGCGGCGGCGGACCGGGCACTGCGTTCCGCGCCTACCTGCTCACCACCATCCGGAACCTGGCCGCGGCGGCGACCACCCGCGACCGCCGGGTGCACCTGGTCGCCGAGCTCGACGGCTTCCGCCGGGACGAGTCCCAGCCGTTCGTCGACCCGGCGGTGGCCGAACTGGAGCGGAACCTGGTCAAGCAGGCCTTCACCCGGCTGCCCCGCCGCTGGCGCCACGTCCTCTGGTACGTGGAGGTGGAGAACCAGACCCCGGCAGAGGTCGGCAAGCGCTTCGGCATCAGCCGCAACAGCGCGGCTGCGCTGACCTACCGAGCCCGCAAGGGCCTCCGGGAGGCCTACACCCAGGTCTGCCGAGGAGAACCCACCCAACGCCGCCTCGCCGCCCCAGGCCAACTCCTGGCAGCAGCCTGACAGAACCCCCCATGGCGCGTGCTCGGGTGGGTGAGCGTGGCCCCGGGCACCTCCGGCGTGGGGTGTCCCGGGGTGGAGCCTCGGTGTGGAGGTGCGAGTTCCATTGGTTTGGTTGCGCGATCTCGGTGGAACTCGCGTTGGGACGGGTGTCAGTGGGTGCGGAACCGGTCTTCGAGGGATTCGACGAGCTTGCGCCAGGACTCGACCTCGGCGTCGAAGGGGCCGCTCGGGGGCAGGCGGTTCGGGCTGGGGCGCAGGACGAACGAGACCAGCCAGCCGAGCCGCTCCGAGGGCTGGAGCGCCTTCTCCACGCTGTTGTCGTCCGCCCAGGCCGCCGCGTCCATCAGCAGCTCCTCGGCCAGGTCCAGTTGCGTCGGGTCGACTTCGGACGGTCCGGCGCCGAGGTCGGTGTCCAGGCCGGTCAGCACGTAGGTGTTGTCGTCGTCGACCTCCACCTCGAGCTCACCAGCGGTCGCCTTCTCCCGCACCTGCGCCCAGGTCGACACGCGCTCCAGGTCGGTACCGGCCACCGCCTCGTCGTCGGCGATGAACCGGGCCAGCGCGCGGGGGCTGCCGAACACGTCGATCTTGCCGCTGCTGCCGAGGAACACCGGGTCGTCGTCGAGGTAGCAGCGCAGCGAGTAGTGCTCGCCGGTGCTGGTGATGATGCGGATCGGGTCGATCCCGACCTCGCCCCAGAACCCGAGGTCGACCTCCTCGATCTCGTCCACGTCGGATTCGTCGGAGGTGTCCGCGGGGTCCTCGGCATCGGCCTCCAGCGCCTCGGCCAGCTCGGCTTCGGCGGTGGCGACCGCGTCGGCCGGGACCTCCGGGGTGGTGACCACGGCGTCGATGGCGTCCAGCAGCTCGTCCCAGCGCTCCACGACGACCTTGCACAGCTCGGTCCAGCGGCGCTGCCCGTCCTTGCCGGTGAAGGCGAAGGTGCCCTGGTCGAGCAGGCCGAAGCCGTCCGCGGAGTCCAGGACCTCGTGCACCACGTCCAGCTCGCAGACGTCGGCCAGCGAGCGGGCGATCTCGACGATGTCGGCGAGCTCGCCGACAGTCCAGGTGTCCAGCGGTTCGGCCACCAGCTCCGGCACCCCGACCAGGTCGTACTGGTGGTCCTCGTCCGGGCTCAAGTCCTCGGCGGCGAGCTGCGGCACCACGTGCCACGCCGGGTGGTCGTCGAGGTCGTGCTCCTCAGCGGTGCGCACGAACGCCGCGAGGTGCGCGGGGTCGGGGAACCCGTAGAGGTCGTCCTCGTGCCCGAGGAACGCTTCCCACTCCTCGCCGTCCTCGCGCCACCGCGGTGCCCACAGGGTGACGACGTCGCCCTGCGGCAGCCCGAGCTCGATGGGGACGATGTCCTGCGCCATCTCTCTACCTCCGGTCACCGAACCAGACCTCGCGGAAGCCTACGGGCTGCCCGTTCGCAGCGTGTTCCCCGGTCCGGCTGTCACCGTATCGAGTCCGCGGTGTGCAACGGTCGACGGAACAATTCGTAACGATCAGTCGTCGGGCTGGTGATCACGTCCCAACGGCGTTGGGCTGTTCGGCTCAGCGCCTGCCCGGGAGGGGGCGAGGTCACCTTTGGCGGTACCCCTGCGGGGGTTCCCCGTCGATCATGAACGGAATGGATGTCACGGAGCTGTGGACCGAGATCGTGCGCTGGCTCGCCGAGCACGCCCCGGTCACCGCAGCTGCCCTGCGCCCGCCCGTGCCACCTCCGGACCTGGCGGAGCTGGAGGCGGAGTTCGCCGTCGAGCTGCCCGTTGAACTGCGCGACCTGTGGTTGTGCTGCGGGGGCACCGACGTGGACGTGCTCGCCGACGTCCTGCCGCCGTTCTACACGCCGTACGGCGCGGCCGAGGCGCTCCAGGCGTGGCGCGACCACCGCAAGCACTGGGCTGCGCAGTGGGAGCGCCCGGCCTGCGACTACTACGCGGGATCGCCGGGTTCGAGCTTCCACCCGGCCTGGATCCCGATCGCCGGTGACGGTTTCGCCGACGAGCTGGTGGTGGACCTGCGCCCGGGCCCGCTGCACGGCTGCGTCCTGGAGTGGGAGCAGGAGGCCGCGCAGGTGCTGCGCCCAGAGTGGATGGGAGTCGCGGCGATGCTCTCCGACGTCCGCCGCGCCCTGACCCAAGGCGCCCCAGCGGGCCACAGCTACCCAACGGTCACCGAGGACGGCCGCCTCGACTGGCAGATCCGCTGACCCCGCCAGCCCCGGTGCTCCGCAGTTTCAATTGAAACTGCGACCCCCACGCACGACGAATCGCAGTTTCAATTGAAACTTCGGCCCCTGCCGCGGCCGTTCACAGTTTCAGTTGAAACTGTGACTTCGGGTGCGCGGGTGGACCACAGTTTCAACTGAAACTGTAGATCCGGGGCGGGAGGGGCTGGCGGTCGCGGGTTCGGGTGGCGGGTCGGCTTGTCGGGTTGGTGGTCGTGCCTAACCCTCTCGTGGTCGTGGTCGTGGTCGTGGTCGTGGTCGTGCCGGTGAAGTGGGTGAGTGTGACCCACTAGTTTGTGACGCCTACTAGTTGGTGTTACCTTGTTGGCATGGCGGACAGGGCGATCTCGGGGCGGCAGGCGCAGTGGCTGCGCGGTGTGCTCGACCTCGCCGTGCTGGCGTTGCTGGCGGAGGGCGGCGAGGGCTACGGGTACACGCTGCTGCAGCGGCTGGCCGAGGCCGGTTTGCCGGGGATGAAGGCCGGGACGCTGTACCCGCTGCTCAACCGGCTCGCGGCCGATGGGCTGCTGAGCGCCGAGTGGCGGGCTGGGGAAGGCGGACCCGGGCGGAAGTTCTTCGCGCTCACCGACGAGGGGCGCGCGGTGCTCGCCGAACAGGGGCCGAAGTGGGTCGAGTTCGCGAGGAACTCGATCTCCGTGGTGGAACGAGGGGTGCAGTCGTGATGACGTTGGACGCGAAGTACCGGGACGAGCTGCTGATCGCGCTGCGGTTGCACGAGATCTCCGGCGAGCGCGTCGGCGAGGTGCTGGCCGAGGTCGAGGCGCACGTGCGGGAGACCGGGGAGGACCCGGTGGAGGCCTTCGGCCGCCCCCGCGAGTACGCGGCACAGGTCGCCGAGCAGCTGGACAGCAGCACTGGGAAGCGCACGTCGCTGGAGGTCGCGATCAGCGCGCTGGCGACCGCGGCGCTGGTCATGTTCGGCTCGGACTTCCTGCTGGACGCGCTGTTCGAGAGCGCGGACCTGATCGCCTACACGCTGAAGGACACCGTTGCCCTGGTGTCCCTGCTGGTACTGATCGTGGCCGGGGTGATGCTGGCGTTCAAGGCCTACACCGCGAAGCGGGGGAACAAGGTCTACGGGGCTGCGGCGATCGGGGCGTTCGCCCTGGGGATCGTGGCGCAGTTCGCGTCCGCCCGGCTCTTCGACGACGTGGCGCCGCTGTACGAGCTGCCGCGCTGGGCTGCGGTCGTGCTCGGTGTCGTGGCGTTGGCAGGGGCCATCACGCTCCTGGTCCAGGCCACCCGCCGAGGCCGCGTGGTCTACCCGACGATCAACTGATCCTGGGGTCTGGGGGGCCCGCGATTCCCATGGGAACCAGACCTCTGACTTCCATGGAAATCGCACTCCATCGGCGTGTCGCCCCGCGGCACGCCGATGGACCGTCTGGAACCCCCGCGACTTCGGTGGAAGTCGGGTCTCTGGTTTCGACGGAACTTGCGGTCCGTCGGTCCCCGATGCGCCGGTGGCGTGTCTGGGACCCGCGACTTCGGTGGAAGTCGGATGTCTGGTTTCGACGGAACTGCGGTTCGTCGGGGTGTTGGGGGCATGACGTGTCGTATGACCCGCAACTTCGGGGGAGGCTGAACGGTTCCCTCGAAGTTGCGGGCGCGGGGCGCGGCACCGGGGGCGTGGTTGGGTCAGGTGCCGATGGGGTGCCAGACGGTTTTCAGTTCGGTGAAGGCCCTGAGGCGTTGGAGGTTGGGTTCCGTCGTCCAGTCGGGGTCGCCGCCTCGGACCGGGAGGACCCGCTTCACCGTGTTCGCCGCCGTGCGGGCCAGGTCCGGGCGGAGGTCTTCGGGAGCTCCGGTGGGGTCCAGGGCGTTCACGTCGGCGTGCGAGGCCAGCCAGGGGCCGAGTTCGGCTGCTCGGCCGGTCAGGATGTTGACCACGCCGCCGGGGACGTCCGAGGTGGCCAGCACCTCGGCGAAGGTCACCGCGGGCAACGGGCGGTCCGCGCTGGCCACCAGCACGCAGGTGTTCCCGGCCGCCAGGACGGGGGCCACCACGCTGATCAGGCCGAGCAGCGCGGAGTCCTGCGGGGCGAGGACGCCGACCACGCCGGTCGGTTCCGGGACGCTGAACGAGAAGTACGGTCCGGCCACCGGGTTCGCCGCGCCGAGCACCGTCGAGATCTTGTCCGTCCAGCCCGCGTACCAGACCACCCGGTCGATCGCGGCGTCCACGGTGGAGTTGGCGCGCTCGGTGGACAGGCCTTCGGCGGCGGCGACCTCGGCGGCGAACTGGTCGCGCCGCCCCTCCAGCACCTCGGCCACCCGGAACAGCACCTGGCCCCGGTTGTAGGCCGTCGCGCCGGACCAGCCGGGGAACGCCTTGCGCGCGGCGGCGACCGCGTCGCGGACGTCCTTGCGGGACGCGTGCGCGGCGTTGGCCAGGAACTGTCCGTCCGCGCCATGCACCGGGTAGACCCGGCCGGATTCCGAGCGCGGGAACTTCCCGCCGATGTAGAGCTTGTAGGTCTTGGCCACGGCCAGCCGCTCCGGGATGTCAGACATCGAGGTACGCCTCCAAACCGGCCCGGCCGCCCTCGCGGCCGAATCCGGACTCCTGGTAGCCGCCGAACGGGGCGGTCGGGTCGAAGCGGTTGAAGGTGTTGGCCCACACCACGCCGGCCCGCAGCTGCTGCGCCGCCCACAGGATCCGCGAGCCCTTCTCCGACCAGATCCCGGCGGACAGCCCGTACGGGGTGTTGTTCGCCTTGGCGATGGCCTCGGCCGGGGTGCGGAAGGTCAGCACCGACAGCACCGGGCCGAAGATCTCCTCGCGGGCGATCCGCATGGACTGCTGCACGTCGGAGAACACCGTGGGGGAGAAGAAGAACCCGCGTTCCGGCAGCGGGCACGGGCTGGTCCAGCGCTGTGCGCCCTCGACGTCCCCGCTGTTGACCAGTTCGGTGATCTTGGCCAGCTGCTCGGCGGAGTTGATCGCGCCGACGTCGGTGTTCTTGTCCAGCGGGTCGCCGACCCGCAGCGTCCGTACCCGCGCCCGCAGCTTCTCCAGCAGCTCCTCGGCGATCGACTCCTGCACCAGCAGCCGCGAGCCCGCGCAGCAGACGTGGCCCTGGTTGAAGAAGATGCCGTTCACGATGCCCTCGACGGCCTGGTCCAGCGGGGCGTCGTCGAACACGATGTTGGCGGCCTTGCCACCGAGTTCCAGGGTGAGCTTCTTGCCGGTGCCCGCGACGGTGCGCTGGATCTGCTTGCCGACCGCGGTGGAGCCGGTGAACGCGACCTTGTCGACGTCGGGGTGGGCGACCAGCGCGGCGCCGATGTCCCCGGCGCCGGGGACGATGTTGACCACGCCCGGCGGCAGCCCGGCCTGCTGGCAGATCTCGGCGAACACCAGCGCGCTGAGCGGGGTGGTCTCGGCGGGCTTGAGCACCACGGTGTTGCCGCAGGCCAGCGCGGGGGCGATCTTCCAGGCCAACATCAGCAGCGGGAAGTTCCACGGGATGACCTGCCCGGCCACGCCGAGCGGCCGCGGGTCCGGGCCGTACCCGGCGTGGGCGAGCTTGTCCGCCCAGCCCGCGTGGTGGAAGAAGTGCGCCGCGGCGGTCGGGATGTCGGCGTCGCGGGACTCCTTGATGGGCTTGCCGTTGTCCAGCGTCTCCAGCACGGCGAGCTCGCGGCCGCGCTCCTGGATCAGCCGGGCGATGCGGAACAGGTACTTCGCGCGCTCGGTGCCTGGCATCCGCGACCAGGTCCGCTCGTAGGCGCGCCGGGCCGCCCGCACCGCGGTGTCCACATCGGATTCGTCGGCGCTGCTGACCTCGGCGAGCACCTCCTCGGTGGCCGGGTTGGTGCTCTTGAGCGGCTCGCCCCCGCCGTCGGTGAACTCACCGTCGACGAACATCTGGTAGCTGGGTCTGAGGTTCGCGATGTCCCGCGATTCCGGGGCTGGCGCGTACTCCCAGGGGCTTTCGGTCATCAGTCCACCGCCACGTGGTCGGGGCCGCTGTAGTGGCCGTCGAGCTGGGTGCGTCGCTGCATCAGCAGGTCGTTGAGCAGGCTGGACGCGCCGAAGCGGAACAGGTCCGGGGTGAGCCACTCCGGTCCGGCAACCTCGTGCACGGCCACCAGGTAGCGGATCGCGTCCTTGGTGTTGCGGATGCCGCCCGCCGGTTTGACCCCGCGCAGTTCGCCGGTGGCGTCGCGCCAGTCGCGGACCGCCTGCAGCATCAGGTGCGTCACGGGCAGGGTCGCGGCGGGGGAGACCTTGCCGGTGGAGGTCTTGATGAAGTCGCCCCCGGCCAGCAGCGCCAGCCAGGACGCCCGGCGCACGTTGTCGAGGGTGGCGAGCTCACCGGTCTCCAGGATCACCTTCAGGTGGGCCCGGCCGCAGGCCTGCTTGACGGCCTGGACCTCCTCGAAGACCTGCCCGTACCGGCCGGACAGGAACGCGCCGCGGTCGATCACCATGTCGATCTCGTCGGCGCCGGCGGCCACCGCGTACTCCACGTCGGCGAGCTTGACCGCCCGCGCCGCGCGACCCGAGGGGAACGCGGTGGCGACCGAGGCGACGTGGATGCCGGTGCCGTCCAGTTCCCGCACCGCGGTGGCGGCGAGGTCGGAGTACACGCAGACGGCGGCGACCGGTGGGGTGTCCGGCCGCTCCGGGTCGGGTCGGCGGGCCTTGGCGCACAGCGCGCGCACCTTGCCCTCGGTGTCGGCGCCTTCCAGCGTGGTCAGGTCGACCATGGAGATCGCGGTGTCGATCGCCCAGCGCTTGGCGTCCTTCTTGATGCTCCGGGTGGCGAGCCCGGCGGCCCGCTGCTCCAGCCCGACCTGGTCGACACCGGGTAGGCCGTGCAGGAACCGCCGCAGCGACCGGTCATCCCGGACCGCGTCGGCGAGCTCGGACGAAGTCGGCGACTGTGCCATGCCGGGGAGTCTAAGCGGCCTGGCCACCGCGCCGCCGGGCCTGGAGTGATCACGCCACCCGGCATACTGGTTGGGACGAACGGAGTGTGGCGTGCTGATCGGAGAACTGGCGCGGATCAGCGGTGTCGATGCGCGCTTGCTGCGGTACTACGAGTCGCAGGGGCTGCTGGAGCCCCGGCGGGGCGCGAACGGCTACCGCGAGTACGACGAGGACGCGGTGGTGGTGGTCCGGCAGATCCGGGCCCTGCTGGACGCGGGGCTGTCCACCGAGGTGATCCGCGCGGTGCTGCCGTGCGCGCGTGGTGAGCTGCCGGAGTTCGAGTGGTGCGTCGACGTGCGGGAAATCCTGGACCGGGAGCTGGCGATCGCCGAGCAGCGGATCGCCGACCTGCAGCGCAGCCGCAGCACCCTCGCTGGCTTCCTCGGGAAGCCTTGACCACCGCGGCGGTGGCCCACCGCGGGCTCTGGACGCGCTCCTCGTGAACCGCAGTTTCAATTGAAACTGCGATTTGGTGTGGGGCGGGTTCGCAGTTTCAATTGAAACTGCGGCCTGCCTGGAGGTGGGGAGCACGGTTGAGCCGCGTGTGCGCCTCTGGCGCGTGCTCCTCGATTGCGATGGTGTAGTCGCCGTCCGAACCGGGGGCGTCGTCGACGATTCGGGACTTGTTCCCCGAAGCCGCCGGGCCTTCGGGGATGACGGCTTGCGCCTTGCTCGTGGTGAGCCGTTCCGGGTGCTGGTCCTCCCAGCAGCGCTGACCCTGCTGGGCCGAGCGGCCTGGTGGCCGTGGAAGCCGCGCGAGCACGAGGAACCCCCGACCGTCCGCACCCCGCAGCCGGTCAGCTGAGCGAGGTCCGTGAGCACTCCGCGGAGTGCTCACGGACGTCACCGGGCGGCGGCGTGCCGGTGGGCGGTCGCCGCGGTGCGGGGTGGTGCCCCGGTCGAGGTGCGCTGCTCCTCCGACGGTTCGGCGATCTCCAGCAGCCGCGCCTCGCCCCCGAGCTCGTGGCCTCCAGCACGGCAGTGCCGGAGATCAGCTCGTACAGCGCACATGCGGCGCTCTCCACCAAGCTAGAGGTGGGCTCGCGCGCCGTGGAGTGGTCGCACTCTTGGACAATCCCGACTCCTGCAACGCGTACTGACGCGAGCGGCGGAACCGGATGCTCCGAACGCGCCGCCCGGAGCGAACTCCGATCACTAGCCTCGTGATCGCCAACGGCTCACACGAGGAGATCTGGTGCGTAGAATTCCGTTGTACGCGGCGGCATCTGCCGCGCTCGTGCTGTCCTCGCTGACCGGCGCGCAACCCGCGCTGGCAGCCGACCTCGTCTGGGAACCCTGCGGCGGGCAGCAGGGCGAGTGCACGACCGTGGAAGTCCCGCTCGACTGGGAGGACCCCGGCGGGGAGAAGATCGAGATCGCGGTCGGGCGATTACCCGCCACCGAACCGCAGAACCGCATCGGCGTGCTGTTCGCCGCGCCGGGCGGACCGGGTGCGTCTGGCGTGGACATGTACATCGACAGCCCCGACCCGCTGTCCATCGGCGAGCTGCGCAAGCGCTTCGACATCGTCAGCTGGGACCAGCGAGGTGTGGTGCGCAGCAGCGAGATCCGATGCAGCGCCGACGCGCTGGCGCAGAAGCCGACGGACTTCCCGGAGGACGAGCAGGAGTACCAGGCGCTGCTGGACTACAACGCCGCGATCGCCGAGGACTGCCGGAACAACACCGGACCGGCCTTCGGCCGCGTCGACACCGTCAGCGCGGTCCGCGACCTCGACGCGATCCGGGAGGCGCTGGGCGAGGAGCAGCTGAACTTCTACGGCGCGTCCTACGGCACGCAGGTCGGTCAGCAGTACGCGGAGCTGTTCCCGAACCGGGTGCGGTCGATGGTCCTCGACTCGAACATGGACCACAGCATGCGCTCCGGAGGCGACTACATCGCGACGACCACCGAGGACCAGGAAGGCGCGTTCAATGCCTTCGCGGACTGGTGCGAGCGCACGCCGAACTGCGCGCTGAACGGAACCGACGTCCGCGCGCTGTGGGCCGACCTGCACGCCCGGGCCGAGGCCGGGACGCTGATCGACCCGGCCAACGGCAAGCCGCTCAGCGCGGAGTTCCTCCGCCGCGAGCTCAAGGCCGCCATGTACGCGCCGGAGGAGCGGTGGTTCCCGCTCGCGGAGCGGTTCCACGCGCTGGACGGCGGAGGCCCGGCGGTGGCCGCGCTGGCCGCCCCGGAGGAGTTGGCGCAGAACTCCTACCAGGCGATCTGGTGCGACGACTGGCGCTGGGACGTCGGCAGCTTCGCCGAGGTGCAGGGCTACCGGGAGCGCGCGGAGCAGCTGGCCCCGCAGACGAAGCTCTCCCCGTTCTGGAGCGACGTGGCGACCTGCCTGAACTGGCCCGAGGAGGTCAGCAACCCCCAGCACGAGCCGGTGATCGCGGGCACGCCGCCGATCCTGCTGGTCACGGCCAAGTACGACGTGGCGACGCCGAACGCCTGGAACCGGACGGTGGCGGAGCAGATCGACAACTCGGTGCTGCTGCACTACGACGGCATCGGCCACGGCCAGTACTACCACAGCCCGTGCGTGGCGGATCACGTCAACGACTACGTGACGACGCTGCGCACGCCCGAACCCGACACGCACTGCGAAGCGGTCTGGCCGACCGCCCCGGCGGGCTGACGGGTCACGTCGGCGGAAGTGGCGGTTTCGCGGTGCCTGCGAAGTCGCCACTTCCCCGGCGCGGCGCGAGCTCCGGCAGAATGGCGCGGGACCGGGGACTTTACTCGATGGAGGCTCGGTGATCCAACTCCCGCAGGCGTTGTTGTGGGACCACAACTCGCACTACCACCCGTGGTTGCTGCGGCAGGTGCCGCAGCGCAGCGCGCGGGCGCTCGACGTCGGGTGCGGGACCGGCGCGTTCGCCCGGCAGCTCGCGGCGAGGGTGGAGCACGTCGACGCGGTGGACGTCTCGGCCGAGATGGTCGAGGCCGCCAAGGGCGCGTCGAACCCGCCCAACATCAGGTGGGCCCGCGCGGACCTACTGGACCCCGAACTCGCCCTGGACCCCGAGGGCTACGACGTGGTGACGGCGATCTCGAGCCTGCACCACATGCCGCTGCGCCCGGCGCTGACCAAGCTCGCCGAGCTGGTGCGCCCGGGCGGAACCCTCGCCGTGGTCGGCCACTACCGCAAGGAGACGGCGGTGGACTTCGCCCTGGACGCGGTGACGCTCCCAGCGAACGCGGCCGTCGGCGTCTGCAAGGCAGCCCGCGGCCGAGCGGGCAAGCCCCACGACGACGGCATGCCGGTCAAGGACCCGGTGGACACCCTGGTGGACATCCGCGCAGCAGCGGCAGAGCTCCTCCCCGGAGCGGCCGTGCGACGCCGCCTCTTCTGGCGAGTCACCCTCCACTGGCGCAAACCCAAGGGGTCGTGAGTGCGTAACAGTGTTCGAACACTGTTACGC
>NZ_JBEPDU010000034.1:0-83383 GCF_040300525.1 Saccharopolyspora sp. NPDC000359 | reverse complement strand
CGGTGGTCGCCGTCCCGGCGCACGATCCGGGCGTGCGCCCAGATCGGCTGGTCCCCGATCGGTTCGGCGACCCCCTCCCCGCGCCCGGCCACCACCCCGCCGCGGCGAGCCGACCTGACCAGGGCGACAGACGGGATTACAAGTGAATCGACCGGTGGTATGCGAGATACCTGACATCGATCCAGTGGCTGTCGTCAACGCGCAGTTGAGCCTCTCCCCCGGCGCGGAAAACCGTGAGGTCATCCGCGATCAAGATCGCGCCCTTGTCGAAGAGGACGTGGCAGTTCGCGCAGAGGCACAAGATGTTCTCCGGGACGTCCGGTCCGTTGTGCGGGGTCCCCAGCGGCTTGATGTGCGCACCTTCGGCATAGGCGTAGGTGCCGATCTCCAATCGAACTGTACAGATCTGGCAACGGTAGTCGTGGATTTTCTTGACGCCTTCCGCAACTCGGGTCGACCGAACGATCCGCTGCTGCGTGACGGCACGCCGCCCCGGCATTTCAACACCACTTGGCAGTGGTTGCCCCACCACAGGCGCGTGAAGGTCCGCCACCGACGTTCCGCTGCCATGTTTCTCCAAGCGGTAGCGGCAAATCTGGTGCCCGCGAACTCCCTTTCCCAGCCACGCCTCCACTACGTTGTAGAGCCCGTCGTACCGGTACCCCTCCGCCTTGCTCCCGCGGATCACCCGTACTGGTTCGCCAGTGAAGGCGCTGGTGCGCAGGGCGGCGTTCTTCGGGTCGGCAAAGGTCTGGTCCTTAATTTGCTGCCCCCTGCTGTCCTGTCCGCCACGGCCGGTGTAGATGATGACCGTGCCGTGGTCCTCGTCGTCCTCGTAGCCTCCGGAGAGGACGATGGACTCCGCGCCTCGGTCCTTCGGTCCCACAATTCCGTCTTGCAGTGCCCGGTGGACGCCGGCGTCGTACAGCTCCCGCCGACTCGCGAAAACACGACCTTCTTCGACCCCTGGCACCTCGCCGTAGTTCGCTGCTTCGACCAAAGTTCTGGCAACCGTCGGTTGAACGGCTGTCAAGCCGAAAGAGCGCACCAGCTCGGCGATTTGCTCCTCCCGCACGGAGAGCTGTTTCGGGTCGAGCGGTGATCCGGTGACAGCTCGGTGCGCACCCGCGATGATCGAGGCGACGTCGTAGGCATGGCGGCCTTCGACGATCGCCAGCTCATTCGAAGGCTTGACACCGTACTTCCGACAAAAGCCTTGCTTCCCAAGCTCATCGTATTCCGCCATTGCAGCGACGACGGCGTCCCTGTCCAGATCGCGTAGCCCCATGCCCTCACCTTAAGGAATGAAGCCCCCGAACGGGCGAATTTGCCTAGATAACCAACGCCCACACGTCACGGCTCCAATGCGCGGCAGACCGTATTCTTGTGGCGCTGGCAAGGGCTCAGCCTTCATCACGTCATCGCGCGGCGTGGCGTTGTTGGGGTTGACAGGAGGTGGTTGATGTAGGTGTGGAACGCTGCGGCGTTGATTTCTTCGATCACCGTCGCGTTCGGCTCCAGGCCGTGGACTCCCCAGGACATCGCTGCGTAGCCTCGGGTCAGCTCGCCTGCTGTTTCGACGTCGACGTGGTAGCGGGCGCTGCGGGTGATCAGTTCGGGGTGCAGGAGGAGGGCTGCCGTCAGGGAGTCCGGGTGGGTTGTTCCGTCGATTCCCACGCTGCGGTCGAAGTCGAGGGTTGCTGCGCAGACCTTGGTGAAGAAGTCGCCCAGCGGGGTGCCCAGGGCCGCGATCTCGGCGAGCTTCGGCTCGTCGAACACCGCTTGGTCGAGGGTCAGCGGGGCCCAGGGGACCACCACGACCTCGAAACCGGCCGCGAACACCGTCTTGGCCGCCTCCGGGTCCACGTAGAAGTTGAACTCCGCCGCCGCGGTGATGTTGCCGCGGGCGTTGTTGGAGCCGCCCATCACGTACAGGGCCTTGACGTTGCCGGCGAAGTCCGGATCCTTGACCGCCGCCGTCGCGATGTTGGTCAGCGGGCCGATCGCCACGATCGTCAGCTCACCCGGGTTCTTCGCAGCCAGGCGGATCAGCGCGTCCACCGCGTGCTCGGATTCCGGTTCGCAGCCGGTCAGGTCCATCGTCAGGCCGCCCGCGCCGTCCCCGTGCACGTTCTCCGCGCTCTCCCACGGGCGGACGATCGGGCGGCGGCAGCCCAGGTGGATCGGCACCTCACCGAGCCGACCGGCGACGTTGCAGGTCATGTACGCATTGCGGACCTGGTTGTCGAACGCGACGTTGCCCGCCACCATCGTCACGGCACGCAGATCCGCGCGCGGGTCGAGCAGGCCCACGAGCAGGGCGACGCAGTCGTCCTGCGCCGTGTCGGTGTCGATCACCAGCGGAATGGTCTCGGGCATCGCCTCTCCTGCTCGCCAGGCCAGGGTCACTCGGTCGAACCGAACCTACTGCACCGTCGCCCCGGTGGAAGAGCTCCAGGCGAAGGGTTCCAGCTGCTCGTCCAGCGGAGCGTCGGTGAGCCGGTTGGCCAGGGTGGATGTGGTGTAGGCGCCGATGCCCAGGACGACCTCCAGGGCGTTCTGCTTGGTGAAGCCGTGGGCGAGGAACGACTGCAGGTCCTCCGGTTCCACCGCGCCCGCTCGGTCCACGAGCTGCAGCGCGAAGGTGCGGATCGCTTCGAGGCGGGGGTCGTCCAGCGGCTTCTGGTCGCGCAGGGCCGCTACGAGTTCGGGCGGGGCGTTCAGCCCGGTCAGCTTCGCGGTGTGCATCGCGACGCAGACGTGGCACCCGTTGCGGGTGGCGATCGCCATGATGACGACTTCGCGGGCCAGCGGGTCCAGGGTCGTCGCCTCGAACATGGCGCTGAGCTTGAGGAACCCGTCGAGCAGGTGCGGTGATTCGGCGAGGCGCGCGACGGGCGCGGGCAGGTAGCCGAGGCGGTCGGTGGTGGCTCGCATGGCGCGGCGGGACGCTTCTGGGGCGGTCTCGGTGGTGTGGTCGACGAACAACCCGTCCTCCTAGAATCGACAACGTGGTTGACGAAAAGGTAAACGAGGTTGTCGATTATGGCAAGCGCTGACGCTCCCGGATTCGAGCTGCCGCTGCTGCTGTTCGCGGGCTTCCGGTCGCTGATCGACCAGCTGCACGCCGAGCTCGCCGAACAGGGCCACCCCGACGTGCGGCCGGCGTACGGGTTCGCGATGCAGGCCATCGGCCCGGACGGCGCGACCGCCAGCGAGCTGGGCCGACAGCTCGGGATTTCGAAGCAGGCAGCCGGCAAGACCGCCGACCGCCTGGAGAAGCTGGGTTATGCGGAGCGGGCCGACGACCCGGCGGACGCCCGGCGCAAGCTCCTCCGGCTCACCGACCGGGGCGTGGACGCACTGGTGAAGTCCGCGGCGATCTTCGACGACCTGCGCGCGCGGTGGGCGGAAGCGCTGGGCGAGGACCGGTTGCGGGACCTGGAGTCCGGCTTGCGCGAGATGACCCCGAACAGCTCCTTCCGGCTGGACGTCCCAGGGTGGTTCTCCTCGTAGCCTTGTGGACAGTCCCTGTCCTCAAGGCCTCCTAGGGTCGAGTGCAGCACCCTGAGGAGGAGATGGACATGGCGAACTACGTACTGGTTCCGGGCGCTTGCCACGGCGGTTGGTGGTACGAGCCGATCGCGGCGGAGCTGCGCGCCGCTGGCCACAGCGCGTACCCAGTGACGTTGAGCGGGTTGGGCCCCGAGGAGTCCGCCGCTGGCATCAACCTGGACACCCACATCGACGACGTGGTGCGGTTGCTGGAGGCGGAGGACCTGCGCGACGTCGTGCTCTGCGGGCACAGCTACGCCGGGATGGTGATCACCGGCGTCGCCGACCGGGTGCCGGAGCGGATCGCGTGCCTGCTCCACGTCGACGCCTTCGCGCCGGAGGACGGCGAATCGGTCTGGTCGCTGACCGACGACTCCTGGCACGAGTGGTACGCGGGCGGGGCCGGTGCCGACGGGTTCGCCTTCGCGCCGCTGCCGGTGCTGGACGAGCGCGCGGTGCCGCACCCGCTGGCCACGATCACCCAGCGGATCCGGTTGACCGGAGCGCACCGCCGGGTTCCGCGCCGCGAGTACGTCTACTGCGCCGGGTTCGAGAACTCCCCGCTCACCGCCACCTACGAGCGACTGGCGGACGACCCGTCGTGGCACGTCCGCGTGCTGCCGGTCGGCCACAACATCATCCGCGAGGCCTTCGACGACTTCCGGGAGATCCTGCTCGACGCCGCCCCCGCGAACGTCTACTTCGGACCGTAGGCGCGGAGGAAGGCCCGGACCCCGGCCACCACGATGTCGTCCAGCTCCGCGCCGTCCAGCGGTTGCGCGCCCTGGTAGGTGAGGAGCTGGGCCTCGGTGCTCACCAGCGCGATGAAGTGCATGGCCACCCGGTTCGGGTCCTCGACCTCGAGCAGCCCCCGCTCGCCGAGCTCCGCCAACCGGCTCGCCAGCGCCTCGTGTACGCGGCGCGGACCCGCTTCCTGCCAGGCCTCCAGGACGTCGGGCGGGATGTGGCCGACGTCGGCGTTGATCTGGCGCACCAGGGCGAAGTGCGCGCGGAACTCGCTCGCCGTCAGGACGAACGAGCGGCCGAGGTCGACCAGGTCCGACTCCAGGTCGGCGATCTTGCCGAGGTGCTTGTCCAGGTCGGCCAGCTGGGACTCGCGGACCTCCACGCCGCTCTCCAGGACCACTTCGCGGAACAGCTCCGCCTTGTCCGCGAAGTGGTTGTAGATGGTGCGCGTCGACACCTCGGCCACCTTGGCGATCGAGTCGATGCTGGCGCGGGTGTAGCCGTCGCGACCGAAGACCTCCCGCGCCCCTTCGAGGATGGCCCGCCGCTTCTCCACCCCTCGACGTGAGACGTTCTCCCTGCTCACCGCACCCTCCTCGAACTAAAGTACAACGACCATTGCACTAAGTGCACTGCACGTTGTACTTTACCTGGTGTCCCCCTCCACCGCACGCATCGAGGAGCGAAGATGTCCGCACTGCGACTGGCCGTGATCATCGGGAGCACCCGCGAAGGCCGCTTCGGCCCCACCGTGGCGAACTGGTTCGTCGAGCAGGCGCAGCAGTTCGGCGACGTCGACGTCATCGACCTGGCCGAGGTCCCGCTGCCCACCACCCTCGACTTCGGCGACCCGCACGTCACCGAACTGGCCGGACGGCTGGCCGCGGCCGACGCCTACGTCGTCATCACGCCCGAGTACAACCACAGCTTTCCCGCCGCGCTGAAGAACGCCATCGACCTCTACCGCGCCGAATGGCAGGCCAAGCCGGTCGGCTTCGTCTCCTACGGCGGGATGGGCGGCGGGCTGCGCGCCGTCGAGCAGCTGCGGCTGGTCTTCGCCGAGCTGCACGCCGTGACCGTCCGCGACACTGTCAGCTTCCACAACGCCTGGGACCGCTTCGACGCGCACGGCGCACCGCTGGACGAGGGTTGCAACGCCGCCGCGAAGGGGATGCTCAACCAGCTCTCCTGGTGGGCCCGCGCGCTGCGCACCGCGCGGACCGCCGAGCCCTACGCCGCGTAGGGGCGACCGTGAAGAACCAGCTGACCCTGCTGTTCGTGCTGCTCGGCTACCTGCTGCTGCCGATGTCCATGTCCGGCACCACCGTGGCGCTGCCGCAGATCGGGACCGCGCTGGACGCCTCCGGCGGCGCCCTGCAGTGGGTGGTGACCGGGTACTTCCTCACCGCGTCGTCGTTCATGCTGGTCGCCGGGTCGACCGGCGACCTGCTCGGGCGGCGGCGGGTGTACCGGTTCGGCGGGGCGACGTTCGCGGTCGGCAGCCTGGTCGCCGCGCTGACGCCGAACATCCTCCTGCTGGACATCGCCCGCACGGTGACCGGCGTGGGCGCGGCCGGGGTGATGGCCGGTGGCGGCGCCATCCTGGCGACGACGTTCAGCGGCGCCGAGCGGACCAGGGCGTTCGCCGCGATGGGCACCACGGCGGGTGTCGGGCTCGCGATCGGTCCGACGCTGGCCGGGTGGCTGGTCGGTTCGCTGGGTTGGCGGGCGACCTTCGGCGTCTTCGCCTTGGGCGGAATCCTGCTGCTAGCAGGCACTTTCGCGATGACCGAGTCGCGCGCCGCGCAGCGACCGCGCGCCGACTGGCTCGGCGCGGTGACCTTCATCGGCGGGCTCGCGTCTGCGATGTTCGCCATCACCCAGAGCTCCCGCGCGGGTTGGACGAGCGCGGTCGTGCTCTCCCTCCTCGCGGCCGGTGCTGTGCTGCTGACCGCGTTCGCGCTCGTCGAGCGGCGCAGCGCGCACCCGGTGCTGGACCTTTCCCTGCTGCGCAACCGGAAGTTCGTCGGCTGGGTGCTCGCCGGGGTGGTCATGGTGCTGGGCTTCGGCGGGGTGACCTCGTTCCTGCCCACCTACCTGCAAGGCTCGAACGGGCTGTCGGCCCGCGATTCCGGCCTGGTCATGCTGATGTCCACGGCACCGGTGCTGGTGCTGCCGCTGCTGGGCGGGCGGCTGGTGAACCGGGGCACCTCCCCGCGGCTGCTGATCGTCACGGGATTGCTGCTGATCTCGGCGGGCAACGCGTGGCTGACGTCGCTGCACCAGGGCATCGGGGCGTGGCAGCTGCTCGGACCGCTCGCGACCATCGGCACCGGGGTCGGGCTGGCCAGCGGGCTGATCGACGCGCAGGCGATGAACCAGGTGGACCAGTCCCGCGCCGGGATGGCCGCCGGGCTGCTCAACACCGTGCGCGGCGGGTCCCAGACGCTGGTGCTGGCGCTGTTCGGGTCGATGCTGATCAGCCTGCTGACCGGACGGATAGGCGCGGAGCAGGCGGGACGGGTGGCGACCGGATCACTCGCCGGGCCCGGGCACGACGTCCTGGCCGGGCACCTCACCGAGTCCTGGCAGGTCCTGCTCTGGGCGATCGCGGGGCTGACCGCGCTCGGGGCGGTGGCCGTGGCGGTCCTGCTCCGGGCTCCCCGGACGCGATGCCCGCAACCTGCGGTCCCAGCGGCGGCCTGAGGGGTCGTGAGTGCGTAACAGTGTTCGAACACTGTTACGCACTCACGACCCCCCTTGAGCTGTGCTAGTCGCACTGCCGGAGCAACCGGGCTGTGCAGTTGGCCCACTGACGTCGGGTTGATCAGGGCTTACGGTGTCCGCCAACCGCCTGAGCCAACCCGAGGAGCTCGCATGGCTTCATCTGTCGGGGTCGACGACTACGCGCTGACCAGGGTGCCCGACCGCGCCCGCTACTCCTGGTGGTCGGTGGCCGTGCAGCGGTTCGGCCAGATCTCCGCGCTGAGCCAGTTCCTGCTCGGCGCCGCGCTCGGTTTCGGCATGACCTTCTGGGACGCCTTCCTCGCGCTGACCCTCGGCGCCGTGATCCTGGAGGTCGTGGCGATCTTCGTCGGCATCATGGGCGCCCGTGAGGGCCTGTCCACCTCGATGCTGGCGCGCTGGACCGGCTTCGGCCGCGCCGGATCGGCGCTGATCGGGCTCGCCATCGCGATCAGCCTGATCGGCTGGTTCGGCATCCAGTCCGCGGTGTCGGCCAAGGGCCTGGTCGCGCTGATCGGCGGCCTGCCCGAATGGGGTTGGTCGCTGCTGTTCGGGCTGCTGGTCACCGCGATCGTGCTGCGCGGCTTCCGCTCGATGGCCTGGGTCGCCTACGTGTCCGTGCCCGCCTTCCTGGTGCTGGTCGCCTGGTCGATCGGGGTGGAGCTGACGCAGCACGACCTCGGGGCGCTGATGGCCTCCGCGCCGCCCGGGCCGCAGCTGTCGCTGCTGGAGGGCACCACGCTGGTCGCGGGCGGCTTCATCACCGGCGCGGTGATCACGCCGGACATGACCCGCTTCAACCGCACCGTCGGCGACGTGGTCAAGCAGACGCTGGTCGGCATCACCCTCGGCGAGTACGTGATCGGCCTGGCCGGGGTGCTGCTCGCGCACGCCGTGCGCTCCGCCGACATCACCACCATCGTCACCTCGTCGGTCGGCTGGGTCGGCATCCTGGTCATCGTCGCGGGCACCCTGAAAATCAACGACTGGAACCTGTACTCCTCCGGGCTGGGCCTGGTGAACTTCGTCGGCACGGTGTTCGGAAAGAAGCTCAACCGCGGCGTCGCGACCGCGGTGTTCGGCCTGATCGGCAGCGTGCTGGCCGCGGTCGGCATCCTCGACCAGTTCACCGGCTTCCTCACCGTGCTCGGGGTCGCCTTCCCCCCGATCGGCGGGATCATGGTCGCCGAGTACTTCATCGTGCGGCGCTGGCGCGGCGAGCTCGAAGCCTCGCGGGCGCGCGGCGAGATCCCCGCCTCCTCGCCGAACTGGGTGCCCGCGACGCTGGTCATCTGGCTGGTCGCCGCGCTGGTCGGCGGATTCGTGGAGATCGGGTTGCCGAGCATCAACTCGCTGGTCCTCGCGTTCGTGCTCTACGTCGTCGCCGGCCAGCTCGGCCTCGTCCGCGGCGTCGGCGCCCCGGCAGCGGACGCCCTCCAGCCGGAACGCACGAACTAGTTCCGCACAAATCGAAAGGAGTCGCGCCTTGCGCATCGGAATCGACGTCGGGGGCACCAACACCGACGCCGTCCTGCTGGACGGCACGAAGGTGCTCGCCGCCGTCAAGATGAGCACCACCAGCGACGTCACCTCCGGCATCGTCGCCGCCATCGACGGCCTCCAGCAGCAGCACGCCTTCGACCCGGCCGGGGTGCGCGCGGTGATGATCGGCACCACGCACTTCATCAACGCGCTCATCGAGGCCCGGCGCCTCGCCCCGACCGCCGCCGTGCGGCTGAGCCTGCCCGCCGGGGCGTCGCTGCCGCCGATGGTGGACTGGCCGCAGCGGCTGGTCGACGCGGTGTCCGGGCGCAGCTACCTGTGCCACGGCGGGCACGAGTTCGACGGTCGGCACATCGCCGAGCTGGACGAGGCGGAACTGCGCAAGGCCATCGACGACATGGGCCGCAACGGGGTCCGCAGCGTCGCCATCACCTCGGTGTTCTCCCCGGTCAACCACGACTTCGAGCAGCGCGCCGCGGAGCTGATCGCCGCCGAGCTGCCGGACGTGGCCATCTCGCTGTCCCACGAGATCGGCCGGATCGGCCTGCTGGAGCGGGAGAACGCCACCGTCATCAACGCCGCGCTGCGGGAGCTGGCGGCCAACATCGTGGACGGCCTGGCCGCGTCGGTGACCGGCGCGGGCATCACCGCCCCGCTGTACCTGAGCCAGAACGACGGCACCCTGATGGACGTCGACTTCGCCCGCCGCTACCCGGTGGCGACCTTCGCCTCCGGCCCGACCAACTCGATGCGCGGCGCCGCCGTGCTGTCCGGCCTGGACACCTGCGCGGTGATCGACGTCGGCGGCACCACCAGCGACGTCGGCGTGCTCAACCAGGGCTTCCCGCGGGAGGCGACGACCGCGGTCAGCGTCGCCGGGATCCGCACCAACTTCCGGATGCCGGACGTGCTGTCCATCGGCATCGGCGGCGGCAGCCTGGTGCATGGCGAACCGGTGGCCGTCGGCCCGGAGTCGGTGGGCTACCAGCTGACCTCGAAGGCCCTGGTGTTCGGCGGGGACACGCTGACCGCGACGGACATCGCGGTGGCCGCCGGACGCGCCGAGATCGGCGACCCCTCCCTGGTCAAGCACCTCGACGGGGGCCTCGTGCGGGCCGCGCTGGAGCGCATCGCCGCGGACAACGCGGACGCCGTCGAGCGGATGCGGACCTCCGCCGAGCCGCTGCCGGTGGTCGCCGTCGGCGGTGGTTCGGTGCTGCTGCCGGACGAGCTCGGCGACGCGGGCGCGGTGCACCGGCCGGAGAACTACGCGGTGGCCAACGCCATCGGGGCCGCGATCGCGCAGATCGGCGGCGAGGTGGACCGGGTGTACGCGATCGAGCCGGGCCGCCGCGAATCGGTGGTCGACGACGCCAAGCAGGAAGCCGTCGACCGGGCGGTGTCCGCGGGCGCCAGTCCATCCACAGTGGACATCGTGGACTTCGACGAGGTGCCCATCCCGTACCTGCCGGGCAACGCGACCCGGATCCGGGTGAAGGCCGTCGGCGACCTGCAGCTGGAGGCGTGAGCATGCGCGAGATCGCACAGACCGACCTGGCCGACATCGCCCGCGGCGCGGCCATCCTGGGCACCGGTGGGGGCGGCGACCCGCACATCGGCCGCCTGCTGGCCAGCGCCTCGCTGCGCGAGCACGGCCCGGTCGCCCTGACCCCGCTGGACGAGGTCCCGGCGGACGCCGCGGTGTTGCCGGTGGCGATGATGGGCGCGCCGACCGTGATGGTCGAGAAGCTGCCGTCGATCGAGCAGATCGGGCTGGCCGCCCACACCCTCGCCGACTACCTGGGCCGCGAGCTCACGCACATCGCCTGCGCCGAAGCCGGTGGCGTCAACTCGCTGATCCCGGTCGCGGCCGCGGCGCAGCTCGGCCTGCCACTGATCGACGCCGACGGCATGGGGCGGGCGTTCCCGGAGATCCAGATGGTGCTGCCGACGCTGTACGGCGTGCGCGCCACGCCGATGGCCATCGCCGACGAGAAGGGCAACCGCGGGGTCCTCGACACCGTGGACAACCGCTGGGCGGAGCGGCTGGCCCGCAGCGCCACCATCGACATGGGCTGCTCGGCGATGATCAGCAGCTTCGCCATGACCGGTGAGCAGGCCCGCGAGTCCCTGGTGCCGGGCACGCTGACGCTGTGCGCGGAGCTGGGGAGCCTGGTGGCCACCGCGCAGGCGGAGCACCGCGACCCGGTGGACGCCGTGGTCGAGCGGCTGGGCGGGCGCCGGCTGTTCACCGGCAAGGTCGTCGACGTCTCGCGGCGCACCCTGTCCGGCTTCGCCCGCGGCGACGCGCGGCTGGTCGGCATGGACGACCACAGCGGGTCCGAGCTGGTGCTGCGGTTCCAGAACGAGCACCTGGTCGCCGAGCGCGACGGCACCGTGCTGGCCTCGGTGCCGGACCTGATCTGCGTCCTGGACCGGGAGAGCGGCGAAGCGGTCACCACCGAGGCGATGCGCTTCGGCCAGCGGGTGGCGGTCATCGCCGCGCCCGCCGACCCGCGCTGGCACAGCCCGGAGGGCCTGGAACTGGCCGGACCGCGCTACTTCGGCTACGACATCGACCCGGTGGGAGTCCGGCAGTGAGCTGGCAGCTGACCGAGGAGCACCTGACCGACCTGGCCCGCGGCGCGGCCCTGCTGGGCACCGGAGGTGGCGGAGACCCGTACGTGGGACGGTTGCTGGTGCAGCAGGCGATCCGCGAGCACGGGCCGGTCACCGTGCTCGACCCGTCCGAAGTGGACGACGACGCGCTGGTGATCCCGACCGCGCAGATGGGCGCGCCCACGGTGGTGCACGAGAAGGTCCCGAGCGGCGAGGAGGCGGTGACCGCGCTGCGCGCGCTGGAGTCCTACCTGGGGGTGCGCGCGAGCGCGACGATGCCGATCGAGTGCGGCGGGATCAACTCGATGATCCCGCTGGTGGTGGCCGCCCGCGCCGGGCTGCCGGTGGTCGACGCCGACGGCATGGGGCGGGCGTTCCCGGAGCTGCAGATGGAGACCTTCGGGGTGTACGGCGTGACCGGGTCGCCGATGGCGGTGGCCGGGGAGCGCGGCGAGACCACGGTGATCGACGCGGGCAGCGACAACGCGCGGATGGAGTGGCTGGCCCGCGGGGTCACCATCCGGCTGGGCGGGGTCGCGCACATCGCCGAGTACTCGATGAGCGGGGCGGACGTGAAGCGCACCGCCATCCCGCGCACGCTCACGCTGGCGCACACCATCGGCGCGGCCATCCGCGAGGCGCGCGAGCGCAACGCCGACCCGGTCGCGCGCCTCGGCGAGGTCCTGGCGGACACCTCGTACGGGCACCTGCGGGTGCTGTTCCGCGGCAAGGTCTCCGACGTCGAGCGGCGCACCGAGGCGGGGTTCGCGCGCGGACGCGCGGCGGCGGTCTCCTTCGACGGCCAGCACCGGCTCGACCTGGAGTTCCAGAACGAGAACCTGGTGGCGCTGGTCGACGGCGAGGTGCGGTGCGTGGTCCCGGACCTGGTGTGCGTGCTGGACGCCGAGCAGGCGGAACCGATCACCACCGAAACCCTCCGCTACGGCCAGCGGATCACGGTCATCGGCATCTCCACCCCGGCCCTGATGCGCACCCCGGAGGCCCTGGCCGTCTTCGGCCCCAAGGCCTTCGGCCTCCCGCACGATTACCACCCCGTCGAGGACCTCAACACCCCCTGACCCCCTGGGGTGTCATGCGATCCCAGTGGAAATCGGGTGTCCGACTTCCACTGGGATCGCGGGCCCCGACACCCCGGACTGCCCCTCCGGCGTGTCGGGGTCCCGACATGCCGGGGAACCGCAGTTTCAATTGAAACTGCGGAACAGCGCAAAACAGACACCGGGGTCCGTTCAAGTCAAGACCAACGTCCACCTCAGCCAAAGAGGACACCAACCCGAGGCGATGCCCGATCGCACTGGGGAGGATGCCTAGCCAGACCGGGAGACATCGAGACATCGAGGCCCCCAACCCGCAGGCGCCAACCCCAGGCACCGGACACCCGGCATCCGGCTCCGGCATCCGGCATCCGGCATCCGGCATCCGGCGCCCGGCGGAACCCTCCCGCGTGTCGGGGTCCCGACACACCGGGGAATACAGTTTCAATTGAAACTGTGAAACCACACGAAACGGACACAGGACCCGTTCGAGCCGAGATGAGCGGCCGACTAGGCCGGGGGCGGCGCCCGGCAAGGTCCAGGACTGCGCCTGGTTGAGCTACGAACAGTGCGCGGCCAGGCCGAAGAGGCGTCCGACCGAGCCAGGGACACGCCCGGCCAAACCTGGGACATCGAGGCTCCGCAGTCCTCCAGAACCCGGCGAAAACCCTCCGGCGTGTCGGGGTCCCGACACGCCGGGGATTGCAGTTTCAATTGAAACTGCGGAACCGTGCGGAACGGACACGGGCTCGTTCGTGGCGAGGCCAGCGCACGGCTTGGCCGGGGGCCGCGCCAGGTCGGGGTGGTGCCCGGCTGGGTTGGGTTTGTGCTGATGGGGCAGGCTGTGGGCGTGGAGGTCGGCCTTGCGGACGTTCCCGCGCTGGAGCGGGGCGTCGCGCTGCTCGGGTCCGGTGGTGGCGGCGACACCGTCACCGCCGCCGCGCTGCTGCGCGGCCGGCTCGCCGCTGGCGACCGGAACGCGCTCACGCCGCTCGGGGAGTTGGCCCGCGATGCTCAGGTCGTGCCGATCGGGGTGATCGGGGCGACCGCCGTGTTCGCCGAGAAGTTGCCCAGCGGAGCGGAGTTCCGGGACGCCATCGCCGCGGTCGAGCGGTGGACCGGGCGCCGAACCGATGCTCTCGTCTCGATCGAGGTCGGCGGGCTCAACGGGATCGTTCCGCTGGTCGTGGGCGGCCAGCTCGGCCTCCCGGTGGCGGACGCCGACCTGTCGGGGCGCGGCGTGCCCCGGCTCGACCAGCTCTCCGTCGCCGCCGCGGGCAAGGGGCTGACGCCTCTCGTGCTGGCCGAGCCCGGTGGTCAGGTGCTGGTCCTCGCCGAGGCGACCGCGGCCGAGGTCGAGCGCACCGCGCGCGCCTTCCTAGCCGGTGCCGGTGGTTGGGCGGTCCTCGTGCTCGCCCCGATCCCCGCCGCCGAGCTGGCGGACTGCGCGATCCCGGACACCGTGAGCTCCGCGCTCTCCCTGGGCCGCCAAGCACTTTCGGCGGACGCCGAGGCTCTCGCAGCGACCACCGGCGGGCGGGTGCTCGGCTCGGGCCGCGTGGTCGAGGTGTCGCGGCGGCCGGGTCCCGGCAAGCACGGCCGGACCGGGTTCGCCCGCGGCAGCGCGACGGTCCGGGACCATCGGTCCCGGACGCTGATCCGTCTGGAGATGGAGAACGAGTACCTGTTCGCGATGCGCGACGGCGAGCCGGTCGCGTCCACACCGGACGTGCTCGCGCTGCTCGACCACCGCACCGGCGTGCCGATCCCGTGCGACGTCGTCCGCCGGGGCGTCGAGGTCGCCGTCCTGCAACTGCCCGCCGCCCCGTTCTGGACCGACCCGCGCCACCTGCCGGTGCTCGCGCCGCGCGCGTTCGGCATCGACTGCGACCCGGTCCTGGAGGTGCGGCGATGAGCATCAGCGTGCGTCGGCTGCTCGCGGTGCCGGAGTGGCGCGAGTCGGTGCGGGTGCTGGCGGGCGATGTCGACCGCGTCGTGCGCTTGGCTCGCCCGATGGCCCACCGCGCCGTCGAACCCGGCGAGCTCGTGGTGCTGGTGCAGCCGGTCCCGGCCACCGACTGGCGCATCGACGCGTTGCTCCGCCGCGTCGCCGACGCCGCTGGCGCCGGGGTCCTGCTGCCGGAGGGCGGCTTGCTGGACTCCACCCGACTGCTCGCCGAACGCCTCGACGTCCCGCTGCTGGCCGCCACCGCTGCCCCGCTGGACCTGCTGATCTCGGCCCGCCTGCTGCTGGCCGCCCCGGCGCTCGACCGCGCCGACCTGGTGCTGGCCACCCACGACGCGCTCGGCCCGCGCATCCGGCCGCCGGAGGAGGTCGTCGCCACCTTGCGCGACCTGCTGCGCGCACCGGTCGCCCTGCTCGACGACAGCGGCACGCCGATCGCCGGGGAACTCCCGCACGCCACCGAAGTCCGCGCGCACGAACCGGTCCCGCAGCGCGCCGACCTCGACGACGGCGTGCTCCTCGCGCACCCGGTGCTGATGGACGCACCCCGCCCCGCACTGTGGCTGGCCACCGAGCTGCCTGACGCGGCGCGCGCCGACGTCGTGCCGCAGGCGCTGTCGGTCGCCGCCGCGGCGGTGCAGCGTTGGCTGCTCGCCAACCGGCTCGAGCTGGAGCGCGACGCGCGCTCCCGGGCCGCGCTGCTGGGTGATCTCCTGCGACTGGACGACGAACCGACCGCCGACCTGCGCCGCCGCGCGGCCGACGCGGGCTGGAGCCTCGGTGGCTGGCACGTCGGCATCCGGATCGGCGCTCAGTCCACGGTGGACACCGTGGCCCGCAGCCAGGAGGTCGAGCGGGTGCTGCGCGCCGAGGGCGTCGACGCGGTGGTGGTCGAGCACGGCGACGGCTGGACCAGCTGGGTGACTTCCGAGCAGGAGCCGACCGCCGACCGGGTGCGGTCGCTGGCCGCGCAGCTGCGCGCCGCCACCCACGAACTGCAGCGGACCCTGGACGTGCACGTGGGGGTCGGCCGCCCGCACCCGCAGGCCGACGGGCTGGCGACCACCATCGCCGAGGCCACCGACGCCGCTCGGATGGCCCGGACCCGCCCGGAGTCGGGTCGCTTCCTGCACGTCGACCAGCTCGGCATGGCCCAGCTGCTGCTGGAGTGGACCCGCACGGACACCTTCGAACCCGCCGCCCGCACCCTCATCGCCCCGCTGCGCGGGCAGCCCGGCGACCTGGTCCGCACCCTCGCCGCGTACCTGGACGCCGAGTCGTCGATCGCGGAGACCGCGGCGGTGCTCGGCGTGCACCGCAACACCGTCGCGGCCCGCATCGAGCGGATCGAACGCCTCCTCGCCGTCGACCTGGGCCACCGCGACGAACGCCTGGCGCTTCACCTGGCCTGCCGCGCCGTCACCCTCGCCGAGGACTAGCTCGGCACTGTTCGTGATCGGTCGGGCACTCGTGGGGGTTGCTGCGGTCGGTGGAAAACTACCCGCGGAAAGCCGTTCAACCGGACAAGGATGCCTATGACGACCGCAAGCAGTGTCCGCGCCGACGCGGTGCTGACCGTGCTCCGACCGGACGTGCGCGAGCTGACCGCGAACGTCGACGCCGCCGTGCTCCGCCCGGCCGACCAGTCCGCCCTGGACCGGGCCGACCGCACCCGGATCGCGCTCCGCGTCGCGCTGGTGAACGACCAGCCGGAGCACGCCGACGAGCTGGCCGCGGAGCTCGATGCGCTGGTCGGCGAGGGTGCCGCCGACGTCGTCCGGGACATCGACCGGTGGGGCGAGCTGTCCGAGGCGCAGCAGGCGCTGCTCGCGCACTGCGAGCAGGTCGCGCTCGACCCGGCTGACGTGACCGTCGCCGAGATCGGCGAGCTGCGGGCGCACGGCTTCAGCACGGCGCAGGTCGTGGCGGCTGCCCAGGTGGTGGCGGCCAGCAGCTTCCGGCTCCGGTTGGTGCGCGGGCTGCAGCTGGTCGTGGAGTCCGACGCCGGGCCGGGTGCGGAACCGGCCAACACCATCGCGGTCGGGTCCACCGCGGAGGGCTGCGAGCTGCCGGCGCCGGAGGAGGCGTTCCCGAAGATGCGCTGGGTGCCGTGGGTGGAGGCGGACTCCTTCGACGAGGCGCTGCAGCACGACCCGGAAGCCCTGGAGGCGTGCAGCGCGCTCTACAACGCGGTCATGACCGATCCGGGTGAACTGGCCACCGCCGAGCGGGAACTGGCCGCGCTCGCCGCGTCCCTGCGCACCGGCTGCGAGCTCTCCTCCGGCGTGCACGGCCGCCGCCAGGTCGAGCTGTCCGGCGACCGGGTGACCGCGGTGGCCCTGGCGGAGGCTGGTCCGGCAGCGGTGCCCGACCAGCGCCAGCGCGCCATCGTCGACGCGGCGGGTGCGCTCGCCCCCACCCCGACCGCCCTGACCGCGGCGCACGTGGGCCGCCTCCGCGCCGCTGGCGTGACCGCCGAGGGCATCCGCGACCTGATCGCCGCTGCGGCCATGACGGCCTGGACCAACCGCCTGGCGATGACCCTCGGCAACGCGACCACCCGCGACACGGACTGGTGACCGGCTCGATGCGACCTCCACTGGAACCGCGCACGTCGGGCCTCCGCTGATCTCGCGGCTCACCACCCGTCGGCGGACAGTGGAGGGGTGGACTCCTCGGCGTGTCGGGTTCCGCGCGCCGGGGTAGCCGGAGCGTGCGGAACTGGAGGAGGCTCACATGGTTCAAGTCGCAACCGAGCCGGTGATCGTCAAGACCCCCGGGGGTGACCTCGAAGGGGATTTGGTCGTGCCACCGCCTGCCCGGGCGGTGGTCCTGTTCGCGCACGGTTCCGGGAGCTCCCGGCACAGCCCCCGAAACCGCGCCGTCGCGGAATCGCTGCAGAGCGCCGGATTCGGCACCATGCTGCTCGACCTGCTCACCCCCGAGGAGGCCAAGCGCGACCAGCACACCCACGAACTGCGCTTCGACATCGACCTGCTCGCCGACCGCCTGGTGCCCGCCATCGACGAGCTCGACGCCTGGTCCGCCACCCGCGGCATGCCGGTCGGGTTGTTCGGCGCCAGCACCGGCGCCGCCGCCGCGCTGAAGGCCGCGGGGCGCCGACCGGACCGCGTCGCCGCAGTGGTGTCGCGCGGCGGCCGCCCCGACCTGGCCGGTGACGGGCTGGATTCGGTGCGGGCCCCCACGCTGCTGGTCGTTGGCAGCAACGACCGCGAGGTGCTCAACCTGAACCGCCAGGCGGTCGAACTGCTCACCGCGCTACCGCTGACCGACGTCAAGATCGAGATCGTGCCGCACGCCGGTCACTTGTTCGAGGAGCCTGGTGCGCTGGAGCGGGTCTCGGAGCTGGCCGCCGACTGGTTCCGCACCTACCTCGGCGCCGGCGTCGAGCGCCCGACCGGCCCGGACGGCGGTCACTGGAAGCCACCGGCACCACGTCGGCGACCGCCACCGATGTAGTCCTGGACAGCTGGGTAGCCCGGCACACCGGACGCCACCGGCGAACCGTCGCGCACGGCGCGCGCGGTGGTCAGCGCACCGTGCAGGGCGGCGCGATAGAGCAGCGATCCCGTGCTCACCCGCCGAACGCCGAGCGCGGTGAGTTCGCCGATGCGCTGACCCGGCTGGAAGAGGACGTTGACCGGCACCTGAACCGCATCCACCACTGCGCGGATGTCCTCGGGGGCGGTCATGCCCGGCACGAAGACGCCGTCCGCGCCAGCCGCCGCGTAGCGAACCACGCGGTCGATCGTGTCCTCCAGCGACGGCGCCTCGCCGAGCCAGTAGGTGTCGGTGCGCGCGTTGAGGAACAGGTCCGGGGCCCGCCGCTTCACCTCGGTGATGACCTCCTGCTGGCGGACGGGGTCAGCAAGACCATCTTCCAGGTTGATCCCGGCCGCCCCCAGCTCGGCGAGCTCGGCGGCGAGCCCGGCCGGATCACCGAATCCCGCTTCGACATCGACGCTGATCGGCCGGGGCAACTTGACCAGGCGGGCAGCGAGCTCGACCGTCTGCGCCCTGGTCCGGCCTTCCCCGTCCGGCTCCCCGTGCGCGGCGGCCACGCCGAGGCTGGTCGTGCCGATCACCGCGAAACCCTCCGCGACGAGCGCTGCGGCGGAGGTGAAGTCCCAGGCGTTCGGCAGCAGCAGCAGAGCTTCCGCCCGGTGGAGTGCGTGGAATTCTCCTGACATGCCGCCACGGTAGGGACTGGACGCTTCGGTCCCCGCCGAAGTGTCGTCGGCGGAGAATGGCCGCATGACCATCGAACGCGACGTGGCCCGGCTCGCCGCGCTGCTCGCCGACCCGACCCGGGCCGCGTTCTGCCTGGCGCTGCTGGACGGGCGGGCCTGGACGGCGACCGAACTCGCCGGGCACGCGGGAGTCGCGGTCTCGACGGCCAGCGAACACCTGAACCGGCTGGTCGAGGGCGGGTTACTCACCGAACACCGGCAAGGGCGGCACCGCTACGTGCAGCTGGCGAACGAGCAGGCGGCCGACCTCCTCGAAGCGTTCATCAGCCACCTTGGTCCGGCCCAGCGCCCGGCGACCGGGCTGCGCGCGATCAGCGCCTCCGCGGCACTGGCCAACGGCCGAACCTGCTACGACCACCTGGCGGGCCGCCTCGGCGTGGCGATCACCGACGGCATGACCACGGCCGGGCTGCTCGACCAATCCGACGGGTTCGCCATCACCGACACCGGCCTCACCTGGCTGACCGACGGGCTGGGCATCGCCGAAGCAGACCTCCGCAGCACCAAGCGCCCCCTGGCCCGCGCCTGCCTGGACTGGACCGAGCGCCGCTCCCACCTGGCCGGCACCGCAGGCGCCCACCTCCTCCGCAGCTTCCTGACCAAGGGCTGGATCAAGCGAATCGGCAAGGGCCGCGCGGTCCGCCTAACCCCACTCGGAACCACCGCCCTCCGGGACCACCTAGCCATCAACCCCAACGACCTCGACCTCACCTGAACCACAGTTTCAATTGAAACTGTAAACACCGGTGTGTCGGGCGCACGACACGCCGGAGGATATGGACGAGCCATCCACACGACCCGGGGCCCTCCCGCAAGTTCGAGGGAAGTCGGACGTTCAGCTTCCATCGGAACCGCGCCGCCGCGCCGCCCGCCGGGGCTAGCGGGGCATGCGGCGCCAGATGGGTTGGGGGACCAGGCGCATCGCCGCGAACACCCAGCGCAGGATCCGCGGCACCCACACCACGCGGCGGCCACGTCGCAGGGCCGCGACGGTCGCGTCCGCGACCTGGTCGGGCGTGCTGGACCACGGGGCCGGGCTCATGCCCTGGGTCATCCGCCCGATGACGAAACCCGGTCGCACGATCAGCAGGTCCACACCGCTGCCGACCAACGCGTCCGACAGGCCGTTGGCGAACCCGTCGAGCCCGGCCTTGGCCGATCCGTACACGTAGTTCGCGCGGCGCACCCGGACCCCGGCCACGGAGGAGAACACCACGATCCGGCCACTCCCCTGCTCGCGCAGCAGGTTCGCCAGGTGCGTCAGGACGCTGATGTGCGCGACGTAGTCGGTGTGCACGATCTGGACCGCGTGCGCCGCGTCGCGCTCCGCGCGCTCCTGGTCGCCGAGCAGCCCGAAGGCGGTCACCGCCACATCGATCGGGCCGTGCGCGTCGACGATGCCGCGCAGCAGCTCGGCGTGGCTGCTCACGTCGTCCGCGTCGAACTCCACCCGCGCCACGTCGGTCGCGCCGACCTGGCGGAGCACGGCTTCCTCGGCGTCGAGGTCCGCGGACCGCCGGGCCGCCAGCACCACCTTGCCGTGCCCCTGCTTGACGAGGCGCTCCGCCACCGCCACACCGATCTCGCTGCGGCCCCCGAGGACCAGTACCGCTCCGCTCATCGCGGCAAGTCTGCCACCGCCGCACGTCGGTGCGCGCACGTACTGTCGCTGCGGCCGGAAGGAGACCGATGACCGCCCTCACCCAACGCCAGCTCAACCGCGCGACGCTGCACCGCCAGCTCCTGCTGCGGCGATCGGGGATGTCCGCGATGGAGGCGGTGGAGCACCTGGTCGGGATGCAGGCGCAGGCGCCGTTCCCCCCGTACTTCGGGCTGTGGACCCGCCTCGCCACCTTCCGCCCGGACGACCTGGCCGACCGGCTGCTGGACCGCAGCGCCGTCCGCACCGTGCTGATGCGCGGCACGGTGCACCTGGTCTCCGCCGAGGACTGCCTGCTGCTGCGGCCGTTGGTGCAGCCGCTTCTGGACCGCCACCTGTCCGGCCACACCCAGCACCGCGCCCACCTCGTCGACCTCGACCGGGACGAGCTCACCGCCTTCGCCCGGAAGCTGTTGGACGAGCAGCCCCGCACCGCCGCCCAGCTGCGCCCGCTGCTCGCCGAGCGGTGGCCCGACCGGTCCCCGGCCGCGCTGGCGTTCGCGGTCCGGAACTCGCTGCCGCTGGTGCAGATCCCGCCGCGCGCGATCTGGGGCCGCAGCGGCCAGCCGGTCCACGCCACGGCCGAGACCTGGCTCGGCCGCCCGCTCGCCGAGGCGCCGTCGCTGCACGGGGTGCTGCGCCGCTACCTCGCGGCGTTCGGCCCGGCCACCGTCGCGGACATGCAGGCGTGGTCGGGGTTGACCGGGCTCAAGGAGGTCGTGCGCGACCTGGACCTCCGCAGCTCCCGTGACGAGGCCGGGCGCGAACTGCTCGACCTGCCGGACGCCCCGCTGCCGGACCCGGACCTGCCGTGCCCACCGCGCTTCCTCCCGCCCTTCGACAACATCCTGCTCTCCCACCAGGACCGCACCCGGGTGATGTCCGAGGCGGACCGGAAGCGGCTGTTCAGCGTGAAGAACGCGGTGCTGCCCGGCACGGTCCTGGTGGACGGCTTCCTGCACGGCACTTGGCAAATCACTCGAAAGCGGGATATCGCGACGCTGGAGATCACCTCCTACCGGGCGCTGTCCGGCGCCGACGCGGAGGCGCTCGAGCTGGAAGGCCGCCGGTTGCTGGCGTTCGCCGAACCCGGGGCCGCCGAGCGCGCAGTGCAGATCACCGAAGCCGAGCAGTAACGGGTGTTTACCGGATCAGGTCCGGGACATACCCTGAGCTAGATCGTTACCCCCGGACCGAGCGGACCCCACGCCATGCCAGATGTTGACCGGCCGCAGATCGACACCACCAAGCCCAGCATCGCGCGGGTCTACGACGCTTTCGTCGGCGGCAAGGACAACTTCGAGGTGGACCGCCAGGTCCTGCGGCAGATCCAGCAGATCGCCCCGGAGGCCATCGAGGTCGGGCGGATCTGCCGGGCCTGGCTGATCCGGGTGGTCCGGTTCCTGGCGGGCAGCGCCGAGGTCGACCAGTTCCTCGACCTGGGCTCGGGCCTGCCCACCGCGGAGAACACCCACCAGGCGGCCCAGCGGCTCAACGCCGAGGCCAAGGTCGTCTACGTCGACAACGACCCGTCGGTGGCAGCGCACGGTCGCGCGCTGCTGGAGGAGAACGAGTACACCCACTTCGTGATGGGCGACCTCCGCGACCCGGCGGCGATCCTGAACGACCCGCTGGTCACCAAGCACCTGGACCTGAGCCGCCCGGTCGCGCTGATCCAGTGCAACACGCTGCACCACGTGACCGACGAGGAAGGTCCGCAGCGGCTCATGCAGGCCTACGTCGACGCGCTGGCCCCGGGCTCGTACGTCGCGATCTCGCACCTGTACAACCCCTCCGACGGCAGCGAGCACGAGAAGCTCGCGGTGGAGTCGCAGGCCCGCTTCAACGAGATGATGGGCAGCTGCTACTACCGCCGCCGGGAGGAGATCACCGCGCTCTTCGAGGGCCTGGAGATGGTCGATCCGGGGCTGACCTACCTCTTCGACTGGTGGCCCGACGGCCCGCGCCTGCGCGAGCCCAGCGCCGAGTCGCACAACCTCCTCGGCGGGGTCGCCCGCAAGCCCTGACGTGCGGAACGGCCTGTGCCCACTGGCACAGGCCGTTCTCGTCGCAGCGCGCGGATCAACCCGTCTGGCGCGAAGTCCAGTGCCGCATCGCGTGTTCCACCAGCGCGATCAGGGTGCGCTTGGTGGATTCCCGGTCCCGGGCGTCGCAGGGGCCGATCGGCACGTCCGGACCGATCGCCATCGCCTCGCGGACCTGCTCGATGGAGTGCAGCATCTTCCCGTCGAAGAGGTTCACCCCGACCAGGTAGGGCAGGCCGCGGTCCTCGAAGAAGTCGATCGCCGAGAACGAGTCGGCCAGCCGCCGGGTGTCCACCAGCACGACCGCGCCGATCGCGCCCTTGACCAGGTCGTCCCACATGAACCAGAACCGCTGCTGGCCCGGGGTGCCGAACAGGTACAGGATCAGGTCCGAGGCCAGCGTGATGCGGCCGAAGTCCATCGCCACGGTGGTGGTCGCCTTGTTCGGCGTCGCGTCCAGGTCGTCGACGCCGCGACTCGCCTCGGTCATCACCGCCTCGGTGGTCAGCGGCACGATCTCCGACACCGAACCGACGAAGGTCGTCTTGCCCACGCCGAAACCACCGGCCACCACGATTTTCGCCGAGGTCGACGTGGTGCCGGCGCTGTTCGCGGGCTGCGGCGGGGTGCCGATCCGGGGCGCGCTATAGCCGACGGAGTCCACTCAAAACCCTTTCCATCAACACCATGTGTGGTGCGCTACCGCTTTCGCTCACCGTCTGGTGCACGGTGATCAACCCCAGTTCGGCCATGTCGGCCAGCAGCACGCGAGCCACCCCGATCGGCACTGACAACAGCGCCCCGACTTCCGCGACCGACCGGGGTTGCTGGCACAGCTCGGCGATCGACTGGTGCTCCAGCCGCACCGCGGTGCCCGGCTGGTAGCCCTCACCGACCGAAACGAGGGTCTCCAGTTCCAAACTGTGGGTGGACCTGGTGCGCCCACCGGTCCAGGTGTAGGAGCGGATGCTCGACGCGGCAGGCGCGACGGGCTCTTCCTCCGGTTCGTCCACGTAGGACTCCTCGGGGGCCTCGTACCGCTCCTCCTGCGGCTCCTCGTGCCGCTCGTCTGCGTCGCGGCCCTTGCGCTTGCGCTTGCCGCTGCCGAACATGAACCCGTTGACGACGTCGGCGAAGCCGTCGTCCGCACTGCTCTCGCGTCTTCGCCCCCGCGACGGGTACTCCGATCTCCTGCTCATCGCGTCCTCACACCAGTGCGCCGGTCGAGCCCTGCAGCTGCGAGCGGATCTCCGGGGTCAGCATCTGGCCGACGCGCTCCACGAGCATGGTCATCTCGTAGGCGATCAGCCCCATGTCGCACTGCGGGGCGGCGAGCACGGTCAGGCAGGAACCGTCGCTGATGCCCATCTGCAGCAGCGTGCCGCGCTCCATCTCCACGATGGTCTGCACGACGCGACCGGCCTCGAAGCACTTGGCCGACCCCTGCGTGAGGCTCAGCAGCCCCGACGCGACCGCCGCCAGCTGGTCGGCCCGGTCCCGGGGGAGGGTGGCCGAAGCGGTCAGCACCAGTCCATCGGCGGAAACCACTATCGCGTGCGCCACGCCGGCCACGCGCTCGGTGAAGTCGGTGATCAGCCAGCCGAACCTGCGGGAAATCATCTGAGCAGTCATGCAACCTCCTGTTCGTCGCCGAGGTGATCACGCCTTCGCGCTGCGGACACCATGTCAATCCTCGTCGGTTGCTCGGTGCCGACCGCGGCTGGCACCGCTCTGGAAGTCGGCCAGCCGACCGCGGAGCCGGTCCGCGTCGCGCTGGAACGTCCCGGTGCTGGTCGGCTCGGAATTCGCCACGCTACCCGGGACCAGGTGGGCCTTCGGGGTGCGGCGCGGCAGTCCTGCCTGCGTGAACGAGCTGGGCTGCGGGTTGGCCGCGGCCTCGGCCGCTTCGCGCGCCTTGTCGGCGGCGAAGTTCCACGCGTCGTCGACCCCCTGCGAGGTCCACGACTCCGGTTCCGGCTGGACGGGTTCGACCGGGTTGAGCCGGGAGTCCGTGGATCCCCCGAACTGGACCCCGTTCTGGGCCAGCCGACGGCTGATGTCCTCCGCGCTCCGGGAGGGCGTGGCCTCCGGTTCGGCCGCTCCGCGCGGGGTGCGGCGCGGCAGCCCGGCCTCGGTGACCGGCGGGGGCTCCGGGGGCGCGGCAGGCGGTTCCGGTTCCCGGGGGAAGCCGTCCGCCTCGTCCTCCGAGCCGGGCCAGCTGAACTCGCCGGTGTCGGACTGCGCCTTCAGGAACGCGTTCTCACTCGCTGGTTGGAACCACTGGGTGGAGACTTCCTCGAAGATGGGCGACTCCTCCTCCGGCCGGTCGGCGGGCGGTTCGGCGCCTGGCCAGTCGAAATCGCCGGGAATCGCCCGCGGTTGCTGCGGGATGTCCAGCGGCGCGTCGAACAGGTGCGCCGTCGGGGACTCCTCCGGTTCCGGGGTGTGCGATTCGAACAGGCTCGACGACCCCGGCTCCTGCCAGGGCGAATTCTGCGCCGGGGTCCGACGCGGCAGCTCACCGGACGTCGGCAGCTCGGTGTGCGCGTGGCCGTTGCGGCGGCTGGGCTGCGGTGCGGCGGGCAGCACCGGCCCGGATTCGACCGACACCACGTGCTCGGCCGGGATCATGACGGTCGCGCGGACGCCCTCCACGTCCGGACCGCCGTGCAGTTCGACGCCGACGCCGTGCCGCACCGCCAGCCGACCGGCCACGAAAAGGCCCATCCGCCGGGAGGTGGCGAGGTCGTCCTCGTCGACCGCGGCCAACCGCTCGTTGGCCTGCGCCAGCTCCGCATCGCCCATGCCGATGCCCTGGTCGAGGACGTCGAGCACCACCGTGCCGTCCCCGGCCTGGTAGCTGGAGACCGTCACCGTGGTGTCGGGGGCGGAGAAGTTGGCGGCGTTGTCGAGCAGCTCGGCGACCAGGCGCACCAGGTCGCTGGCGGTGTGACCGCGCAGCTTCACCGCGGGCGGCGGCTGCACCACCACGCGCGGGTACTGCTCGATCTCGGAGACCGCGGCCCGCAGCACGTCGGCCAGGTCGGTGGGCTGGCCGAACCGCCGCGCCAGGTCCTGGCCGGAGAGCACCATCAGGTTCTCGTTGTTGCGGCGCATCCGGGTGGCCAGGTGGTCCAGCTGGAACAACCGGGCGAGCTGGTCGGGGTCCTCCTCGTCCTGCTCCAGCTCCTCGAACAGCCGCAGCTGCCGCTCCAGCAGGCTCTGGCTGCGCCGGGACACGCTGACGAACATGTCGTTGTAGCCGCGCCGCAGGTCGGCCTGCTCGACCGCGAGCCGCAGCGCCTGCTCGTTGACCTCGTCGAAGGCGCGGGCCACCTGCCCGACCTCGTCGGTGGTGTCCACCGGGACCGGGCTGACCGCGGCGTCGGCGCGCTTGCCCCGCCGGATCGCCTCGACCGCCGCGGGCAGCTCGTAGTCGGCGGCGTCGAGCGCGCTGGTGCGCAGCTCGCGCAGCGAGCTGAGCAGCTGGCGGGCGATCACGATGATGATCGCGGCAGCGACGATCAGCGCTGACAGCAGCAGCACCGAGTCCCAGCCCGCGGTGTCGCTGGCCTCGTCCTCCAGCTGGGCCGCGATCGACCGCACCTCGTCGGCGAGCTCGTCGCGGCCGCCGTTGATCGTCTGGACCGAGGCGTCGCTGCCGCTGTTCCACTCGTCGCGGGAGACCGAGTAGCCGCCGGTGTAGATGTTGTCGGTGCTCTCCTCCAGCAGCAGGGCGAGCATCCGGTTCCGCTCGACGATCGGCTGGGTGACCAGCGTGTCGTCCAGCCGGTTCACCCAGCGCGCGCCGACCGTGGAGCGGGCGTCGGCGATCTTGCCGAGCAGGCGCGCGTGCGAGCCCTGCAGGTTGTCCAGCGCCTTCGCGGAGAGGCTGCCCTCGCTCAGGCCGGTCAGCACCCAGACCTGCTGCAGCCGGACCTCTTCGATCAGGGCCAGCATGTCCTGCATCGCGAACGCCGTGCTGGACAGGCTCCGGTCGGCGACGCTGCCGGTCAGCGCGCGGTTCAGCGACATCACCGAGCCGATCACGTCGCTGTAGGCGCCGATGGCCTGGTCCGCGTCCAGCTGCTCGTCCTGCACCTGCTGGCGCAGCCCGGCGAGCCCGTCGAGCTTGGGCAGGAGCTCGCGGTAGCGGTCCGCGACGATCGGCCCGAAGTCGTCGGAGGAGGTGACGAGCCCGTCGAGCGCGTCGGCCGAGCGCTGCACGACGGCGCTCTCCTGCTCGACGGCGGCGACGTCGCCGTCCCCGACCAGGAACTCGACGGCGCTGTTGCGCTCCCGCTGCAACCCGTCGACCAGCGGTTCGATCCGGTCCACCGCGTCGAGCACGTCCGCGACGCGGCCGAACTCCGCGGCCCGGTCGACCTGCCAGCGGATCTGCCCGATGCCGAGCGTGATCGCGAAGATGACCGGCACCAGGACGACGGCGCCGAGCTTGAGCGGCAGCGACCAGTTGCGCCACTGGACGACGGCGCTGCGGAGCCGCCCGAACTTCCCCTCGCTCACGAGCGCCCTCCTGGCGTCGAGCTCAGGACTCCGCGCTGGTCAGTCACGGTTCGGAGCCTCTCGGGCGAACATTGGGTGGGCGAACGGCGCATGCGTGCGGTCCCGCAATCGTCGTCTGGGCGGTCGGGGGTGAAATCCAGCTGCGGACGGGGGGCTCCGGGCGACAGGAAACGCCATGCGGTACCGCGCTGTACCGATGGGGCTCCGGTGGCACTCAGCGTCACCATTAGCATCTCCGGCCGGCGTATTCGTGACACCGGTACCGAACCGTTACCTTTCCCGTCAAGCCGCTGTCTTTCGATGCCCAAGCACTATAAGCCCCAGGTGACGGGATAGCACCGGGGGCTTTTTCCCATTCGACTACGGCAATCAGGGGTTGTCACGCCGAGTGGTCAAAGTCGGCGAACATGCGCCACCGTTTTCACTCGTTCAGCCCAGCACGCGGCCGACGCCGCTCCGCACCCACGGGCGAAAGGCCAGGTCGATCCGCGACAACCCGTCATTTCGGGCCGCTGACCTGGCAGTACCAGACAGTAACCATGGTTAGCGGGCGACCCGCCGACGACCACCGACCAGCACCTGAGATGCTGGAAATCAACGGACCGCGTGGCGATCACCACACTGTCGATCCAGCGCGGGAAGTGGTTAGAATTCCCCGCCTCCGCCGGCCCGCGCGCGCCCGGCGGGCCCACCGCGAAGTCCCAGGAAGGATGCATGAGCAACGCAACGCAATCCGCGCTGCGCGGCAGCCCAGGTGACCAGCCCGGAAATCCGCGGTCGGCCTTCGGCGGAATCGACAAGAGCGCGGTTCGCACGACCCAGGACCGCCCTGATTTCACCGCTATCGAGCAGAGCCCGGAATTCCGCGCGCTGCGTCGACGCCTGAAATGGTTCGTTTTCCCGGCGACCGCGTTTTTCCTCATCTGGTACCTCGGCTACGTCGCGGTCGCCGCCTACGCCCGGGAATTCATGGCCCGCCCGCTGATCGGCGAGATCAACGTGGGCCTGGTCCTGGGTGTCGCCCAGTTCGTCACCACGGTCGGGCTGACCACGCTCTACCTGCGGTTCGCCCGCCGCCGCATCGACCCGAAGGTCGACGAGATCCGACAGGACGCGGGAGATCTCCAGCGATGAACGACCAGCAGCTGATGCCCGCCGACAACGCGATCATCAACACCTCCGTCTTCGCGGCGTTCGTGCTGATCACGCTGTTCATCGTGTACCGGGTGAGCAGCCGTGGCAGCTCCAGCGACTACTTCGTCGCGGGCAGTTCGTTCAGCGGCGCGCAGAACGGCATCGCGCTGTCCGGGGACTACCTCTCCGCGGCGTCCTTCCTCGGCATCGCCGGGGCCATCGCGGTCTACGGCTACGACGGCTTCCTGTACTCCATCGGCTTCCTGGTCGCCTGGCTGATCAACCTGCTGCTGGTCGCCGAGCGGATGCGCAACACCGGCCGCTTCACCATGGGCGACGTGCTCAGCTTCCGAATGAAGCAACGCCCGGTGCGCGCGGCGGCCGCCGCCTCCACGCTGGCCATCACGATCATCTACATGATCGCCCAGATGGCCGGTGCGGGCGGTCTGGTCGCGCTGCTGCTGGACGTGCACAGCACGTTCGGCCAGGCGCTGGTGATCGCCGTGGTCGGCCTGGTGATGATGGTCTACGTGCTGGTCGGCGGCATGAAGGGCACCACCTGGGTGCAGATCATCAAGGCCGCGATGCTGCTGCTGTGCGTGGCCCTGATCACGATCTTCCTGCTCGGCAAGTTCGGCTACAGCATGACCGACCTGCTGCTGGGGGCCGCGGAGAACAACCCGAACGGCCGGGAGATCTTCGCCCCGGGCGTCCAGTACGGGAAGTCGGAGCTGACCCAGCTGGACTTCGTGTCGCTGTCCCTGGCGCTGGTGCTGGGCGTCGGCGGCCTGCCGCACGTGCTGATGCGGTTCTACACCGTGCCCAACGCCCGCGAGGCCCGCCGCTCGGTGGCGTGGGCGATCTGGGTGGTCGCCGCGTTCTACATCTGCACGCTGATCATCGGCTACGGCGCGGCCGCGCTGGTGGGCACCGAGGCCATCCAGAACGCGCCGGGCGCGGAGAACTCGGCGGCGCCGCTGCTGGCCTACCGCATCGGCGGCACCGTGCTGCTGGGCATCGTCGCCGCGGTCGCCTTCGCGACCATCCTGGCCGTGGTGGCCGGGCTGACGCTGACCGCATCGGCGTCCTTCGCGCACGACATCTACGCCAACGTGATCCGCCGCGGTGACGTCGACTCCGACGACGTGGTGAAGGTGGCCCGGATGACCGCGCTGGTGATCGGCGGGGCGTCGATCCTGGGCGGCATCCTGGTCAACGGCCAAAACATCGCCTTCCTGGTCGGCCTGGCGTTCGCCTTCGCCGCCTCGGCGAACCTGTCCACGCTGCTGTACTCGCTGTTCTGGAAGCGGTTCAACACCCGCGGCACGCTGTGGGGCATCTACGGCGGCCTGTCGTCCTGCCTGCTGCTGGTGATCTTCTCCCCGGTGGTCTCGGGCTCCCCGGACTCGATCCTGCCGAGCGTGGACTTCGCGTTCTTCCCGCTGAAGAACCCGGGCATCGTGTCCATCCCGATCTCGTTCATCTGCGGCATCATCGGCACCTTCCTGGGCGGCCGCGACGAGGTGGACGAGGAGCGCCGGGCGGAGATGGAGGTCCGGTCGCTGACCGGGATCGGCTCGCGGCTCAGCTGACGCGCACCCCGCCGGAGGCCCCTGGGACAAGCTGTCCCGGGGGCCTCCGCCGCTTCCGGCACGCACCGCGTCGAGCGCGCCCGCCACTCCCCCACAGGTGGCGCCCGGCGGTCTGACGCCGTCGCGGACCGTCACCGGCCGCCCGGCCTGCGCGCACGAATTCGCTCTACCCAATCGGATACTGCCCCCGCCCCGGAATTGTCCATAAAATGGAGGTCGATCCGCCGAAGAGATCGCTGCCGCAACAGCAGGGGGAATGGGGCGATCCGGCGGGCGAAGTGGGGGGACACAATGCGCACCGCCATCCGCAATGCGCTGCTGAGCGCGTTCGTCGCCGCCGCGCTGCCGCTGTCCGGACTGGGCGCGCACCTGGGCACCATCGCTGCGGGAATCACGGACGCGCTGGCCAAAACCGCTGATCAGACGCGGTCCAAAGACTTCTCCGAGCCCGGTGTGCTGATCCGCTCGGCACCCAGCACGGCCGCAGACGCGCGCGGCTCCGGCGCCCCCGGCGACCGGGTCTCGGTCCGCGGTTCGGTGCCGGGGGAAGCCATTCGCTGCGCGGATGGGTCGAGCAATTCCGAATGGTTCGAAATCACGAATCGGCGCACCTCGGTCAGCGGTTTCGTCAGCGCCTGCTACCTCTGATCCCGCGCCGCGGCCCGTCGGCGCCGGTCAGAAGTCCTGGTCGCAGCCGCGCAGCCCCGGCGGGCGCAGTCGCCGCAGGTGCACGTACCGGGTCAGCCGGATCGCCGGGCGGACCGCCAGCTCGCAGCTGCCGAGCAGGAACAACCAGGTGCCCGCGGTCGCGGTGGACTCCTGGAAGAACAGCAGGCTGCCGATGATGAACCAGAGCGCGATGAGGAAGTCGTTGCCGATGCTGAGCACCTCGTAGCGCTGCCGGACCACCAGCTCCTCGTGGCCGATCCGCAACACCCACTGGTTCGACTCGGCGGGATCGCTCATCCTCCGATTGTCGGCTCCGGGCGCCGATCCCGCAGTCCCGCCGCCGGAGCCCGCCAGCCGGCGAAGTCCACCCGGTCGGGGTGTATCCAGCAAATCTGCTGGCATTCCGGTGGGGACTTCGGGAATCTTGGTCCCAGCAGGCCGAATCCGGCCGCGAACCCCTGATTCTCCCAGCAAGGAAGGAAATTCGCATGTCCGCTTCCAGCACCACCGCCCCGAACCGGCTCGGCGCGCGCTCGTCCTGGGGCGTGCGCGTGGCCCTCGCCGCACTGCTCGCGGTGGCCACCGTGCTGCTCGGTGCCACCAACGCGCGCGCTGCGGCACCGCCGGAAAACCCTTGTCCCGAGGGGAACTTCTGCGTGTGGACCGAGCAGGACCACGCCGGGCAGCGGCACGACGTCAGCATCCACACCTCCACCTTCGAGATGGAGCGCTGCGTCGCGCTGGAGCACGAGGGTGAGGCACTGTCCTTTGTGAACAACACCGGTCACCAGGTCACCGCGTACCAGGACCCGCACTGCGACACCCACGCCGACTTCGCGACCTACCCACCCGGGGCACACGCGCCGCAGTCGACGTTCGTGGTCCGGGCCATCAAGGTCTGGTCGCACTGAGGGAGCGGTTCAGCACGCGGTGCGGGCCCCGACACCCTCCTGGTGGGGCAACCCCGATGCCTCACCAGGTACCGCAGTCCTGAACCCGCAGCCGTTCAGCGGACCAGGTCCCGCATCAGCCCGAGGAGCCGCTGGGCGGAGTTGTTCCAGGTGAACTTCGCCGCCTGGCCCCGAGCCGCGGCGACCAGCTCCTCGCGCGCGCTGGCGTCCTCCACCCGGCGCACCGCGGCGGCGAAGTCCTTCGACGACCCGGGGTCGAAGAACTCCGCGCAGCCACCGGTGACCTCGTGGAAGATCTCCAGGTCGCTGCAGACCACCGGCGTCCCCGCGTTCATCGCCTCGATGATCGGCAGTCCGAACCCCTCGTCCCGTGAAGCGGTGACCAGCGCGCTGGCCCGACCGAGCAGCCGCTGGTAGTCGCCCTCACCGATACCCCGCCAGAAGACCACGTCCGCGCCCGGCGGCAGCTGCGCCCGCAGCTCCGCTTCCCGCTGCGGCGCGATCCGGCTGACCAGGTGCAGCCGGTACCCAGGAAGGAGGGCCATGCCCGAGATCAGGGTTTCCACGTTCTTGTACGGCATGAACGAACCCATGTACACGAGTTCCCGAGGACCGCCCTCGTCCGCCGCGGTCGCGTCCGGCTCGCCTCCGGGCAGCGGTGACGGTGCATTGTGGACGACCGTGACCGGGCGCCGGGTGAGCCGGTGCTCGGCGATGAGCTTCCGCGTCGTCTCGCTGACCGTGACCACCGCGTCGGCGCGGTTCAGCATCACGCGCTGCGGCCAGAACGCCTTGTGGTACAGCCGCCACGCGATGCGGACCGGCAGCGGCAGGAACCCCGGGGGCTCCGGGTGCCGGTAGTAGATCAGGTCGTGCAGCGTGAGGACCAGCCGGTACTCGCGGCGGAACCCCCCGATCACCTGCAGCGGGCTGAACACCACGTCGGCACCGAGCCGGTTCAGCGTGCGCGAGAGCCACAGCTCGCGAGGTGAAAACGGGCTGTTGACCTTCAGGTGCGGAACATCTTCCGGCAGCAACCGCAGCTGCCGCTCGTCGTGGATCAACATCGTCACCGGATGGAGGTGATGCAATGCTTCGATCAGGCTCGCCCCGTAGCGGCTGATCCCGTCGTGCTGATCGGTGCGCGTCCAGCGTGCGTCGACCACGATCTTCATCGTCCCGGTCTCGTCGGCACGCTGCTCGGCGGTGCCCACCTGTCCCCTGCCCGCGCTGCTCATGGCGTTCCCAGGAAGCGCTGGACCGCTTCGGCCGCCGGACCCGGTGTCTCGTAGTGCACCAGGTGCCCGACGTCCGGGATCACCACGAGCTCGGCGTTGGACATCCGGGCGGCGAGGGCCTGCTGGCCCGCCAGCGGTGCGATCTCGTCGGATTCCCCGGCGATCAGCAGCGTCGGCAGGTGGATGTCGTCGGCGTGCTCGGCGACGGTGTGCGCCGTCGACGCGTCGAAGGTCTCGCTGACCAGGGCGGGGCTGTGGAACCGGCTGAAGTAGCGCAGGTGGTTGGTGTCGATGAACTCGCGCAGCTGCTTGTCCTTGGTCCGGGTCATCGCCCGGCTCGCCGCCAGCACCACCCAGCGGTTGCTCAGCAGCGAGTGCCCGGCCCGGAGCGGCAACCGCTTGCCCAGCGTGTAGTAGGCGGAGGTCAACCCGGACAGCAGCACGCGCGGCCCGCGCAGCGCGGGGGTGGCGATCGGGTTGATCAACACCAGCTTGCGGACGAGCTCGGGCGCGGTGGCGGCCACCCGGGCCGCGATGATCGAGCCGAACGAGTGGCCCAGCAACACCAGCGGCCGCTGGCGACCGCCGAGCTGCTCGATCAGCTCGCTGATCACCTTCGCGTAGCCGACGACGTCGTGGCGCTGCCCGGTCATCGGTCCGGAGTCGCCGAACCCGGGCAGGTCGGGGATGACCACCCGGTGGTCGGGCAGGCCCGCGGCGATGAGCTCCAAGCCGTGGTGCGTGCCGCGCAGCCCGTGCACCATCAGCACCGTGTCAGCGCCGACCGGGCCAACCGGCCCGTCCGCCGCGCCAGGTCCGTCCGGCGCGCCGGGACCGGTCGCGACCCGGGGGTCGGCACCGGCGAGGTCGTCGCGGTAGGTCCAGTAGTGCAGGTCAGCGCCGCTGATCCGCACCGCCCGCTCGACGGGGTGGAGTTCCGGGGTGACCACGGCGGCTCAGCTCGCCAGCTCGGCGCGGATCTCGTCGAGCTCGACGGCACCCGCCGGGTCGATCACGTGGTGGTAGATCGACTCGAACCGGCCGAGGACCTCGTCGATGTCGTGCCGGGAGACCAGCCGCTCGCTGGCCTTGCCCATCCGGTCGATGGTGGCGCGGTCGACCAGCACGTCGTCGATGGCACGGGCCAGCGCGTGCACGTCGCGCGGCGGGTAGAGCCAACCGTTCCCGCCCGGCTGCACGAGGTGCGGCAGCGCCATGGCGTTGGCCAGCACGACCGGGGTGCCCGCCGACATGGCCTCCATGGTGGCCAGGCTCTGCAGCTCGGCGATGCTGGGCATGCAGAACAGGTCGGCGCGGGCGTAGGCCGCCAGCAGCTCCTCCTCGCTGAGGTAGCCGTGGAACTGCACCCGGTCGGCGACTCCGAGCTCCGCGGCGAGCTGCTCGAAGGCGGCGCGGCGGCTTCCGTTGCCGACGATCTCCAGTCGGGTCGGGGCCTTGGTGCGCAGCAGCGACATCGCGCGGAGCAGGTCGTCGATGTGCTTCTCCTCGTCGAGGCGCCCGACGAAGAGCACGGTCCGGGTCTCCGGGTCCGGGTTCTGCGCACGGTAGCGCTCGGCGGGCCGCCGGTACCGCTCGACGTCGATCCCGCAGGAGACCGGGAGCGCCACGTCGGCGAACCCGTTGTCCTGCAGCAGCTGGACGGCGCGGGGAGTCGGCGCGGTGACCAACTGCGCCTTGCTGTAGTGCTTGATCAGGTTGCGCCACAGCAGGCGGCCGGCCGCGTCCTGCAGCACCTGCGGAACCTTGATGTAACCGAAGATGTTCTCCGGCATGAAGTGGTTGGTGGCCACCAGCGGCAGGTCGCGCTGCTGGGCGGAGTTGATCAACCCTCGGCAGATGAAGAAGTGCGACTGCACGTGCACGACGTCGGGCTGGATGTCGGCCAGCAGCTCGTCGGCGCGGCGGGCCTGCCACGGCATGATGCCGCGGATCGACGGGTGGAACGGCGAGCCGTAGGAGGGCACGCGGTGCACCGTCACCCCGTCCTCGACCTCGAGGTGCTCGGTGCGGTCGGAGGAGTGGCAGACGACGTGCACGTCGTGGCCGCGTGCGGAAAGCCCGGTCGCCAACCGGTGCCCGAAGTTCGCCGCACCGTTCACGTGGGGCGGGTAGGTGGTCGCACCGACCACGATCCGCAGCGGTCGGCTGTCCGGTTGCGAAGTCAAGAGGAACTCCCGTCAGGACGATCTGTCGAACTCGGTCCGGCAAGATCACTACTGCCGGTCACCGGAGCGGGCTCGCGCCGCTCCTGGGTGTCGGGGTGGTAGCGCGCGAGCGCGAACACCCCGATGCAGGCCACCACCGCGCAGAGGGCCTGGCCGGTGGCGGTCCCAGCGCTGACCTGGTCGGCCTCGCCGAGCAGGCCGATGCCCAGGCCGACCGCGACGATCGGGTCGATCACGGTCAGGCAGGCCACCACGAGGTCGGGCGGGCCGCTGGCGTAGCCGTGCTGCAGCAGCCAGCCGCCCACGACCATCGCCACGGCGATGCCGAGCAGGGGGAGGGGGTTGATGTCCAGCAGGTCGGTGGTGCCGAGCTGCTGCGCGACAGCACGCATCAGCAGCGACACGTACCCGTAGGCGATCGCGCACCCGGCGGCGAAGAGGATGCAGCGCACCTTCGACCGGGTCAACACGGCCAGCACGCCCACCGCCAGGACGGCGGCGGCGACCAACTGGGTGGCCGTCAGCTGGACGTCCCCGGCCACCGGGGTGGCGGTCGCGCTGCCAGCGGCGAGGAAGACGAACGCGGCGACGCCGCCGGTGGCCGCGGTCACCGCGAGCAGGACGTTGGGGTTCAGGTCGCGGACCTGAGTGCCCTGCTGGCGGGCGTTCAGCAGCACGGTGATCGGCAGCGCCAGCACGCCGATCGGCTGGACCACGCTGAGCGGGGCGAGGCCGAGCGCGCAGGCGTGCAGCACCGCGCCGGTGCCGAGCGAGGCGAGGCCGACCAACCAGCGCGGGTTGCGGACGAGCTTCGACTGGACCCGCAGGCCCAGGCCGGAGCCATCCATCGTGTCGTGGACCGCGGCGTGCTGCATCCGCGCCCCGACCGCGTTCCCGAGAGCCCCCAGTGCGGCGAGCAACACCGCGAGCGCAGTCATCTCGAACCACGCCCAGTCGCCGGATTCAGGTAGGGCTGCACGACCGGGTCAGTCCTCTTCAGCAGTCTGCGGGAACGTTCGACTACCGAACACCCTAGTCGGCGACCCATGTCACGTCCCGCTGTCGAGGCTCGCGGCGTCCACCGCGGCGGCCTGCTGCCCGCGTCGGGATCCACCCCAGGCGGTTCCCGCCTTCGCTGTCCGTCCACACCGATCAATCTCGCGCTTCGCGGGTCCGACTCACATCCGGGGTCGGTCCCCCAATTTCCCTGAGACGGTCCAGGCTCGCATTTCGCGGAACCGGGCGCGCCGCGGGGCCGATGCACCCGGCGAACGACCCACCACGCGCCGCTGACCAGGTGGAACGCGATCTCCATCCGTGACCCTGAGCACCTCCGGGGATCTCCGTGCTGACCCTGACCCGCGCACTCGCCGATGCGCTGCGAAACGCCATTGCGGCGCTGCGTGAAACACCGGCCGAATAAGCGTGAACCGTGCCGGTGAACGAAAGCCGACGGCCCGACGAATCGAGCGGGAAGAACAGCGCGGGGTCCGGAACCGCTGCGCCCGCGCACGGTCGAGCTGCGCCGGGCGCGCCCTCCGCGTGCGCTTCTGCGCTGGCCGCCGGATACACGTGCTCGACTCTAGAACAACGATGCTGAGGACCCTGTCAGCAACACAACCCATCTGGTCCGGATGTCCGCCGGGATTGCCGCCCCGACAATCCCGGTGAATCCGGAGCAGCCGTGAAAACACCCCGCGAACTGGGCAATCACCCTTTTCGAAGATCAACTGTTCAGCTCGCGAGCGGTGACCGAGACTACACATCGCCAACATCACGCCAGGATCGGTGAACTCGCGCACCGAAACAGTTCAGTCACGACCAGTGATCTACTTCGGTGCCACTCGGGAATCGCCGCCCGGCCGGGTGAGACGATGCAATCGTGGCCGCCGATTCTGATGCCGTCGCCCGGTCGAAACGACACGCGGAACCGGATCGCCCCAGCGGCGCCGGGAAGCGCGGCACGACCGGCGCGAAGACCGCCGTGGTGCTCGCCCTGGTCGACGCCGCCCTGCTGACCGCCCTGATCACCACCGCCTACACCGCGGTGGGCACCATCCCCGGCCTGCCCGACCCACCGTCGCTGGTGCGCTTCGGCCTGCCCGCCGCGCGGGTTGTGCTCGACCTGGCCGCGCTGGCCACGGTCGGCCTGAGCATGCTGCCGAAGCTGCTGGGCTTCGACCGACCGAAGCAGACCGAACCGATCATGGCGCTGGCCCGGCGGATCACCGTGATCACCGCGCTGGTGTGGATGCTCGCCGCCCTGGTGTCCCTGGTCCTGCAGGCCGCGGAGCTCAGCCCGGACCGCGCGGTGACCTTCCAGCTGATCGTCGACTACGTCGCGAACGTCCCGGCCGGTCCGGGTCTGCTCGCCAGCGCTGGAGCGGGTCTGGCCTGCGCCGCGCTGGGACTGCTGGCCATCCGGTTCGGCGAGTCGGTGCCCGCCGAGCTGCGCACCATCGTCGCCCTGCTCGGCCTGCTGCCGATCCCGCTGACCGGGCACGCCACGGACTGGCGGTACCACGACTTCAGCATGATCTCGATGGAGCTGCACGTGATCGGTGCGGCGATGTGGACCGGCGGGCTGGCTGCGGTCGCGGTGTTCGTCGCGCCGCGCCGCGGGTTGCTGGCCGAAGCGCTGCCGCGCTTCTCCAAGCTCGCCACCACCGCGTTCGTCGTGGTCGGTGCCTCAGGCCTGTTCAACGGCCTGATGACGCTGCTCATCACGCCGAACGTCGGTCTGCTCGGCCTGGTCACCACCGGTTACGGCCAGATCATCGTGGCGAAGGCGGTCTGCCTGGTGGTGTTGGGCGCGGTGGCGGCGCAGATGCGCTTCCGCCTGCTGCCGCTCATCGCCCGCCACCAGCACACCGCGCTCCTGGGCTGGGCAGCCGCCGAGGTCGCGGTGATGGGTGTGGCCTACGGGCTGGGCGTGGTGCTCTCCCGCGCTCCGGTCGTCATCTGACCCCGCGGGACGAGCCGCTGCCAAGCTCCGCTGTCCAGCAGGAACTGCAGGAACCACCACAGCCCGGCGAACAGCACCACCACGTACGCCGCCGACCAGTAGTCCGAGGGCGGCGCGGCCAGGTAGGTCTGCTGCAGCGACAGCGCCGCGTAGGACACGGCGGTCACCGCCACCGCACCGACCAGCGGCCGGATCCGCGCCGCGAGCTGGAACGACAGGTCGATCGCCACCGCCCCTGCCAGCAGGAAGAACGGCACGGTCGAGATCGGGAAGTCAGCGGCGGCCAGCAGCCCCCAGGCCACGCAGCGGAACGCCAGGTAACCGGCGGCGATGGTGGTCGCGGTCCACCTGGTGCCGACCAGCCGCCGCGCCAGCACCAGGGTCCCGAGGCCGGTGAGCACCGCCCACGACGGGTAGACCCAGTCCGGCACCGGCAGCGTGAAGTGCTCGACGGCGATCCGGTCCAGCGGCCGCCCCAGGTCGTCGGCGGCGAACTGCAGCAGGATGTCCTCGGCGTAGGGCGTGCCGCGGTCCCAGGCGGCCAGCCCCAGCACGCCGTACTCCTGGTGCTGGTTCAGGAACAGGAAGTTGTCCACCACCGTGAACCACAGGAAGCAGGTGATCGGGTGGGCGTACCGGTCGCCGCGACCGTGCTGCGCCCAGCCGCGGATCAGGCCGATGCTCATGAACCCGGTGCCGATGTAGAGCAGCGCGTGCGACGGGCTCCACGCGGTGATGTCCAGGCCGTTGACCCGGTGGTTGATCACGTCCAGCGGGGCGGCGACCAGGAAGATGCCGAGCCCCCACTGCATCCAGCGCAGCGTGGCGCGGTCGGCGCCGATCCCGGTGTAGGTGTGGAAGACCACCAGCCCCACCACGATCACCGTGCCGACGGTGTTGATCAGGTGTGGCGGCGCGAGGTCGTCGCGCAGCCACTTGAAGTGCCAGCAGATGTCCCAGGTCGCGCCCGCGATCTTGAAGACCATCGCGAGGACCCACCAGCGGTAGAGCGCGACCACGAGCTGCCGGGGCGCGTCCCGGCCCGGCTCGCCGCGCGTCCAGTGGCCGCGGACCAGCTCCGCCGTCGTCCCCGCCATCGCGTTCACCTCCGCTTCGCGACGTCCACGCGACGACGGTAGTGCGGATTCGATCAGCGGAGCCGGTCATCGGCGTACCAGCCAGTAACGTTTTGGTGAACCCGCTGCGATCAGCGCGGGATCTTCAGCACCTGGCCGACGTAGATCAGGTCCGGGTTGGCGATCCCGTTGACCCGCGCGATCTCCCGCCAGTCCACGCCGAGCCGCGCGCCGATCTCCGACAGCGTGTCGCCCGGCTGAACCACGTAGGTCTCCTCCTTCGGCGGAGGTGGCGGCGGGGGCGGCGCGCCAGCCCCGGTGAGCACCTCCAGCGGCACCATCGAGACGTTCAGGTCGGTGTTGCCGCCGATGCCCGGCACCTGCCCGTCGGACGCGTGCTGGTGCACCACCACGCGGTCGGTCAGGTAGCCAGGCTCGCCCGGCGGGCGGCCGTAGTGCGCCACCCACAGGAACACCCCGGGGTCCACCCAGGTGTCGGTTGCGAGCTTGTCCTGGAACCACGACGACGAGGCGTACACGACGACCTCGTGGCGGCCGGTGTGCCCGCGGATGGCGTCGATGAAGCCCTTCACCCAGGCGCCGAGGTCCGGCGCGTCGGTCTCGATGTCCAGGCACGGCGGCAGGTTCCCGGCCGCGCTGGAGTCCAACCGCGCCAGCTGGGCGGCGAAGTCCGCCGCGTCCTGCTGCGGGGTGTTCGTGTCCGGTCGGGCGAAGTGGTAGAGCCCGGTGACCACGCCCGCGCCGCGGGCCCCGGCCAGCTGGGCGTCCAGCGTCGGGCTGACGTACCCGACGCCCTCGGTCGCCTTGATGTAGCTGAAGACGTATCCGGCGCCGCGAACCGCGCCCCAGTCCGGTTCCCCCTGATATCGCGCCACATCAATGCCGGGAATGCGTTCGGCCATGATCGGACCCCCTGAGCTCGGCCTGCTGCGGGGCCCCAAGATATCGAAGTCGCCGGAACCCGCAGTCCCGCCGTTCAGGTCAAGAGAACCACCCGATCGGGGCATCTCAAATCGAGAGCCTCCGAATTCTCGAATCAGCAATTGCACGACCGGGTAACCCCACCGACTGGAATGCACCCGATCAGCCGATCAGGGAGGACCGGTTTTCAGCCCCGCGGAGCAGCCGCTGGCCACGCACCGCACGGGCCCCGGTGGGTCCCGGGAACCGGCAGGCAACCCACGAGCCCACCGGACGTCTTCCCAACAGCAGAGCAGTGACCCACGGACCCCGCCGCGCAGGGCGGGAACGGGAGGTGGTCGTCGTGACCGCGAACCGACTGCGGACCATCGGACTGCGGACGCTCCAGGCGTCCGGAGCCGTGCTGATCGCCGGGCTGATGACCGGGTGCGGCCAGGCAGCCCAGACCGGCCAGGTCATCACCGAACCGGTCTCCAACCCCCAGCCACCGGCAGCCGCGATGGAGGCGCAAGCGCCCGAGCTGCCCCAACCCCCCGCCGAGCAGTCCCAACCGGTCACCGAGGCCTCCAGCAGCCCCACCAGCACCACTGCCCAGGCCACGCCGGAGGTGCAGGAGCCGCGGGCCAGCAAAGGCACCCGCTGCCACACCTCGATGCTCACCGGTTCGATGCAGAACCCGGATGCAGGCGCCGGGCAGCGCTACGCCGAGCTGACCCTGACCAACAGCAGCGGCGAGACCTGCACCCTGTACGGCTACGGCGGCCTGCAGCTGGTCGACGCCTCCGGCCACCCGCTGCCGACCGACGCCAAGCGCACCCCGAACCCCGGCCCCTCGCTGATCACGCTGGCCCCGGGTGAGTCGGCCAGCGCCACGCTGCACTGGACGGCGGTCCCGCACGAAGGCGAACCGACCGACGGCCCGTGCGCGCCCACCCCATCCCGCCTCGAGGTCATCCCGCCCGACGAGACCGACCCGCTGGCGGTCACCTGGAACGCCGGCCCGGTCTGCGGCTTCGGCACCATCGACGGCACCGCCTACCACCAGTGACCCCGCCGCTGGGCGTGCCGCCCGCGCACGCCCGGCCGGGCGCGTCGCCACCGGAACGCGGCGCCGCATTTGGCTCGATCGGATGAGTTGTGCTGTGGTGGCAGCATGATCGAGCCAACGGATCGAGAGATCACCGGACGTCACGGCAACCTGGTGGTGCGGGAGTGGGCCGCGACCAACCCCGGCTGGATCGCGCTGATCGCGCACGGGTACGGCGAGCACTCCGGGCGGTACCAGTGGGTCGCCGAGCAGCTGGTGGCCGCCCGCGCCCACGTCGTCGCACCGGACCACGTGGGGCACGGGCGCTCGGACGGCGAGCGGGTGCTGTTCTCCGACGCCGAGGAGATCGTGGCCGATCTGGAGACGCTGCGGCAGGAGATCACCGCCGAGCACCCAGGCCTGCCGGCCGTCCTCATCGGACACTCCATGGGCGGCATGCTCGCCGCCCGCTACGCGCAGGAGCACCAGGAGCACCTGGCGGCGGTCGTGCTCTCCGCGCCGGTGCTGGGCACCTGGCACGTGCTGGACCTGCTGGAGCACGACGAGATCCCGGACACTCCGATCGATCCGTCGACGCTGTCCCGCGACCCCGAGGTCGGCGCCGCCTACGTGGCCGACCCGCTGGTCTGGCACGGCCCGTTCAAGCGCCGCACCCTCCAGGCGATCGACAACTGCCTGCTGGCCATCAACGAAGGCCCGACGCTGGAGAAGCCGACCCTGTGGGTGCACGGCGAGGACGACGAACTGGTGCCGGAAGCCGACACCCGCACCGGCATCGACCGCATCCGCGGCAACGAGTTCCACGAGCACATCTACCCAGGCGGCCGCCACGAGCTGTTCAACGAGACGAACAAGGAAGAGGTCACAGCAGACGTGCTGACCTTCATCGCCCGCTCGCTCAATTCCTGACGGCTCCGGACCGCCTCGCGTGGCGGGGCGGCCAGCGGAACCTCACCGCCCTAGACGCTGGTGAAGGGACCCTTCGCCGCCTCACTCGGCGAAAGTGCCCTTCACCGGCTGGAGTGCGGGTGCCCAACTCCGGTTGCGGCCCACTTCCGACCTCGGAGGTCCGTGTCGGGGGGCCTTCGTGCTTCACCTGCTGCTGCCCCAACGCCTGGGTGGTGGCTGGCCGCGTTGGTGTGCCGTGTGCTGGGGGTGGGCGTCTTGGCGCGATTTCAATGGAGGTTGGGCGTCTGACCTCCATTGGGGTTGGTCGTTGGTCGCAGGGGTAACGAGTATTAGTAGCCGGGAGTAGGAATCTCGATCATTACTCGATCGGGTGGGGCGTGTCGCTTGCGAAGTTGCAGGTCGGGCGTGGGGCGGGAAGCTTGGGGAGCTGACTGACGTTGGCCCGCAGGCGGACCTCCCGCCCTGCCGGGGGTGGATCGAGTGAGGCAGCCATGGACGTCGAGCGCGCTCAGGACCTGATCGGCACACCGGTGTTCGACCGCAACGGCAACCGGGTTGGCCGGGTCGGCAACGTCTACGTCGACGACGTGACTCAGCAGCCGGAGTGGGTCACCGTCCGGATCGGGCTGCTCGGCGTCCGGGAGACCTTCGTCCCGCTCACCGGGGCGATCGCCGAGGAGAACCGGCTCGAACTCGACGTGGACCGGGACCGGGTGAAGAACGCCCCGCAGGTCGAAGCCGAGCAGGGCCACCTCTCCCCAGAGGAGGGCCGCGACCTCTACCACTACTACGGCGTCGACCAGGGCCACGCCGAGCAGGTCTCGGAGTAGCCCACCGCGCGCAGGACCGCCCGGCCGCGCAGCCACTTCCAGCAGCGCGACGAGGCCCGGGCCGGCGCACCCAGCGCTATGACGCCGGACACAGCCGCTCGGCAGTGATCAGTGCTCGCCCAACCGGTTGGCGGTGCGGGACAATTCACCCGCGATGAAGAACGACAACGAGCTCGAGCTGCTGATCACCGTCGTCGTCGGGGCCGATGACGAGCATTCGGCGCGCGCCGCCTGCCGCGACCTGGTGCAGACCGTGGGCGGCCGGGTGGTGGCCTCCGGCGACTGCTCCGACGAGGAACCGGGCTGCTGGTCGGTCACCATCAGCCGGGACTGCGCGGAGACCGGGCAGCACGTGGCCGGGTTGTCCCGGGCGGTGCGCAACTTCCTGCGCGAGCTGGGCCCCGACTACGCCCGCCACCGGGTGGCCTGCGAGCCGCCGACGGCGTGGACCGTGGTGGACCACCCCGAGCTGGTCGGCGCGCTGGTCCGCGGCGGCGAGCGGCTGCTGGTCGAGGCGTGGGCCGGTGGCTCGCTGCTGTTCGGCCGGTCCGAGCCCGTCGACCCGGACGAGCCGCCCGCGCCGGTCCCGCCGGCGGTCGGCGAGTTCGACGAGCAGGGTCGACCGCGGCCCAGGTTGGCGCTGGTGGTGGACGTGGTGACCGACCGCCGCGCGGGTGCGGAGTGGCCCGCGCGCGCCGTCGCCAGCCGCCTGTCGCGCACCGCCGACATCGCTGGGTACTCGGTGGAACCGCCGGTGGTGCGGGTGTCGCTCGACCTCGGTCCCGCGGTGGGCGAACCGGCGGAGATTGTGCAGGGCGCGGTGTCGGTCCTGGGCGGCAACGGCTGGTCCCGGGTCTCCACCGAGGGCGACGGCGCCACCGCCCGGTGGGCGGCGGCCCCGATGCCCCCGTCGGGTGTCGCCGCCATCGAGGTCACCGCGAACTCCACTGTGGACTCCACCAGCCGCGCCTGACCCGCGACCTCCCAGAATCCGGGAACCTGAATTCCAGGGAAACAGCAAGGAAACGTGGGGTTCGCTCGCGTTCTGTCGCCCCGCCGGGGGATCATCGGTGCAGGTGATCACACACCGCGACCAGACCGTGATCAACTTCATGCCCCTGCCTGCGCCCCCGGCCGGGCGGGCAGCTAACTTGTGGACCGTCACAGCCCCCGCCCCACTTCGGAGGACCGGACCCACATGGCAGGCGTGGAAGAAGTTCGCGCAGGCATCACGTTGGCCAACCAGAAGATGCAGGAGGGCATCGCCGCCCTGCAACAGGCGAACCTCGTGCTGGAAGAGGCCCAATCCGCGCTCGTCTCCGCCACCCAGGGCAGCGCTCAGGAGGACATGCAGCACGCGCACGGCATGCTCGCCGAGGTGATGCAGGTGATCAACGGCGCGCAGGGCTCGATCCAGGCCACGATGTCCTCCGCCGAGGCCTACGCGGGTCGGCTGTAGCACCGTGTCCGCCCTCGAGGAGCTCGCCCAGGCGCTCGGTGTCGTCGAGCAGCACCTGACCGACGCCGGTGCGCACCTGGGCACCACCCGGACGTCGTTGGGCGAGGCCGAGAAAGCGCTGGTCAAGCTCGACCCGGAGCACCCGGAGACGGTGGTGCCACCGAGCCTGCACCGCGCGGATGACCAGATCGAGCGAGCGCAGGACATGATCGAGCAGGTGCTGACCACGCTGCGCGACTTCCTCACCCGGCTGTGAGCGGGCGGTGCCACCGGGGGTGGAACCTCGGCTGCGCCCGCCTCCGGCACCGCCAGCACGCGGCGGAAAACCGGTTCGGCGGTTGGTTTTCGCCCAGGTTGATGCGTCAGATGGGTTCTGCCCGGTCATCCGCCGGGTGGTACTTTGATCACAATCAGTAACTCTGCTTCCGAGGTGGGGTGTGGGTAGACGCAACGAGCGGCGGAGCCGCGTCGAAGCAGCCTTCGAGCGCCTGCGCACCAGCATCGCCACCGCGCTCGGCGCCGCCGACAACGCGCGCGACCGCGTCCTCGCCGACTGCGCGCAGCAGGAGTTCGCGCTCCGCATCGCGCAGGCCGGGACCGCGGCCGCGGACCGCGATCCGCAGGAGATCGGTGACCCTGCCAACCCCGCCTTCCAGGCCGCGATGCGGGAAGCGCTGGACGCGCGCGCCGAGATCTACGCCGAGTGGACCAGCAGCGGCCCGGACCAGCTCGCGCAGCTGGTGGCCGAGGTCGCGCCCGGTTCGGCCGGGCTGCCCTGGTCGGAGTGGCTCGGCCAGGTCGGCACGCGGGAGTCGTCCGCCCCGCCACCCGAGCTGTGGCGGCTCGGCACCGCGATCGTGCCGGACTCGCCGGATCCGCAGCCCTTCCCCGCCGCCGTCCCGCTGCTCGACGAGTCGCACCTGCGGATCACCACCGACGGCAACCCGGAAGCGGCCGAAACCCTGGTGCAGAACCTGCTGCTGCGGCTGCTCGGCCACTTCCAGCCGGGCGCGGTGCGCCTGCACGTCTGGGACGTCGCGCAGCTGACCGGCACGCTGCCCGGCCTGTACCCGCTGACCCGCGCCGGGCTGCTCACCGCGCACGACCCGACGCGGCTGGACGAGATGCTGGACGCGCTGACCGACCACATCCGGCGGATCCACACCAGCGCGCTGCTCGGCGGGCACACCTCGCTGCGGGCGCTGGCCGACGAAAAGGGGCACCGCTCCGAGCCGTGGCGGATCGGCGTGCTGTTCGGCAACGGCGAGCCGCTGCGCGAGGAACAGCAGCAGCAGCTGCAGCGGATCGCGCGCAGCGGGCCGGCCTGCGGCATCCACCTGGTCGTCGTGGACCTGTCCCTGTCGGTGAACAGCGCGATTGAGTCGGTCCGGCTGATCGGCGACGACCGCGCGCGCACCAGCACCACCGGCCCGGGAGCCGTGGTGCAGCTGGACGAGTCGCCCTCCCGCAACGAGGTCACCAAGGCGTGCGCGGCGATCGCGGAGGCGTTCCTGGCCCGCCGCGCCCGGGTGCGGACCTTCGAGGACCTGGTGCCCGAGCAGTACTGGGCGCACAGCTCGAAGTCCGGGCTGCAGGCCCCGGTCGGGTTCAACGAGGGCGAGCCGGTGTGGATCACGCTTGGCGACAGCAGCCCGCACACCCTGATCGGCGGGCCCAGCGGGTCCGGCAAGACGAACTTCCTGTACGGCATGCTCGGCGGGCTGGCCGCCCGGTACTCGCCGGACGAGCTGGAGCTCTACCTGCTGGACTTCAAGGAGGGCGTGTCCTTCGCCCAGTTCACCCCGGGCAAGCGGGACCCGAGCTGGTTGCCGCACGCCCAGCTGGTCGGGGTGAACGTCAACACCGACCGCGAGTTCGGGTTGGCGCTGCTGCGGTTCCTGGCCGCCGAGATGCGGCGGCGCGCGGAGGCGGCGAAGGAGCACGAGGTCACCAAGCTGGAGGAGCTGCGCGCCGAGGACCCGGGCGGCCGGTGGCCGCGGATCGTCGCGGTGATCGACGAGTTCCAGTACCTGTTCGCCGAGCGCGACAACGTCACCACCCAGGCCACCGCGCTGCTGGAGGACGTGGCGCGGCGTGGCCGCTCGCAGGGCATCCACCTGGTGCTGGCCAGCCAGGACGTGTCCGGCATCGAGGCGTTCTGGGGCAAGCCGGCCATCTTCGAGCAGTTCATCCTGCGGATCGCGCTGCCCAAGGCCCGCCGGGTGCTGGCCGAGCAGAACCTGGCCGCGATGGAGCTGCCGCGCTGGCACGCGGTGGTCAACCACGAGTCGGGCGTCAAGCACGGCAACGAGATCGCCCGCATCCCGGACGCCACCGCGCGCAACACCTTCGACGCGCTGCAGCTGGAGCTGTGGAAGCAGCTGGACGAGTCCGCCGCGCCGCCGCGCCTGTTCGACGGCTCGAACCTGCCCGCGCTGTCCACCCTGGACGACTACCGGCAGCTGTCCGCGCCGGTGCCCACGCCGAAGGTGCTGCTCGGCCAGATCATCGACGTGGCCGGGACCGCCGCCGCGGTCCGCCTGAGCCGGTCGCCGGGGCGCAACATCGCGGTGATCGGCTCGGTCCGGGTGGACGCGGTGAGCGCGCTGGGGGCGGCGGCGCTGTCCCTCGCCCGCCAGCACGTCCCGGGCGACATCAAGTTCACCGTCGCGGGTCTGCTGGACGACGTCGACGACGACGTCCAGCGCGTCGTCGACGAGCTGGGCGCCATCGGCCACGGAGTCGACCGGGTCGGGCTGGACGGCATCGCGGAGGCGCTGACCGGGGTGGCCGACTCGATCGACGGCCGGTCCGGCGCCGACGTGCCGCACTGCCTGCTGCTCTACGCCGCGGACGCGGCGCAGACGACCCTGGAGCGCAAGGCACCGGGGCAGCCCAGCGGGCTGGACCACCTGCGGAAGATCCTCAAGCAGGGCCCGGAGTCCCGGGTGCACGTGATCGGCTGGTGGCGCAGCGTCCAGCGGGTCAAGAACACGCTCGGCATGGGCCCGGTGGACGACATCGGCGCGTGGGTGGCCTTCGACGTGCACGGCCAGGAGCTGTCCACCTTCGCGGCCGGGCAGGTGGTCAGCTGGTCGCCGCGGGCCCGGCGCGGCCTGTTCTTCGACCGGGCGGTGCACTCCCGGCCCGAGGTGATCCTCCCGTTCGACCTCGGTGAGCCGAGCTCCCCTCAGGTCCCGCAGCAGCGGTCCGCCGAGCACGTCGAGGTTTGGGAGGAAGCCGGTGACTGACCAGGTTCCGGCATCGATCCGGTACAAGGAGCTGACCGCGCTGGCGACCACGGCCGCCCAGCAGCTCCGCAAGCACGAGCGCGCCAGGGCGACCGAGCTCGGCGAAGCCGTCGCCGCAGGTCAGAAGCGCAAGGACGAGGCGGAGGAGCAGCGCCAGCAGGTCGTCGACGACGTCCGGGTGCGCTGGAAGGCCGCGATGGAAGCCCTCTGGGACGAGCGCTGGATGCAGGTCAGGGGCCTGCCCGAACCGGACCGCTCGGCCCCACCGGCGACCCCGGAGGACTCCCGCCGCCACCTCCAGGATGCCTTCATGGAGCTCTACAACTCCCTGGAGAAGCCACGCTTCGGCTCCGGCATCCTCCCCCGTCGCAAGAAGTCCTGACCTGGCGGGTCAGCCACGCCCCTCGCCGAACCAGCAGCTGGCCGCCGAATCCCTGCCGGTTTTCCCTCCCCGCCCACGCCACGTGCCCGTCCGGCCTCAGCAGGACGGCGAGGACGTCCGGCGCCTCGCTGACGGCCACGACGTGGTCGATGCGGTCCGCCCAGCCGCGCGCCGAGAGGCGACCGGTCTGGTCGAGCAGCAGCCCGCGGGCGGCGCGCACCAGCTCGTACAGGCACCCCGGCATCGGCTTCCCGGGAACCCTTGGGAGTTATCGGGAGTAGCGCAACTTCCATTGAGATCGCACTGCTGGCGAGCTTGGGACCTTTTCCAGCAAGGACGCCGCGATGGCCTTGGCCCTAAGCTCCGCGCAGTCCGCTCGTCCTTGCCCTGCGCCACCAGCAAGCCGTCCAGGTCGTCGATGACCTCCTCCGCGGTTTCCGCAGTTCAGCAGCGCCCTTGATCGTTTCGGCGGCAGAGTGGGCACCGGTGCGCGCGCAAGCCCCACCTGGCGCTCCCGCGTCATCGGCGCGGCCACCGCGCCCCAGCGTCCGCCAGGTCCTTGCTTGACGTCACAGGAAATCCACTTCCGGCGACCACTCCGCCCCGGGCACCATCGGGAGCATGCAAGAGCTCCGTTCCGCCAACGATGTCGGCAACGCCACCGATGACCTGCTGGTCCGCTGGGCCGCGCAAGCGCTCGTCGCGGACTACCCGCACCCCGGCGGTGCCGCTTGGCAGCACCGCAGCGCGGTCGTGGTGTACGCACCGAAGCTCAGCCGCAACGACCGCGTCGTCTTCAGCGGCCCGGCCGACGACTGCGCCGAGCTGCTCGCCGAGGTGCTGCCGACGCTGCGCGTCGACAAGCTCCGCCCGCTGGCCCGGACCGCGCTGGCGCACCGGGTCGCCAGCCGCCTGGGCTTGGAGGTGCGGGCGACGTTCGGCTGGATGGAGCTGTCCGCCGCGCCCCCGTCCGAGCCGACGCCGGACGTCGAGTGGCTCGACGACGACCAGGCCGTCGAGAGCCTGCTGCGCAAGGCGAATCCGCGCGCCTACCTGTTCCCCGACGACCCCGGGGCCCGCCGCTGGGCGGGCATCCGCGGGGCCGACGGGACGGTGCTCTCGGTGGGCGGCGACTGCTGGGCCGCACCGGGCGTGCGCTTCATCTCCGGCGTCGCCACCCACCCCGACCACCGCGGTGCTGGTCTGGCCGCCGAGGTCTGCGCGTTCCTGACCCGTGAGCTGGCCCGCGAGGGGGACGTGGCGCTGATGGTGGATGCGGACAACGAGCCCGCGCTCAAGGTCTACCGCAGGCTCGGGTACCGCTACCACTCGGTCAGCGCTTTGGCCGGATGAGCTTGCCGGGGTTGAGGATCCCGGTCGGGTCCACCGCCTGCTTGGCGGCGGCCAGCACCGACTCACCGACCTCGCCGATCTCGTCCGCCAGCCACGGAAGGTGGTCGGCGCCGACGGCGTGGTGGTGGCTGATGGTGCCGCGCCCGGCGATGGCGTCCGACGCCGCCTGCTTGGCCCGCTGCCACTGACCGAGCGGGTCCTGCTCGCTGCGCGCCGCGAGGACCGTGAAGTACAGCGAAGCCCCGGTCTCGTAGGCGTGCGAGATGTGGCACATCACGATCGGCTTCTTGCCCCCGGACCGGAGGTTGCGCACCAGCGCGTTGCGCACCGCGGACCGCAGCTCGCTGATCCCGGTCCAGTGCGCCGCGGTCTCCAGCGTCTCCACGCACACCCCGCGGTCCAGCAGCGCGTCGCGCTGGCGGGGGCCGGAGAACCGGTGCGACCGCCAGGACTCGCCGACAGCGCGGCCCAGCCGCACCGCCCGCGTCCCGTCCAGCACCCGCAGCGTGGCCTTGCGCCGCTGGTCGAGCTCCGCCCGCGAGCCCGCGTCCCAGCCCAGCACCAGCAGGCAGGGCTGGCGGATTCCCTTACTGCGCAGCAGGAACTGCAGGGCCTTGACCTTCAGCGCGCCGGCCAGCTCGAACTGCACCTCGGTCTCGTCCACATCGGACAGCCGGGTGACGTCGGCCAGCACGCGGTGCTGCGCGAGCGCCCGCACCGCGTCCACCCCGCCCTGCCAGCCGTCGACCACGAACGCCTCGTAGCGGCTACGCACCGGCACCGGCCGGACCCGCACCGCGACCTCGGTGATCACGCCGAGCGCGCCCTCGCTGCCGACCGCAAGCTGGCGCAGGTCGGGCCCCGCTGCTGACGCCGGAGCGACGCCGAGCCGCCACTCCCCGGCTGGGGTGGCCAGCCGGACCCCGGCCACCATGTCCTCGAACCGGCCGTAGCCGGAGGAGGCCTGCCCGGCGGACCGGGTGGCGGCGAACCCGCCGATGGTGGCCCGCTCGAAGGACTGCGGGAAGTGCCCGAGGGTGAAGCCCTGCGCGCCCAGCAGCGACTCGGCCTCGACGGCGCGCATCCCGGCCTGCAGCACGGCAATCCGCGAACTCGGGTCGAGCGAGACGAGCCGGTCGAGGCGGGCGAGGTCCAGCGCCACCACGACGTCCTTGGACCCGCGCAGCGCGTCGACCCCGCCGACCACCGAGGTGCCGCCGCCGAACGGGACCACGGCGATGTCGCGCCGCACGCAGACCTCCAGGACGGCCTGCACCGCCTCGGGGTCCGAGGGCAGCAGCACCGCGTCCGGCACGGCGAGCTCGGCAGCGCTCCGGCGGCGCATCAGGTCGGAGTAGGACATGCCGCCCGCGCGTCCCAGTCGCGCAGCGGCGTCGGTCAGCACGTGCTCGGCGCCCAGCAGCGCCACGAGCTCCTCGCGGGCCGCTTCCGGCAGGGCGCTCTGCGGCACCGCCAAAAGCGAGGCCGGGACGGCCGGGGTGGTGGTCTCGGCGAGCCCGATGCGCGCCCGCAACCAGCGCAGAGCTCGGGGGGACAACGGCGCGGCGGAGGCCCCCGATGGGGTCCAGGTGCCGCGGAGGGTGTGTTCGATCAGCCCGCTCACCAGTACAGTGTTACACATGACGTCGCAATGTCACAGCGACTCGCACGGCACGCGAGCGCGCCCCGCACCGAACCGGGTCGGCGATGCCGAGCTGCTGCGCGCCGCCCGGGAGTGCGTGCTCGCCCACGGCGTGCGGCGGACCACGCTGACCGAGATCGCCCGCCGCGCCGGGGTCAGCCGGATGACCCTGTACCGCCGGTTCCCGGACGTCGACAGCGTGGTCACCGCGCTGATGACCGTGGAGTTCGGCGAGGTCCTGCACCTGGCGCGAGCGGCGGAGCGGACCGGCAACGCCCGCCAGCGGCTGGTCAGCGCGACCGTCCACGGCGTGCAGCTACTGCAAACCGCACCGCTGCTGCAACGCGTCCTGGAGGCCGACGCCGAGCTCCTGCTGCCCTACCTCGTCGAACGGTTGGGCAGCACCCAGCTCGCCGCCGAGGGCTTCCTCCGCGAATACCTCGTCGCGGGCCACGCGGACGGCTCCGTCCGCCCCGGCAACCCAGCGGTCCAGGCCCGGTCGCTGCTGCTGCTCGTGCAGTCGTTCGTGGTCACCGCCGGACCCGCCACCACCGGCATCGACGCCGACGACCTCACCGCCGAACTCACCAAGCTCCTCGACGGGGCCCTCCGACCGGAGCCCACCGATGCCTGACCCTGCGCAGTTTCAATTGAAACTGCGATCCGCCCTGGGGACCGTTCGCGGTTTCAATTGAAACTGCGGTCTCCCGACCTCCCGCCGAACCACTCGGAGTTGCGATGACCACCACGCCGTTGCCCGCCGGTTCGCTGCGCGCGACCTCGCTGAACGCCGCGCGCCGCGCCGCCGACCTGTCCGAGGTCGCCGAGTCCGAGATCGACCTGCTGGTGGTCGGCGGCGGGGTCACCGGTGCCGGGACCGCGCTCGACGCCGCCGCCCGCGGGCTGTCCGTCGCCCTGGTCGAGGCCGAGGACCTCGCCTGGGGGACTTCCCGTTGGTCCAGCAAGCTCGTGCACGGCGGTCTGCGGTACCTCGCGCACGGCGACGTGGCCCTGGCCCACGAGAGCGCCGTTGAGCGCAACATCCTGATGACCCGCACCGCGCCGCACCTGGTGCGCACGATGCCGCAGCTGATCCCCCTGCACAGCAGCGTCTCCCGCCGCTCCGAGCTGGTTCTCACCGCGGGCATGCGCGCAGGTGACGCGTTGCGCCGAGCCGCGCGCACGCCGTCGGACGTGCTCCCACCACCACGGCGCATCCCCACCCCAGAAGCCCTCGCCCTGGTACCGGGACTGCGCACCGCGGGGCTGCGCGGCGGGCTGCTCGGCTACGACGGGCAGCTGATCGACGACGCGCGCCTCGTCGTCGCGCTGGCACGCACCGCTGCGGGCTTTGGCGCGCGGGTGCTCACGCACGTGCGCGCGCAGCGGCTCGACGGCACTGGTGCGGACGTCGTGGACCAGCGCACCGGTGAGTCGCTGCGGATCCGCGCCCGCTCGGTGGTCAACGCGGCCGGGGTGTGGGCGGGCGAGCTCTCGCCGGACGTCAAGCTCCGGCCCTCGCGCGGATCGCACCTGGTCGTCGACGCCGACGCCGCGGGCATCGCCGGGACCGCGCTGGTCGCGCCGATGCCGGGCACCTCCGGCCGGTTCCTCCTGCTGCTGCCGCAGGCCGACGGCCGCGCCCTGCTCGGGCTGACCGACGAGCCGGCCCCCGGGCCGATCCCCGCGGTGCCCGAGGTCCCGGAGTTCGATGTGGACTTCCTGCTGGCCGGGGTCCGCGACGTCCTCGGCCAACCGCTGCGGCGCGAGCACGTGCTCGGGTCCTTCGCCGGGCTGCGCCCGCTGCTGGAGCAGGCGCGGCGCAAGGAGTCCTCCGACCTGTCCCGCAAGCACGCGGTGCTGACCTCGCCGGAAGGCGTGGTGACGGTGGTCGGCGGCAAGCTCACCACCTACCGCAGGATGGCCGCCGAAGCCGTCGACGCCGCAGTGCGCGCGGGCGGCCTGTCCGCCGGGCCGTCCAGGACCTCCGCGGTCGCGCTGGTCGGCGCCGCGCCCCGGCGCCACCTCTCCGACGTGGAGGCTCCAGCCCGCCTGATCGCGAAGTACGGCACCGAGGCCGCGCGGCTGGCCGCGCTGGCCGAGTTCGACCCCGACCTGGCCGAACCTGTCGCCGAAGGCATCCCGCTCACCGCCGCCGAAGTGCTGTGGGCGGTGCGCCACGAGGGCGCGCTGGACGCCGACGACGTCCTGGACCGGCGCAGCCGCATCGGCCTGGATCCCGCCGAGCGCGCCGCCGCGGAGCCCGCGATCACCGAGTTCGTGCGACGCGCTCTCGAAGGTGTGTTGAGATAGAGCCGAATGGGGGGGGAACGGCCGTGCAGCTGCTTTCGCAGCGGCGCAGCCACCGGCGGCCGCTGAGCGGAACCGCCACTCAGATGGAACTCGTCAACACGAAGAGGGGGACGATCCGTGACTGATCGCGTGCTGGAGGTCGACCGGATCTCCAAGCGCTACGGCACCGTCACCGCACTGCAGGAGATGACGTTCAGCGTCCGCGCGGGCGAGATGTTCGGATTCGTCGGCAGCAACGGCGCCGGGAAGACCACCACGATGCGGATCGCGCTCGGCGTGCTGTCCGCCGACTCCGGCCAGGTGCGGTGGAACGGCACACCGCTGGACCTCACCACCCGCCGCCGCATCGGCTACATGCCGGAGGAACGCGGCCTCTACCCCAAGATGAAGGTCGCCGAGCAGCTGGCCTACCTCGGCGAGCTGCACGGCTTGACCAGCGCCGACGCCCGGGCCGCCGCGACCCGCTGGACCGAGCGGCTGGGGCTGGCCGAGCGCCGCGACGAGGAGGTGCAGAAGCTCAGCCTCGGCAACCAGCAGCGGGTGCAGCTGGCCGCCGCGCTGGTGCACGACCCGGAGGTGCTGATCCTCGACGAGCCGTTCTCCGGGCTGGACCCGGTCGCCGTCGACGTGATGAGCACGGTGCTGCGGGACAAGTGCGACTCCGGGGTGCCGGTGGTGTTCTCCAGCCACCAGCTCGACCTGGTGCAGCGGCTGTGCGACCGCATCGGCATCGTCCGCAGTGGACGGATGATGGCCACCGGCTCGGTCGCCGAGCTGCGCGACCAGGGCCCGGTGACGCTGGTCGTCGACGCGCCCGACGCAGCGCCCGGCTGGGCCGACGACGTCCCTGGCGCGCAGGTCGTCGCGGTCGACGGCAGCCGCACCACGCTCCAGCTGGCCGAGGACGCCGACGACCAGGCGGTGCTGAAGGCCGCGCTGGCCACCGGCCCGGTCCGGGAGTTCACCCGGCACCGGCCCACCCTCACCGAACTGTTCCGCAACGTCGTCACCGAGGAGGCCGCCGCATGAGCGCCGTCTGGTTGGTCGCCCGCCGCGAGATCCGCACCCGGGTGCGCACCCGCGGGTTCATCATCGGCACCCTGGCGATCATCGCGGTGATGGGCGGCTACGCCGCGCTGATGGCCTTCATCGGGCAGCAGGCCAGCACCACCAGGCTGGGCGTCGCGCCGGAGGTGGCGGCCGTCGGCGAGCCGCTGCGGGCGGCTGGCTCGGCCTACGGGCAGACGTTCGAGATCAGCACCGTCCCGGTCCCGGCGGGTGAGCAGCAGGTGCGCGACGGCGACCTGGACGCGCTGGTCACCGGCACGCCCGAGGAGCCGCGCCTGGTCGTCAAGCGGGCCCCGGACAGCGCGGTCGAGGCCGCGCTGAACGCCATCGTGCAGCAGCAGGTGGTGGACACCGAGCTCACGCGCGCCGGGGCCGACCCGGCCGCGGTGCGGGCAGCCGCCGGGAACGCCCACGTCGCCATCACCAGCCTGGAGACCGACGACCCGCACCGGGGGGAGCGGATCGCGCTGGCCATCGCGGCCGGGATCGTGCTCTACATGTTCCTGCTCATGGGCGGGCAGATGATCGCCCAGGGCGTGGTGGAGGAGAAGTCCAGCCGCGTCGTCGAGCTGCTGCTGTCCACCATCAAGCCGACCCAGCTGCTCGCCGGGAAGGTCGTCGGCATCGGCCTGACGAACCTGCTGCAGCTGGTGGTGATCGCCGGGGCGGCGCTGGTCGCGGCGGGCTTCGGCGGGGTGCTGACGCTGCCGTCGACGGCGCTGACCGGCTCGCTGGTCTGGATGCTGGTGTGGTTCCTGCTCGGCTTCTTCACCTACGCCACGGTGCTCGCCGCGGCGTCCTCGCTGGTGTCCCGCCAGGAGGAGCTGCAGAACGTGATCAGCCCGGTGATCATGCTGCTGGTGGTGCCGTTCGTCATCGGCGTCTCGCTGCTGCCGGGCTCGCCGGACAACACCCTGGCGGGGGTCCTGTCGCTGGTCCCGGGCTTCGCCCCGACGCTGATGCCGATGCGGATCGCCCTCGGCTCGGCGGCCCCCTGGGAGATCGCGGTGTCGCTGGTCCTGAGCGTCCTGGCCTTCGTCCTCCTCCTGCGCCTCGGCGGCCGCATCTACTCCAACGCGGTCCTCCGCACGGGCTCCCGGGTCAAGCTCCGAGACGCCCTCCGCACCAGCTGATCGCGGCCCCGGGCCCCGTCCGGACCGGGGCCCGGGGCCGCGACCTCAATGGAGGTCAGGCGTCCGACCTCCATTGAGGTCGCGCAACCCCACTCCCGACGAACGGACGGTCCCGCCCACCGCCGAGTGGCGCGGTCCGACGACTCACCGGCGTGCCGTGCCCGGACACGCCGGTCCGGGCACGGGTCGGCCCCGGGCACCACTGGTGTCCGGGGCCGTTCTGGTGTCGGGTGCCGTGGCATCCGACAGGATTCAGGTTTCGATTCAGCGCTCGGTGATCGGCTGGTACGACCGCTCCGGCGAGCCGGTGTAGACCTGCCGCGGGCGGCTGATCTTGCGGGCCGGGTCCTCCAGCATCTCCCGCCAGTGCGCGATCCAGCCGGGCAGCCGACCGAGCGCGAACAGGACGGTGAAGTACTTCGTCGGGAAGCCCATGGCCTTGTAGATCAGGCCGGTGTAGAAGTCGACGTTCGGGTAGAGCTTGCGCTCGATGAAGTAGTCGTCGGCGAGCGCCTTCTCCTCGAGCTTCATCGCGATGTCCAGCAGCGGGTCGTTCGCACCCAGCTTGCTGAGCACCTCGTCGGCGGTCTTCTTGATGATCGCCGCGCGCGGGTCGTAGTTCTTGTAGACCCGGTGGCCGAAGCCCATCAGCCGGACGCCGGGCTCCTTGTTCTTGACCCGGTTGACGAACGAGTCGACGTCGCCACCGTTGGCGTGGATGCCCTCCAGCATCTCCAGCACCGCGCTGTTCGCGCCGCCGTGCAGCGGGCCGAACAGGGCGTTGATGCCCGCCGAGATGCTGGCGAACAGGTTGGTCTCGGCCGAGCCGACCATCCGCACGGTCGAGGTGGAGCAGTTCTGCTCGTGGTCGGCGTGCAGGATGAACAGCAGGTCCAGGGCGCGGGCCAGGGTGGGGTCGACCTCGTAGGGCTCGGCGGGGAAGCCGAAGGTCATCCGGAGGAAGTTCTCCACCAGGCCCAGCGAGTTGTCCGGGTACAGGAAGGGCTGGCCGACCGACTTCTTGTAGGCGTAGGCCGCGATGGTGGGCAGCTTGGCCAGCAGCCGGACGGTGGACAGCTCCACCTGGTCCTTGTCGAAGGGGTTGAGGCTGTCCTGGTAGAAGGTGGACAGCGCGGACACCGCGGAGGACAGCACCGGCATCGGGTGCGCGTCGCGCGGGAAGCCGTCGAAGAACTGCTTGAGGTCTTCGTGCAGCAGGGTGTGCCGCTGGATCCGGTCGGCGAAGTCGTCGTACTGCTGCTGGGTCGGCAGCTCGCCGTAGATCAGCAGGTAGCTGACCTCGATGAAGTTGGACTTGGCAGCCAGCTCCTCGATCGGGTAGCCGCGGTAGCGGAGGATGCCGGCGTCCCCGTCGATGTAGGTGATGTCGGAAAGGCAGGCCGCCGTGTTGACGAAGCCCGGGTCCAACGTCACCAAACCGGTCTGGGCCAACAACTTGCCGAGGTCCACGCCAGGCGCACCCTCGGTCGGCTGCGTCACCTGCATCTCGTGCTCGCCGGCGTCATAGCGCAGCGCGACGGTACGTTTGGCGGTCACGTCGTCGGGCATTCGGGAACCTCTCGCGCTCGTCGGGGTGCGTGTGGTGACGACCGCGGGTGCCCGGCCGACCGGCAGGGCTGCGTTGTCGCCCGCGCGCGGCCCGGGGTGTCCGAACCGCCGCAGCACCACCCCGTTGGGGTCCTGTCAGTAGTCACGCTAGACCGCAGTGGGCCCCCGGCGCAGCAATCGCGTTTCGGCTTTTTGGCAGGTGGGACCACGATCACATCACATCGGGCGGCTTTCGCCGGAGATTTTTCGACGCTCCGGAGCCGGATGGGCCGGTCATAGTGACCAACCGGACCACCCGGACGGCGCAGTGGTGGTTCGGCCGTCCGGGTGGTGGGCGGTTGAGCTCACAGGGTGTCCTCGGGCACGTCCGCCCAGTTCAATCGGTCGGTAGCTCCCCGGCCCACGGCGGTTCGGCGCCCGGCCGGGAGACGGTGATCGCGGCAGCGGCCGCGGCGAACCGCAGCGCCTGCTCCCACTGCTCGCCGTCGAGCTTGCGCACACCCGCCGCGGAGAGCGCGTCGTTGCGGTGCAGCCACGCCAGCAGCGCGGCCTGCACGGTGTCGCCCGCGCCGATGGTGTCGGCCACCTGCACGCGCTGCCCGGGCACGGTGACCTCGCCGTCGGCGGTGACCGCGGTCAGCCCGTCCGCGCCGCGGGTCAGCACCACCGCGGCGGGGCCCTGGCGCTGCCAGTCGCGGGCCGCGTCGAGCACGTCGCCGCCGTCGGCGAGCCACCCGGCGTCGTCGTCGGAGACCTTCAGCAGCCCCACCGCGGGCAGCCAGGAGCGGAACCGGGCGCGGTAGGCGTCGGGGTCGGTGATCAGGTCGGCGCGGATGTTGGGGTCCAGCGCGACGAACCGGCCGCGCTCGGCCTCCCGGAACAGCGCTGCTTCGTACACCGAGGCGCCGGGTTCCAGCACCATGCCGAGGGTGCCCAGGCAGAGCGCGGTGGTGCGCGCGGGCAGCTCCTGGGCCGTGACGAAGCGGGTCGCGGTGCCCTCGGTGTGGAAGCTGTACCGCGCCGAACCGTCCTCGGCGAGCCCGACGACGGCGAGCGTGGTCGGCTCCGGGCCGCGTTGCACCAGCTCGATGTCCACGTTGGAGGCCACCAGCCGCTCGACGAGCTTGTCGCCGAACTGGTCGGTGGAGACCTTGGCGTAGAACGCGGCCGGGACGCCGAGCCGCCCGAGGGCGATGGCCACGTTGTACGGCCCGCCGCCCAGCAGCGGGTGCAGCGGGCCGAGCTCGCCCTCCGCCGTGGCCGGGTCCGGGACGAGGTCGACGAGGGCCTCACCGCCGATGACGATCACTTCTCCTCCTCCGTGTTCTGCGGCGCGGCGGCCAGCCCGCCGAGCAGGAAGTGCGCGAGCTCGGCGAACGCGGCCGCGTCCGAGAGCCCGGTGCGCTCGCCGATCTCGCCGCGCTGGATGCCGACGATGGCGTGGCCGACCAGCTCACCGACGAACCCGGCGTGCACCTCCCGGAACACGCCCTGCCGCACGCCCTCGCCGATGAAGCCGCGGATGCGGTCGGCGGCGGCGTGCGCGTTGGCCTCGTAGGTGGCGCGGGTGGACAGGTTGGCGGCCATGTCGTCGATGAACTCGCGGGACGCCGGGCGCAGCGCTTCGGCCGCGGCGTCCAGGTAGACGCGGACCTTCTCCCGCACGTCGGGGACCTCCGCGACCCGCTGCTCGACGCGCTGCGTCGCGCACTTGAAGTAGTGCGCCACCACGCGGACCGCGAGCTGCTCCTTGCTGCTGGCCAGCGTGTACAGCGTCGACTTCGAGCAGTGCAGCCGGGCCACCAGGTCGTCGAGCGTGAAGTGCGCGAACCCTTCCGCGAGGAACAGGTCGCGCAGCTGGTCCAGCAGCTCGGCCCGCCGGGCGTTGGCCGGTCGGCGACTTGGGGAGGTGGTCATCGCTGGAAGCCTGCCACAGCGCAGTCGGGTGGTTGTGCGGGTTCTCCCCCGCTGGGACTTCCACAGTACTGGGAGACGTCCTACAGTACTGGCGACAGTACTAATGGCAGTTGTCACACCGGCATCAGGAGCGCGATCCGCCATGTCCGTCCAACGCCTGCTCCCCACCCCCGAGGCCACCGACCTACTCGCCCTGACCAGGGAGATCGCCCGCGACGAGCTCGCCGGGCGCGCAGCAGGCGACGAGGCTGCGGAGAAGTTCCCGCGCGACGTCTTCCGCCTGCTCGGCGAGTCCGGCTTCCTCGGCCTGCCCTACGCCGAGGAGCACGGCGGCGGCGCCCAGCCGTACGAGGTCTACCTCCAGGTGCTGGAGGAGCTGAGCAGCGCGTGGATGACCGTCGGCGTCGGCCTGTCGGTGCACACCATGAGCTGCTTCCCGCTGGCCCACTTCGGCACCGACGAGCAGCGCTCCCGCTGGCTGCCGGACATGCTCGGCGGCGACCTGCTCGGCGCCTACGCGCTGTCCGAGCCGCACGCGGGTTCCGACGCGGCGTCGCTGAGCACGCGCGCTGTGCGCGGGGAGGACGCCTACACCGTCAACGGCGCCAAGGCCTGGATCACGCACGGCAACGCCGCGGACTTCTACACCCTCATGGCCCGCACCTCCGACGACGGCCCGCGCGGCATCAGCTGCTTCCTGGTCGACGGCTCGACGGCGGGGCTCTCAGCTGGGCCGCCGGAGCAGAAGATGGGCCTGACCGGGTCTCCCACCACCCCGCTGTACTTCGAGGACGCCCGGGTCCCCGCCGACCGGCTCGTCGGCGGGGAGGGCGACGGACTGAAGATCGCGCTCAGCGCCCTGGACTCCGGTCGGCTGGGTATCGCCGCCTGCGCCGTCGGGCTGGCCCAGGCCGCCCTGGACCTGGCGGTGGACTTCGCCAAGCAGCGGACCCAGTTCGGGCGGCCGATCATCGACTTCCAGGGCCTGGAGTTCCTGCTCGCCGACATGGCGGCGGCGGTGCAGTCGGCCCGCGCGAGCTACCTCGACGGGGCCCGCCGCCGCGACGCGGGCATGCCGTTCGGCCAGCAGGCGTCGGTGGCGAAGCTGGTGGCGACCGACGCGGCGATGAAGGTGACCACCGACGCGGTCCAGGTCCTCGGCGGCGCGGGCTACACCAGGGACTTCCCGGCGGAGCGCTACATGCGCGAGGCCAAGGTCCTGCAGATCTTCGAGGGCACCAACCAGATTCAGCGCATGCTCATCGCCCGCGGACTGAAGGCCTGAGACTCAGAACGGAGCGAGGCCCCAGTGCGCGATCCAGGTCTCGCCGGGGTGCAGGGTCAGCAGGTCGGTGCCGGTGTTGAGGGCGTTCGGCGGGCAGGTCATCGGCTCGATGGCGACCGCCCGGCCGCGCCCGGGGAAGTCGTCGGGCGTGTAGACCTGCACCCACTTGAACACCGGGTCCGCCCACAGCGCGACGCCGTGGCCGTCCGGACCGGTGAGGGTGTGCCGGACGTGCTCGTCGCCCGGTGCCGGGGCCGCGCCACCGAAGGCGGTGTCCAGCAGCAGCCCGGCCAGCGGGCGCCCGGTGCGGAAGTCCAGCTCGTCGCCCTGCAGCTCGCGCGGCGGACGCACCGGAACCATCCGCTCGGCGTCCACCGGCAGCAGCGACGACGCGGACAACCGCAGCGAGCAGTCGTCGGTCGCCGCCGCGCCCGCGCGCGGGTACGGGTGCACGCCGAGCCCGAAGGGCGTGGCCCGCGACCCCAGGTTCTCCATCGTGTGCGTCACGGTGAGGCCGTCGGGGCCGACGGAGTAGCCGACCGAGGTCAGCAGCGGCACCGGCCAGCCCGGCTGCGCGGCCACCATCGCCTGCAGCACCACCGTCGACTCGGCGTGCTCGACCAGGGTCCACGCGGTGTGCCGCAGCAGGCCGTGGATCGCGTTGTGCCGCGCGGGTTCGGTCAGCGGGAGCTGCTGGGACTCCCCGTCGAGCACCCAACGCCCGTCCGCCACGCGGTTCGGCCAGGGCACCAGCACCGCCCCGGCACCGCCGGGTGGCCGCTGGTCCGCGTCGTAGGTTTCGACGTGCGGCACCCCGTCCACGTCGAAGGCCCGCAGGCCCGCCCCCACCTCGGTGACCACGGCGCGCACGCTGCCGGACGAGATCTCGAACTGCCGTCCGGTCGCGGGAACAGGTTCATGCACCAGGCCACCTTAATGGCGCTGGGCCCCCCGAACCGCTCGAACGGTTCAGGAGGCCCAGTCACCAGCGGGTTACTTGCCCAGCTGCGCGGCGTCGAACTCGCGACGGCCGTGCAGGAGGAAGTTGAGGCCCCAGAAGATCACGCCGATGGCCAGCAGGATGCCGACGATCCCGTACTCCACCAGCGGCCGACCGGTCAGCGGGCTGGCGAAGTAAGCGCAGGTCAGCGCACCCGCCACCGGGACCCAGGTGGGCGCCTTGAAGTGCTCGTGCTCGACCTTGTCCTTGCGCAGCACCAGCACCGCGACGTTGACCAGCGCGAACACCAGCAGGAGCAGCAGCGAGGTGGTGCCGCCCAGCTGGGAGATCTCCAGCGAGCTCACCAGGATGACGGCGAGGACGCTGGTGAACAGGATCGAGACCCACGGCGTCTGCCGGGCGTGGTGCACGAGGCCGAACTTCGCCGGGATGATCTTCTCGTTGGCCATGCCGTAGAGCAGGCGGCTGGCCATCATCATGTTGATCAGCGCGGTGTTGCTCAGCGCGATCAGCGCGATGAAGGAGAACACGATCGGCGGGAACCACGGCGCCGCGACCTGCACGACCAGCAGCAGCGGGGCGGTGGACTCGCCGAGGACGTCCGTCGGCACCAGCGTCGAGGTGATCAGCGCGATGGCCAGGTAGATCGCGGCGGTGATCGCCATGCCCCACAGCACCGCGCGGGGGAACGTCTTGGCCGGGTCCTTGGTCTCCTCGGCCATGTTCACGGTGTCCTCGAACCCGACCATCGCGAAGAAGGCCAGCGCGGTCGCCGAGGTCACCGCCAGCAGCGGGGTGGTGTCGGTGTTGAACTGCAGCAGCCGACTCGGGTCCGGAGTGTAGGTCGGGTCGCTGACGCCCGCGAAGATCGCGTAGACCCCGGTGACGATCACGATGCCCAGGCCCAGCATCAGCGCGATCGTCAGCACCAGGTTCAGCTTGGCCGACTCCCCCACGCCGCGGAAGTTGATCGCCGCGATGAGCAGCAGGAACAGGATCGCCACCACCCACGACGGGGCACCGGGCAGGATCTCCTGCAGGTACTCCCCGCTGAACGCCTGCGCACCGGAGGAGGCCGAGGTGATCCCGGAGCACATGACGGCGAAGGCGACCATGAAGGTCAGGAACTGGACGCCGAAGGCCTTGTGGATGTAGAGCGGCGCCCCGCCCGCCTTCGGGTACTTCCCGACCAGCTCGAGGTAGCTGAACGCGGTCAGGAAGGCGACCACGAACGCGACCAGGAACGGGATCCACAGCGCGCCGCCAACCTTGCCGGCGATCTTGCCGGTGAGCGCGTAGATCGTGGTCCCGATGATGTCGCCGACCACGAAGAAGAGCAGCAGTTTCGGGCCCATCACCTTCTTCAGGCCGGGGCCCTGCGCACCGCTGGGCGCGTTGTCGTTCACGGTCAATTCGTTGGCCATAGCTGAGAAGTGTGCAGGCAAGGTGATTCGGCCGTCTGCCCACCCCTGGTCGAACCGCACTGCGCCGACCGGGGCAGACGTGGCGAACTGCACAACGCGCAGGCATCAGCCCTCGTCAGAGGTGGGTGCGCGGTAGCGCCAGAAGGCGGGCAGCAGCGCCGCCGAGACCACCGCGCCGACGACCACCAGCGCCCCACCCGCCACCACCGACGTCGTGGTGCCCACGGCGGCACCAGCCAGGCCGTGGACCGTGTCGGCCAGCCTCGGGCCACCGGCCACGACCACGGTGAACACGCCCTGGACGCGGCCGCGCATCTCGTCGGTCGCCGCCGCCTGCATGATCGAGCTGCGGTAGACCGCGCTGACCAGGTCCGCCCCGCCGCCCAGCGCCAGGAACAGCACGGCCAGCCAGAGCGAGTCCGCCAGCCCGAAGCCGATCACCGCGAAGCCCCAGGCGACCACCGCGACCGTGACGCCCACGCCGTGCCGGGCGATCCGGTGCAGCCACCCGGAGAACACGCCGAAGACGAACGCGCCGAGCGGGATCGCGGCGAACAGCCACCCCAGCGAGGCCCCGCCACCCGGCGGGTCGCCGAAGGTCCGCTCGGCCATCTCCGGGAACAGCGCGCGCGGCATCCCGAACACCATCGCGACGATGTCCAGCACGAACGAGGCCAGCAGCACCGAGTGCAGGCCCAGGTAGCGGAAGCCGTCCAGCACGGTGCGCAGACCAGCCTTCTTCGGCGCACCGTCCTGCGGCGGCAGCGGCGGCAGCCGGAACACCGCCCAGAGCGCGGCGCACAGGGCCACCGCGTCGACCAGGTACAGCACCGAGAGCCCGGCCACCGGCAGCAGCACGCCCGCCAGCAGCGGCCCGGCGATCGACCCGAGCTGGAACACGGTGCTGCCCAGTGCTTGCGCGGACGGCAGCAGGTGCGCCGGGATCAGCCGGGCGATGGCGGCGCCGCGGGTCGGCATGTTGACCGCGAAGAACGTCTGCTGCGCGGCGAAGAGCACCAGCACCAGCCACACCGACCGGATGCCGGAGGCGGCGACCAGCCACAACAGGACGGAGGTGATCGCCAAGCCACCATTGGTGATCAGCAGCAGGCGGCGGCGGTCGACGGTGTCGGCGACCGCGCCGCCCCAGAGACCGAACACCAGCAGCGGCACCAGGCCGAAGATCCCGGCGAGGCCGACGTAGGCGGAGGAGCCGGTGATGTCGTAGAGCTGCTTGGGCACCGCGACGGCGGCGAACTGCGCCCCCACGGCGGTGACGATGTTGGTCAGCCACAACCGGCGGTAGGCCGGGTACTGCAGCGGCCTGGTGTCCAGGAAGACCTTGCTCAGCAGGGACTTCAGGGATCGACGAGGGGCTGTGGGAGTTCCGCTGCTGGGCCGCACGAGAGCTGGAGCCTAGCCGTTAGCAGCCCTAACAGCACTCGAATAAATCCCCCGTGTGACCCAAGTCGCCACTCGTAGATTTACAGTTTCAATTGAAACTGTAAATCTCACCGCGCGTGTGACTGGCGCGAGGTCGTGAGTGCGTAACAGTGTTCGAACACTGTTATGCACTCACGACCCTCACGGCGCGAGACGCTCGACCGTCCAGGTCTGGTCGGTGCGGCGGAAGCGGAGCCGGTCGTGGAGCCGGTCCGGACGCCCCTGCCAGAACTCCACGTGGTCCGGCCGGATGCGCCAGCCACCCCAGTGCGGCGGCACCGGCACCTTCTCCGCGTCGGCGAACCGGCGCTCGATGCCCGTCAGCGAGGACCTCAACGCCTCCCGGCCAGCGACGACCCGGGACTGCGGCGACGCCCAGGCGCCGAGCTGCGAGCCCCGCGGGCGGACCTCCCAGTACTCCGCGGTCTCCGCCGGGGCGACCTTCTCCACGGTGCCGCGCACGTTGACCTGGCGCTGCAGGCCCAGCCACGGGAACGTGGCCGCGGCGACCCGGGTGGACTTCAGGTCGTGACTCTTGGCTGAGGTGTAGTTGGTGAAGAACACCACGCCCCGCTCGTCGAAGCCCTTGCACAGCACCGTGCGCGAGGACGGGAAGCCCTCCGCGTCAGCGGTGGCCAGCACCATCGCGTTCGGCTCGACCAGGTCGGCCTGCACGGCTTCGTCGAACCACAGCTGCAGCTGCTCGTGCCAGGTGGCCGCGAGCGAGGACTCGTCCAGCGCCCCGGCCTCGTAGGACACCCGCATCGAGGGCAGCGCGACGTTGGCCTCCGACATCCCTCTTCCTCCCTGACTCGCCCGGCAGCGGCACGACTCGAACTCCTCCGGCTGCGCAGCCGGACGGTACGGGTTGGACCGGCTGGCGCGACAGGACCAAGTGGGCGCCAGCCACCTACGACGGTAAACGGGATCGGAACGGACGCCGAATCGGCGGTGCTTCGCAATCGATTCCGCAACCGATGCAGTGATCGGTTCCACACCCGTTCGGACGCCCGGTACTCACACTTCCCCGTGAAACGTCACCAACCGTGCACACAGGTCAGAACGGCAGGAACCGGTCTGGTTCACGGCCGCACGAAGCCGGTCCGACGCAGCCGGTGCAGGTCGGCGGTCCACATCACCAGCACGAACGGAGCGGTGGTCGGCACCAGCCCCACGGCTTCGATCCCGCCTTGCAGGAGCAGCACCGCCGGGACCGCGAGCAGGCAGGACCGCCAGGTGCGCCCGGTCGTCAGCAGGCCCACGACGACCAGCGCGGCGTTGAAGCCGTAGACCCCACTGGCGACCCCCGGCGGGGTGAACGGCAGCGCTTCGACGACGGCGAGTGCCACCGCCGCACCGCAGAACGCGCCCACCGCCAGCCGGAACCGCGCGATCGCCAACCCGATCAGCACCACCAGGCCCGGCAGCCAACCGCTCATCAGGAACACCTCTGCCTCGGCGCTGAACAGGGCGAGCGGATCGGCCTCCAGCCCGAGCACCGGCGACACGGCGGCGGGCGCCGCGCGGACCCAGTCGAAGTGGTGTCCCGTGTAGACGATCAGCCAGTAGGTGAGGACGAACGGGGCGGTGCGGGCGGGGACCGCGAGGAGGAGGTCCGCGACGCGCGCCAGCACCGTCGCAACGACCGCCCCCGCGATGCCGACCAGCAACGCCGGTCCGAACGGCTGGAAGGACACCACCGTCCCCAACACCACCAGCGCAGCGTTGAAGCCGAACAGGCCCTGGGAAATCCGCTCGCGGGGCCGGGGCACGCGCAGCGCGGTCGCCGTGAGCGCCCCGACCGCGCTGCCGACCAGCCCCGCGAGTGCGAACTCCGGACCGACCAGCGCGAGCGCGACCAAAAACACGATCCCGGTCGGCACGCCATCCTGCAGGTACACCTGGGAAATGCCCGCGGGCACGGCGCGCAGCAGCTGCCGCGCGCCGTGCCGCACCGGCTCCTTCGCCGCGGCGGTGTCGCTCACCAGCTCCGAACCTCTAGTTCCTTCGCGTCCGGGTGGTGCGAAACGGCCTCGGCGAGCCGCTTCTCGGCGACCACGGCGTCATCGGCCACGGCGGTGGCCAGCGCCCCGCCCGCCGCCAGCGGCGCCAGCGACCACCAGTCACCGCTGCTCGGCTCGACCGGATCGCTGTCCCACACCACGGTTTCGGTGGCCAGCACCCGGGCCCCGGCCAGGTAGCCGGCGCTCGCGGTCAGCCGCTCGTCACCGATGTCCAGCCGCTGCCGCAGCAAAGGCGTGCCACCGCGCACCACGTGCGTCGTGGTGGCCAGCCGCCCGGACCGCTCGCCGTACCGGCCGAGCACCAGCGTCTCCCGGCAGCGCACCCGCGCGCCGTCGCCGAGGACGACGGACATCTCCGCCTGGTGGTCGGCCCGCGAGCTGATCACGGTGGCCTCGGGCAGGTACTCGACCGTCCCGCCGTCGGCGACCTCGATGAGCACGGTGGACCGGCTGGGTCCGGCGTGCTGCCCCGGCAGCGCCACGGTCGCGGCGGTCCCGCGCAGCAGCAGCCGCGCGCCAGGGCCGACGTGCACGCGCAGGTCCACCACGTCACCGCCGACCGGGGTGGCCGCCGACCCGACGAGGTGCACCACGGCGGTGCCGTCGGCGCTGGTGGCGGCGGCCCGGCGGGGCACCATCGCCATCGGGGACTGCGACCGCAGCCCCCGGACGACGCTGCGCCCGCCACGCCCGAGCTCAACGCTGAGCAGCGCACTGGCGCGCACCCCGCACCACCTCCCACCGGGCGCAGTTTCAGTTGAAACTGCAAACGTGAAGCCACAATGACCCACAGTTTCAATGGAAACTGCAAACATGAAGCCACGACGGCCCGCAGTTTCAATGGAAACTGCAAACATGAAGCCACGACGGCCCGCAGTTTCAATGGAAACTGCAAACATGAAGCCACGGTGGCCCGCAGTTTCAGTTGAAACTGCGGGCCCACGTCAGGCACTGACGCCGACCTTGAGCTGCTCGCGAACCCAGGCCGAGACGTCCGGGGCGTTCGGGGTCCGGGTCAGGGACTGGGTGATCACCGGCAGCTCACCGCGCATCCGGTGCGCGTCGGAGACCATCACCTCCATGTCCGCCCCGACCAGCTCGGCCAGGTCGACCTTGTTGATCACCAGCAGGTCCGCGGTGGTCACGCCCGGACCGCCCTTGCGCGGCACCTTGTCGCCGCCCGCGACGTCCACCACGAAGATCTGCTTGTCCGCCAGGCCGCGGCTGAACACCGCGGTCAGGTTGTCCCCGCCGCTCTCCACGATGACCAGCTCCAGGCCGGGGTGGCGCTCGGTGAGCCGGTCGACGGCGTCGAGGTTGGCGGTGATGTCGTCGCGGATCGCGGTGTGCGGGCAGGCGCCGGTCTGCACCGCCTCGATCCGGTCGGTGTCCAGCACCCCGGCCCTGCGCAGGAAGTCGGCGTCCTCGGTGGTGTAGATGTCGTTGGTCACCACGGCGAGCTCGACCTCCTGGCCGAGCGCGCGGCACAGCGCGGCGGTCAGCGCCGTCTTCCCGCTGCCGACCGGGCCGCCGATGCCGAGGCGGAACGGCCGCCCGTGCTGGGGTTCGGCGGGGAACGGGTCGGGCTCGGTGGCGGTCGGGTCGAAGTTGACCGGATGCGTGTGGCCGTGACCGTGGCCGTGTTCAGGAAGCAAAGAGACGCACCTCTTCCCGGTGATGACGATCGTGCGCTTCGGCGAGCAGGTCCAGCACCGGGGCGCCGGGGGCGGGCAGGTCGGCCGGGTCGAGCCCGGCGGTCGCCGCGGCTTCGGCGGCGATCCGGTCCAGGTCGTCGGACAGCTCGGTGACCACGGCGTTGACCGCGAAGGGGTCCATGCCGAGCAGCCGGACCACCGCGGAGGACGGCCCGCTGACGGACAGGTACCCGGCGACCAGCGCCGCTTCCCGCGGCCCGGCACCGGCTGTCGCGGCCAGCACGCCGAGCACGATCGGGTGGTGTGGTCGCGGGTTCGCGGCCACCAGTTCGGCCAGCACCGGCGACGGCCAGGCCGCCCTGCCAGCTCGGATCATCCCCTTCCCCTGCGCGCGCGAGGCCTCCCGCTGCGCCGGGGACGGGGTGCGGGCGTCGAGTTCGACGTCCAGCTTCCGCCAATGTCCACTTCGGACTTGACGGGTGGCGGCGTGCGCCGCGGCGGCGGCGAACACCGCTTGCAGGGCACCTGCGGCGCGCAGCCGCCCGTACAGGAACCCGCGCAGGTCGCCGATCCCGGTGATCAGCCCCCGCGCCGCGGCCTCCTCGACCCCGCCGGAGTGCACGTGCCCTCCGCCGGGGAACCGGGAGTCGGCCAGCGCCAGCACCGCCAGACCGGCTCGCACTCCGCTCCCCCCTTCCGAACGAGCGCACCCGCCCGTTCCAGTGATGTGTGGTGCGATTCCGATGCGGACCAGACGTCCGGTTCCCGTTCGGAGTCGCGTGGATCCGCTCAGAACAGGAAGTAGCGCTGAGCCATCGGCACCTCGGCGACCGGCGCCGGCTCGACCAGCTCGCCGTCGATGTGCACGGCGAAGCTGTCCGGGTCCACCCGGATGTCCGGGGTCGCGTCGTTGAGCCGCATGTCCGCCTTGCCGACGTCGCGGGTGTTCGCCACCGCGACCATCCGCGAGCTCAGCTGCAACTGCTCCGGCAACTGCGCGTCCAACGCCACCGGCGCCACGAAGAACACGCTGCTCGCCGCGGCAGCGCGCGGCTGCGCCCCGAAGTTCGGCCGCGCGAGGTAGGGCTGCGGCGTGGGGATCGACGCGTTCGCGTCGCCCACCGCCGCCCACGCCGCGAACCCGCCCTTGAGCACGATGTGCGGCCGGACCCCGAAGAACTTCGGGTCCCACAGCACCAGGTCGGCCATCTTGCCGACCTCCACCGAACCCACGTGGTGCGAGATCCCGTGCGCGATGGCCGGGTTGATCGTGTACTTCGCGACGTAGCGCTGCGCGCGGTGGTTGTCCGCGCGGCCGTCGCCGGGCAGCGCGCCGCGGCGCCGCTTCATCACGTGCGCGGTCTGCCAGGTGCGCATGATGACCTCGCCGATGCGGCCCATGGCCTGCGCGTCCGAGCTCATCATCGAGATGGCCCCGATGTCGTGCAGGATGTCCTCGGCGGCGATGGTCGACGGCCGGATGCGGCTCTCGGCGAACGCCAGGTCCTCGGGCACCGCCGGGTTCAGGTGGTGGCAGACCATGACCATGTCGAGGTGCTCGTCGATGGTGTTCACCGTGTGCGGCCGGGTCGGGTTGGTCGACGAGGGCAGCACGTTGTCGTGCTGGGCGAGCCGGATGATGTCCGGGGCGTGCCCGCCACCAGCGCCTTCGACGTGGAACGCGCTGATCGAGCGCCCGTTGATCGCCTCCAGCGTGGACTCGTAGAACCCGGCCTCGTTCAGCGTGTCGGCGTGCAGCGCGATCTGCACGCCGGACTCCTCGGCGACGCGCAGCGCGCTGTCCAGCACCGCCGGGGTCGCGCCCCAGTCCTCGTGGATCTTGAACCCGCCCGCGCCCGCGCGCAGCTGCTCCCAGAGGGCTTCGCGGCGCATGGTGCTGCCCTTGCCGAGCAGGAGCACGTTGACCGGCATGTAGTCCACCGACTGCATGACCATCCGCAGGTTCCACGCGCCGGGCGTGACCGTGGTGGCCTTGCTGCCCTCGCCCGGCCCGGTGCCGCCGCCGATCAGCGTGGTCAGCCCGGAGGCGAGCGCGGTGTCCACCTCCTGCGGGCAGATGAAGTGCACGTGCGAGTCGATGCCACCGGCCGTGAGGATCTTGCCGTTGCCCGCGATGACCTCGGTGGACGGGCCGATCACCAGCGAGCTGTCCACGTCGTTGTTGGCGCTGGGGTTGCCGGCCTTGCCGATGCCGACGATGCGGCCGTCGCGGATGCCGACGTCGGCCTTGATGACGCCCCAGTGGTCCAGGATCACCGCACCCGTGATCACCACGTCCGGCGTGCCCTCGGCGCGGATCGCGGCGGACTGGCCCATCGACTCGCGGATCACCTTGCCGCCGCCGAAGACGACCTCGTCGCCGGAGCCGGTGGGCCCCTGGCTGCGGTCCTCGGTGACCTCGATCAGCAGGTCGGTGTCGGCCAGCCGGATCCGGTCTCCGGTGGTCGGGCCGAACAGCTCGACGTACTGGGAGCGGTCAATGGACGATGTGCTCACCGTGGTGTCCCTCGCCTTTCTCGCCGTAGGTGAACGGGGTGGGTTCGTGGTCGCGGGCGTCGAGCTCGCCCGCGTACTCCAGGCGCAGGCCGCGCACCAGCCGGTCCCCGCCGACGTCGACGAGGTCGACCTCGCGCGCCACGCCGGGCTCGAACCGCACGGCGGTGCCCGAGGGCACGTCGAGCCGGTGGCCCCAGGCGGCGGCCCGGTCGAACTCGAGACCGGGGTTGACCGCGGCGAAGTGGTAGTGCGAGCCGACCTGCACGGCGCGGTCGGCGCGGTTGACGACGGTGATGCGGATCCGGTCCCGACCCGGGTTCAGCGGGATCGGGCCCTCGGCGGTGATGATCTCCCCAGGACGCATGGACAACTCCCTAAGCGGTGTGTGGTGAGCGGATCGGGCCCGCGGTGGCGCGCCGGGAACGCTGGGGCGGGAGCGCTCAGGTGATGGGGTCGTGGACCGTGACGAGCTTGGTGCCGTCCGGGAAGGTCGCCTCCACCTGCACGTCGTGGATCATCTCGGCGATGCCGTCCATCACCTGGTCGGCTCGCAGCACCTGGCGGCCGCTCTGCATGAGCTCGGCGACCGTCCGGCCGTCCCGGGCACCTTCCACGACGTGGTCGGTGATCAGCGCGACCGCTTCCGGGTAGTTGAGCTTCAATCCGCGGTCCAACCGTTCGCGCGCCAACCTGGCCGCCACGTGGACGAGCAGCTTGTCGCGCTCATGAGGAGCAAGGTGCATGAAACTTCTTTAACACACCCGATTTCGCCCGTGCGGGATGCCCTGCGGTTTTAATGCCGTCTAATTGCCCCGTTACAACCATTTTTCCGGACTTTTACGTGGCTAACGGTTTTTCTTGGATTTCCTGTGACGCACCTCATGGTGTGACCTCGACCGTGCGGGATGGTGCGCCGCCGCGGGCGGGTGCACTGTGGTCCCGACGCACTGCACCCCGCCACGTCCCGCGCGTCCGCGCACCCGCGCGCACGCGACCTGCGATGGAGACGAGGCAAAGCATGAGCAGTGCAGCTCAGTCCGAGTTCCGCCCCGGCCTGGAGGGCGTGATCGCCTTCCGCACGGAGATCGCCGAGCCCGACCGCGACGGCGGCGCCCTGCGCTACCGCGGTGTCGACATCGAGGACTTGGTGGGCACCGCCTCCTACGGCGACGTGTGGGCGCTGCTGGTGGACGGCAGGTTCGGCAACGGCCTGCCCGCCGCCGACGACACCCCGGTACCGGTCCGCACCGGCGACGTGCGCGCGGACGCGCAGGCCTCCCTGGCGATGCTCGCGCCCGCCCACGGCTTCGCGCCGCTGCTCGACGTCGACGAGGCACAGGCCCGCGACCAGCTCGCCCGTGCCTGCGCGCTCGGGCTCTCCTTCGTCGCGCAGTCCGCGCGCGGCGACCAGCCGCCGGTCCCGCAGTCGCGGATCGCCGAAGCGACCACCGCCACCGAGCAGTTCCTGGTCCGCTGGCGCGGCGAACCCGACCCAGCGCACGTCCGGGCCCTCGACGCGTACTGGGTGTCCGCCGCCGAGCACGGCCTGAACGCCTCCACCTTCACCGCGCGGGTGATCGCCTCCACCGGCGCCGACGTGGCGGCCTGCCTGTCCGGCGCGGTGGGCGCGATGTCCGGGCCGCTGCACGGCGGCGCCCCGGCCCGCGTGCTGCCGATGATCGAGGAGGTCGAGCGCACCGGGGACGCCCGCCGCGTGGTGGAGTCGATCCTGGACCGCGGCGACCGGCTGATGGGCTTCGGGCACCGCGTCTACCGCGCCGAGGACCCGCGCGCCCGGGTGCTGCGCAACACCTGCGACCGGCTCGGCGCCCCGCGCTTCGAGGTGGCCCGCGAGCTGGAGCAGGCGGCGCTGGCCGTGCTGCGGGAACGGCGCCCGGACCGGCAGATCGAGACCAACGTGGAGTTCTGGGCCGCGGTGGTGCTGGACTTCGCCGAGGTGCCCACGGCGATGATGCCCGCGATGTTCACCTGCGCTCGGCTGGCGGGCTGGTCGGCGCACGTCCTGGAGGACAAGCGCACCGGTCGGCTGGTGCGCCCGTCCGCCCAGTACATCGGCCCGGACCCCCGCTCCCCGCAGGACGTCCCGGGCTGGGACCAGCTCGACCAGCTCACCGCCCCGGTGTGATCGCGACGTGGCCCGTGAGCACCTCCCGTGCTCACGGGCCACGCCCGGTGCGGGAATCGACACGAGCGATAACGTGGATTAGTGGCAGCTCCATCCACCGAAGCCCGACAACGGCAGCTGAACATCGAGTACGCCGAGGCGCTCGAAGCCGACGCGGAGACCAGCGGTCAGCGTTGCGACGACCTCGTGGAAGCGGCTGGTTACTGGCACTTCGCTGAGGAGCACGAGCGCGAGGAGCGGGCCCTCGCCACCGCCGCCGAGATCGACGACGGGCACAACGTGCTCAGCGGGCGCGCCGCCCACGCCTCGTTCCTGCTGACCCACGGCCGCACCGAAGAGGGCGAGCGCGCCATGGCGCAGCTGATGCGCGAGGGCTCGGAGTGCCCTTGGGCGTACGGCGAGGCCGCCGCGGGCTACCACGCGATCGGCAACCACCAGGAGGCGCTGCGCTGGCTCAACATCGGCGTGCAACGGTTCGTCCCGGACGTCGACGCCGAGGTCGAGGTGGGCGACCCCGGCTTCGAGCTGCTCCGCGAACGCGCTGAGCTGCGCCACGAGCTTGGTCTTCCCGAGGACCAGTACGACGAGGTGCTCGTCCGTTCCGAGGAGCGCGCGCACGAGGTCTACGCCCAGATCGAGGAGGTCAGCAGGCAGCAGCACGCGGCCGCCGCAGTGCTCTACTGGCCCGAGGCGGAGTTCGCCGAGGTCCAGCGCCGGTACCCGACCTGGTACCCGGGCACCACGCACGTCGCGCACCGGCAGCAGGTCCAGCGGTCGCTCGGGGACCGCCCGGGCGCGGTGCTGGCCACCGGGTCGCTGGACGCGCTGATCGCCTTCGCCGAGGCCCACGAGCTCCCGCTGGACGCACCGACGACGCGCGCGGAGTTCGCCGCCGAAGCCGCCCGGACCACCGCGTGGCCACCGGGCCGCAACGACCGCTGCTGGTGCGGCGCGGACCGCAAGTACAAGAAGTGCTGCGGCTCCCCGGGCTTCGCCTGAGCCGTTCGACGGTGATCACCCGCAGGCGCGGAGCGTCTCCGCACACGGTGCTGGCCAACCGGCGCGAGCCGCAGTAAGTTGCGGTGCGGCTGTTCGCAGCAGGTGCCCGTCACCTGCCGGAAACCCTGCTGCAACACTGGAGCCGAACCGGCAACGGCGCCGGTCAGCGAGCCACTGGCGCGCGGGGGGCGAGGTCTTGTCCCCCGCACGATCACCACGACAACGCCCGGAGGCGCCGGCATGACGCAGGCCGAGACCATCGACCCCACGACCCTGAAGCTGCCCGACGAGTTCAAGCCCGCCGACGGCCGGTTCGGCTGCGGCCCGTCCAAGGTGCGCGACGAGCAGCTGGCCCGCCTGGCTGGCGAAGGCGCTGCCGTGATGGGCACCTCGCACCGCCAGAAGCCGGTGAAGTCCCTGGTGGGTCGGGTCCGCGAAGGGCTGAGCGAACTGTTCTCGCTGCCCGACGGCTACGAGGTCGTGCTCGGCGTCGGCGGCACCACGGCGTTCTGGGACGCGGCGACCTTCGGCCTGATCCGCGAGCGCTCCCTGCACCTGACCTACGGCGAGTTCTCCGCGAAGTTCGCCAAGGCCGCGAAGACCGCCCCGTTCGTGGGCGACCCGATCGTCGTCTCGGCCGAGCCGGGTGACGCCCCGGAGCCGGTGTCGGACCCGAGCGTCGACCTGATCGGCTGGGCGCACAACGAGACCTCCACCGGCGTCATGCTCGCGCCGACCCGCCCGGCGGGTTCGGAGCAGGCGCTGATCGCGGTGGACGCGACCTCCGGCGCGGGCGGCCTGCCGTTCAACGCCGCGGACGTCGACGTCTACTACTTCGCCCCGCAGAAGTGCTTCGCCGCCGACGGCGGGCTGTGGCTGGCCGCGATGAGCCCGGCCGCCATCGAGCGGATCGGCGAGATCGGCGCCTCGGGCCGCTGGGTGCCGGAGTTCCTGTCGCTGCCCACCGCGCTGGACAACTCCCGCAAGGACCAGACCTACAACACCCCCGCGGTGGCCACCCTGTTCCTGCTCGCCGACCAGGTCGAGTGGATGAACGGCCAGGGCGGCCTGGACTGGTGCGTGCAGCGCACCCGCGAGTCCTCGCAGCGGCTGTACGACTGGGCCGAGGCCTCGGAGTACGCGACCCCGTTCGTCACCGACCCGGCGAAGCGCTCCCAGGTGGTCGGCACCGTCGACTTCGACGACTCGGTGGACGCCGCGGCGGTGGCCAAGGCCCTGCGCGCCAACGGCATCGTGGACACCGAGCCGTACCGCAAGCTGGGGCGCAACCAGCTGCGCATCGGCATGTTCCCGGCGATCGCCCCGGATGACGTCACCGCGTTGACGAAGTCCATCGACTGGGTGGTCTCGCAGCTCTCCTGACGACGCAGCGCTGCCGGGGTCCGCGCGGGCCCCGGCAGCCTCGCTCCGCACACCACAACACCGAGTGAGAGTCAACCACTCAGGGTGATGTTCACCGAATATGAGTGGTTTTACTGGTTCGCTCGGGCGGCCCCTTTCCGGCAAGATCGAGGCCGGGAGGACGACCAACTACGACGCGACGTGCCCGGCGTGCCTCCCGCGTCAAGGCGGCGCGCCGGGTTACCGTCACAGCTTGGTGACATGTAGGTCGGTGGGAGGCACGCGTATGCGAGCGCTGCGAGTGGTCGGGCTCGACGAGGACGGTGAATCCGTCATCTGCGAGGACCCGGAGAACGGCGAGCGCTTCACCGTGCCCGCCGACGAGCGACTGCGTGCCGCAGCCCGAGGTGACCTCACCCGGCTCGGCCAGGTCCAGATCGAGATGGAGTCCCAGATGCGGCCCCGGGAGATCCAGGCCCGCATCCGCTCCGGCGCGTCCGTCCAGCAAATAGCCGAGTCCTCCGGCATCCCGGAGCACCGCGTCGAGCGCTACGCCTACCCGGTGCTGCTCGAACGCCGCCAGATCGCCGAGATGGCCCAGCGCGCCCACCCCGTCCGCGAGGACGGCCCCGACGTGCAGACCCTCGGCGAGGTCGTCGCGCACACCTTCGGGATGCGCGGCCACGACTACGCCGAAGCCGACTGGGACTCCTGGCGCGGCGAGGACGGCAAGTGGGTCGTCCAGCTGACCTGGCAGGCGGGCCGCTCCGAGAACCTCGCCCACTGGGTGTTCCACCCCGGTGCGCACGGCGGCACCGTCGCGGCCCTGGACGACCACGCGGCCGACCTCCTCGACCCGTCGCCCAACCGCCCACTCCGCACGGTCCGCCCGGTCACCGAGCTGGCGCGCGAAGCGCTCCAGCTCGACCAGCAGGAACGACCCGCGGAACCCCCGACGGCCCCGGCCCCGCCGGAGGCCCCGGTGGCGGCAGCGCCGCCACTGGCGGAGGCGCCGACGCTCGACCTGGACACCGGAGCACCGGAGCGACCGGCGGAGCCGGGAGCCCCGGACGCGGAACCCCCCGCGGCGGAGAGCGCCGAAGGCGCGACCGTCGAGGAGCCGGACGACGAAGCGGCGCGCAAGGCGGAGCCGCGCCGCGGGCGGAAGAGCCACCCCATCGTCCCGTCCTGGGAAGACGTCCTCCTCGGAGTCCGCTCCCACCGCTAACAGCACAACCACCGAAGGCCGGGGCGAGCAAGACTCACCCCGGCCTTCCGCTGTCCACCCCCGCTCAAGAACCGCGGTCCCCCACAACCCAACAGAAACCGCACCCCAACGCCTCGAACCAACGACACACCGAAGCACGTCGTTCGGCCGCTCATGCGAATAAGCGAACATCCAAATCCACCGCCACGAAACCCCACAGTTTCAACTGAAACTGTAGTCCCGGCGCGCCAAGGACCCGACACACCGACCCACATCGAGCCCCTGCGCGAGCTGATAAACATTCCGACTCCGCCACCACAGGGGCCTCGCAGTTTCAATTGAAACTGCAAACCCCGGCGCGTCGGGGACCCGACACACCGACGTACGTCGGGCCAAAGTCTCACACGAATGAGTAAACCTCCGCCCCCACCACCACGGAGAATCCGCAGTTTCAATTGAAACTGCAAACCCCGACGTGTCGGGGACCCGACACACCGGGGCGCGTCGGGCCAGAACCCCATGCAAGCAATGAACCACCGACTCCGCTGCCACAAAATTCCACAGTTTCAACTGAAACTGTATGTCTCGGCGTGCCCGGACCACGACACACCGACGTACGTCGAGGATTGTGCGAGGGGTGAACATTTCGACTCCGCCGCCATGGGGTTTACAGTTTCGGTTGAAACTGTGAGTCCTCGGCGTGTCGGGCCCCGACACACCGGGGTGTGTCGGGGCCTTGTGCGATTTCAATGGAAATTGGACGTCTGAGTTCCATTGGAGTTGTGAGGGTGGCGGAAGGGCGGGGCGCGGGGGTTTCGTCAGTCGTGCGGGAGGGTGGGGCCTAGGAGGCTGACGAGGAGGGCCAGCCAGGCCAGGACGATGCCTGCCGCCGTGCCGTAGGCGACCCAGCGCCAGACCGCGATGTGGCGGCCCAGCCAGATCGACGGGGCGAAGCCCGCCGCCACCGCCAGGTTCACCACCGTCGCCAGGACACCGCTCACGTCCGCCAGACCGTCGGTCACCACCACCAGGGTGATCGTCGCGATCGCTCCGACGATGGTGCTCACCACCAGGCCCGGCCCCCACGGCGTCGGCTCGTCCGGGGGCACCGGGACGGCGTAGCGGCGCGGGGCCGCGGGCCGGGGTCGGCCGATGCGGGCGACGCGGCCGCTGAGCGGGTCCAGGTAACCGACCTGGCCGCCGGTTTCCGCGGCGAGCCGCATCGCCAGCTGGCGTCCGCGCTGGGAGATCAGTTCGAGGTCGGCGGCCGCCGTGTCCTCCGCGTGCGCCGCTTCCGCGACGTGCGCCCACTCGTGCAGGGCTTCGACCAGCGAGTCGGGCAGCCGGAGGCGGCTCGGGTCCACCTCCTGCTCGGCGTCGCGCACCAGCACTGCGCGACCGGAGCGCGCGTGCAGTTCCCAGTCGGACTCGCGCATCACGCCCCGCTCATCGCGTGGAAGGCGATCGCCCCGGCCGTCGCGACGTTGAGCGAATCCACCCCGCTGGCCATCGGGATGCGCACCGCCAGGTCCGCGGCGGTGATCGCTTCCTCCGTCAGGCCGGGGCCCTCCGAGCCGAGCAGCACCGCGACCCGCCCCTCGTCCAGCCCCGCATCGCGAAGTGGTCCCGCATCCGCCCGCGGGGTCAGCGCGGCGATCCGGAAGTCGTTGTCGCGCAGCAGCTTGAGATCTTCCGGCCACGACTCCAGGTGCGCGAACGGCACCCGGAGCACGTGCCCCATCGACACCCGCACGCTGCGCCGGTACAGCGGGTCCGAGCAGCCAGCGCCCAGGAGCACCCCGTCGACGCCGAGCGCGGCGGCGTTGCGGAACAGCGCGCCCAGGTTCTCGTGGTCGCCGATGCCCTCCAGCACCACCAGGCGCCGGGACCGCTCGACCAGCTCAGCTGGCGGCACCACCGGGGCGCGGTCGGCCACCGCCAGCACGCCGCGGTTGAGGTGGAAGCCGACGACCTGCGCCATCACGTCGGCGCTCGTGACGTAGGCGGGCACGTCCAGGGCGGCGGTCGCCTCGGCCAGCTCCTCGATCCGGCGCCGCACTCCGAACAGCGCCCGCACCGGGTACGGCGAGGCGAGCAGCCGCTCGACCACCACCACGCCCTCGGCGATCACCAGCCCGCGCCCGCCCGGCCTGTCCGGTCGGCGGTCCGCGCGCGACAGGTCGCGGAAGTCGTCGACCCGCGGATCGTCGGCCTCATCGATCTCGACCACATGCGCCACGTACCGCATTCTCGCACCCACCCCCGCCGCGCTGCCCCGGTCGGTCCTCAGCGTGCCGGAGCACGTTCGGGGCTGGCTCAGCTCGGCAGCACGGCACTCGACGTCCTCCCCATCTGCCTCGGCGGCAACGTGTTCGGCTGGACGGCTGACCGCGACAAGTCCTTCGCCGTCCTCGACGGCTACGTGGCGGCAGGCGGCAACTTCGTCGACACCGCCGACGCCTACTCCGCGTGGGCGCCGGGCAATGCGGGCGGGTTGTCCGAGGCGGTCATCGGCGAGTGGCTGCGCGCCCCCGGCAACCGCGACGACGTCGTGGTCGCCACGAAGGTGGGTCGGATGCCGCAGCGCCGCGGGTTGTCGGCGGCGAACATCAAGGCGGCGGAAGATTCACTGCGTCGCCTGGGCACGGACCGCATCGACCTCTACTACGCGCACGGCGACGACGACCCGACCATCCCGTTGGCCGAGACCTTGGGTGCCTTCGACGACCTGGTGCACGCGAGCAAGGTCCGCTACATCGCGGCGTCGAACTACACCGCGCCGCGGCTCGCCGAAGCGCTGGCGGTCTCGCGCCGCGAGGGCTTCGCCGAGTTCACCGCGCTGCAGCCGAAGTACAACCGCGTGGAGCGCGACGAGTTCGAGGGCGAGCTCGCCGATCTCTGCGCCGCGGAGAACCTCGGCGTGGCACCGTATTACGCCCTCGCCAAGGGATTCCTGACCGGCAAGTACCGCCCCGGCCAGGACGACTTCGGCAGCCCGCGCGCTGAAGGCGCCCGCGCGCACCTGCACGACCGCGGCCTGCGGGTGCTCGCCGCGCTGGACGAAATCGCCACGCAGCGTAACGTCCCACTGGCTTCGATCGCGTTGTCCTGGCTGCGCGCGCAACGCACCGTCACCACTCCGATCGCCAGCGCCCGCACCACCGATCAGCTCGCCACCCTCCTGCTCGCCGCTGAGCTGGAGCTCACCGCGGAGGAGGTGCAGCGGCTCGACCAGGCCTCCACGTGATCACCCGCCTCGCCGCTCGGTGACACCGTTTTGGCCGCTGGCTCGGCGGGTAGGGATGTGTCACGGTGGTTTCCCCAGCGCTGGGCGCTGACGTGCTGCCGATCGAGCGGAGAGACGGCATGGGACGGCACGTGGACGACCGAGGTTTCAAGCCGGTGGACCGGCAGCGGTATCGGAGCAAGATGCAACGCGGCCTGGATGCCCTGGCCCGGATGCTCGCCGATGGGAACTTCTCCTTCCCGCACCAGCAGATGGGGCTGGAGATGGAACTGTGCCTGGTGGACCAGGGCATGCAACCGTCGATGTCCAACGCCGAGGTGCTGGAGAAGATCGACGAGCCGTCGCTGTTCACCACCGAGCTCGGTCAGCAGAACATCGAGCTGAACGTGGAGCCGCGGGTGCTCGCCGGGGACAGCGCACTGAAGCTGGAGGACCGGATGCGCGCCGCGCTCCGGCGGGCCGACGCCGGGGCGCACGACGCCGGGGCGAAGGTCGTCATGATCGGCACGCTCCCCACGTTGCGCAGCGCGCACTTCGACCCCGGCTGGCTGTCCCGCAACCCGCGCTACTCGCTGCTCAACGAGCAGATCTTCCTGGCCCGCGGCGAGGAGATGCTGCTGGACATGGAGGGCGTACCGCTCGGCGAGGGCTACCACATCGAGCGGCTGCGCTCCTACGCCGACTCGATCCTGCCGGAGTCGGCGTGCACTTCGGTGCAGCTGCACCTGCAGGTCGCCCCGGAGGACTTCGCGGCGCACTGGAACGCCGCGCAGTGCCTGGCCGGGGTGCAGGTGGCCATCGGCGCGAATTCCCCGTTCCTGCTGGGCAAAGCGCTCTGGCACGAGACCCGGGTACCGCTGTTCCTGCAGGCCACCGACACCCGGCCGGAGGAGCTGAAGAACCAGGGCGTGCGACCGCGGGTGTGGTTCGGGGAGCGGTGGATCACCTCGATCTTCGACCTGTTCGAGGAGAACGTGCGGTACTTCCCGGCGCTGCTGCCCGACCCGGAGGACGAGGACCCGGTGGCCGCGCTGGACGCGGGCCGCGCCCCGATGCTGGCCGAGCTGCGTTTGCACAACGGCACCATCTGGCGCTGGAACCGCCCGGTGTACGACCTGGTGGACGGGGTCCCGCACCTGCGGATCGAGAACCGGGTGCTGCCCTCGGGCCCGTCGGTGGTGGACATCATCGCCAACGCGGCTTTCTTCTACGGTGCGCAGCGCGCGCTCACCGAGCAGGACCGACCACTGTGGACGCAGATGTCGTTCGCGGCGGCGGAGGACAACCTGTTCGCCGGTGCCCGCAGCGGTTTCGACTCGCACCTGTACTGGCCGGGCATCGGGTGGGTGGCCCCGGACGAGCTGGTGATGCGCCGCCTGCTGCCGATGGCCCACGACGGCCTGCGCGCGTGCGGGGTCTCCGACGAGGCCCGCGAGCGCTACCTCGGCGTGATCGAGCAGCGCTGCCTGTCCCGCCGCAACGGCGCGACGTGGCAACGGGAAACCGTGGCCCGCCTGGAGGAACGCGGCGCGGACCGGCAGACGGCCCTCGCCACCATGCTGGAGCACTACATCGCCCTGGCCGACGCCGGAGAACCAGTCCACACCTGGCCAGTCGGCTGACTGCCCAGTCGGTCAGGTCACTCCGGTAATGGTGAGGTTGGAGTGGCCGTTGTGGGTGCTGAGGTGGGCCTGGACTCCGAAGACCTCTGCCAGGAGGTCCTGGGAGAGGACTCCGGTGGGGGTTCCGGTCGCTGCGATGCGGCCGTTGTCCAGGACCGCCAGGCGGTCGCAGAACTCCACAGCCAGGCGGAGGTCGTGCAGGGTCAGCAGGATCGTCAGACCCTTCGCCGCGAGGTCGCGGAGCAGGGCCAGGACTCCGTACTGGTGGCGCAGGTCGAGGTGGTTCGTCGGCTCGTCGAGGACGAGGACCTGGGGCTGCTGCGCGAGCGCCCGCGCGATCGAGGTGCGCTGGTGCTCCCCGCCTGACACCAGGCGCACGTCACGCTCCGCCAAGTCGAGCAGGCCTGTCACCCGCAGCGCGTCATCGACGATCTCCCGATCGGCAGCGCCCATCCGGTCCAGCAGGCCGAGGTGCGGGATCCGGCCCTGTGACACCACTTCCCGGACGGTGAGCGCCGCTCGGGCCTCCGGCTCCTGCGTGGTCGCGGCCAGCACGCGCGCCAGCAGACGCCTCCCACCAGCCGCCACCCCGGCGACCTCCACTGCCCCCGCCGTCGGCTGGATCGCGCGGTAGAGCGTGCGCAGCAGGGTCGTCTTGCCGCTGCCGTTGGGCCCGACGAGGCCGAACACCTCCCCCGAGCGCACCTCCACGTCCACATCGGACAGAACCGGTCGCCCACCCAGGTCGACGCGCATCCCGCAGACCCGCAGGCTCATGCGATCCTCCTCCGCCGCCGCAACATCACCAGGAACACCGGGCCGCCGACCAGTGCGGTGAGCACCCCCACCGGCAGCTCCCCCGGTGCGACGACCAGCCGCGCCACCAGGTCGGCCAGCACCAGGAACACCGCGCCGAGCAGCGCCGACACCGGCAGCAGCCGGTGCGCCTCGGAGCCGACCAGGAAGGTGGCCGCGTGCGGCACCAGCAGTCCGACGAACACGATGCCGCCCGCCACCGAGACCGCGGTCCCGGCGAGCAGGGAGATCGCGAGCAGGCAGCACGTCCGGAACACCCGCGCGTTGATCCCGAGCGACGCCGCGGCGTCGTCACCGCTGTGCAGGACGTTCATCCACCGCCCCGAAGCACCCGCCGCGACCAGCCCGAGCCCGAGCACCACGGCGGGCACCGGCAGCGACTCCCAGCGCACCGCCCCGAGCCCGCCGCTGATCCAGAACAGCACCTGCTTAGCCTGGTCACCGGTGCCGAAGGCGTGCAGCACGAACGAGGTCATGGCGAACGCCACCTGCCCGACGGCCAGCCCGCCGAGCACCAGCGTGGTCACCGACCCGGAGCGCCCGGCCACGGCCAGCACGGTCACCAGCGCGGCCAGCCCGCCGAGGAAGGCCACCACCGGCATCCCGATGGCCCCGGCCCCGACACCCAGGACGATGGTCAGCGACACCGCGAACCCGGCTCCCTCGGAGACACCGAGCAGGTACGGGTCGGCCAGCGGGTTGCCGGTGACCAGCTGCGCGACCGCCCCGGACAGCGCCAGCGCCGCGCCGACCAGCATCCCGCCGACCACCCGCGGCATCCGCGAGTCGAGGACGATCGCCGAGCGCGCCGGGCTCCAGTCCGGCTCGATCCACGGCACCACCGGCTCCAGCACGATCCGCCACACCTGCCCCAGCGGCAGCTGCACCGACCCGAGCGACACCGCGAGACCACCGATCACCACCAGGGCAACCAGCAGCCCGGCGTGCACGAACGCGGTGCGCCGCTGCTTCACGCCGCCCCGTCCGCTCATGCGCCGTGCAGGTCGCGGGCCAGGCGCTCGACCGCGGCGGGGAACCGGATGCCCTCGGTCAGCTCGACCAGCGGAATGGTGCTGAACCGGTGGTTCCGCGCCGCGGGTGTGCCCGAGGCCAGCGGGTGGCCTTCGAGGTAGGACTGCTTGTGCTGCACCGGGGCCCCGAGGTAGTCGACCAGCACGATCGCCTCCGGGGACCGCGCGGCCACCTGCTCCCAGCTGACGTCCTCGAAGACCTTCGGCACGTCGCTGAACACGTTGCGCCCGCCAGCCCGGGTCAGCGCGTCGTTGCCAACACCGTTGCCACCCAAGGTGAACGCGGCCTGCTCGCCGGAGTCGTAGACGAAGACGTCGACCGGCGGCACGCCCCGCAACCGCTGCTCGACCGCGCGCACCCGGCCCTCGATGTCGGCGTTGAGCTGGCGCGCGTTGTCCTGCAGCCCGAGCGCTTCGCCGAACATCGTGATGTCGGCCAGCAGCGTGCCCATCCCGCTCGGCCCGCTCGCGCAGGATTCCGACAGCAGCAGCGTGTTGATGCCGTTGCGCTCGAACAGCTCGCGGCCGCGCCCCTCGGCCTCGTCGAAGGCGCTGGCGTAGCCGCCGACGACCAGGTCCGGCTCGGCTTCGAGGATGCGCTCGTAGGACGGGTACCGGGCGGACAGCAGCGGCACGTCGGCGTACTGGGCGGCCACTTCCGGCGGCGGCTCGTGGTCGTCCGGGAAGGCGGTGCCGACCAGCCGGTCGCCCAGCCCGAGCGCCAGCAGGACCTCGGTCGCGTGCTGGTTGAGGCTCACCACGCGCTGTGGTGGGCGCGCGAAGGTCTCGACGTTGCCGCAGTTCGCCACGCGCAGACCGTTCTGCTGGGATTCGGCGGCGGTGCAGCCGGTCAGGAACAGCGCGGCCAGGAGCAGGGCGAATGTGCGGCGCATCGTGCCTTCCGGGGTCGTGCGCGGTTGCGCGAGACCAGGACCGCACGCGGGCGTCCCAGACCCCGACCGCAGACCGCGACAGTCGTTGGAGCCTCCCCTCGCGAGCGGGCGATCGGGCTCGCCGCGACGTGCGCGGCCTACCGTTGCGGGTCAGCGCCGGACTTCGACCGGCTTCTCCCGCTCCCGGGGACGCAGGCGATGCTGCCCCACCCGCCGAGCCCGGTCAACTGGCCAGTTTTCTCCCGAGCACGGCGTTTCCGCTGGTCAGCAAGACTGTTCGCGCGACTCGCCCGGCTGGTGAGATCAACGCCTCCATCCTGGGTAGTTGCAATAGGGTGGCAATAGCTAGAGTCTGTCGACAGCGAAGGGAGACGCTCGATGGCGCAGTACGTGTTGCCGGAGTTGGATTACGACTACGCGGCGTTGGAGCCGGCGATCGCTGGTGAGATCAACGAGTTGCACCACAGCAAG
>NZ_JBEPDU010000033.1:0-84951 GCF_040300525.1 Saccharopolyspora sp. NPDC000359 | reverse complement strand
CTCTTCTGGCGAGTCACCCTCCACTGGCGCAAACCCAAGGGGTCGTGAGTGCGTAACAGTGTTCGAACACTGTTACGCACTCACGACCCCCGGCGCTGAGCCGAGAGGAACCCACCCCATTGAGGCCGGTTGAAGACGAGCATCCCGCCGTCGCGGTCCTTGATGTCCCGCGCGCTTCGTCCCGAAGCGGTGCTCAGCCGAGCGCTGGGAACCGCAGTTTCAATTGAAACTGCGATCCCCGCGCCTGGCCGATCGCAGTTTCAATTGAAACTGCGGATCAGCCGAGCGGTCGGGAGGCAGGAGGAGGAGTCCGTGGGGTGGTGTCGGCTGCGGTGGGCTTCGACGAGCACCCGCCCCGTCGACATCGAGCTCGCACCGGAGTTCTCGTGGCTCGGTCCGTGCCGGGAGTGGCCGGTGTTTCCGTAGCTGGTCACCGGCATGGCGGGGTGTTGTCGACGCCGAGCTGGGCCAGGAGTTCGGCCTCTTGCGGGGTGTACTCGCGGTCGGAGATCCGGCACAGGTCGTCGAACCACTGCTGCGGGTCGAGCGGGAGCACTTCCCGGTGCGCCGGGCGGTCGTCCAGGGTGAAGGTGCCGTCCTCCACGGTTTGCTGCTGGTAGTTGTTGCCGAGGTCCAGCGACGCCACTTGGACGCGGTCCCGCCACTGCCAGACGTACAGGTCGGACGTGCCCACGGCGAACAGGTAGTCGCCCGAGATCCCGATGACGTCCTGGCCGCTGGCGTTCAGCGGGGGCAGGGGCGTCATCGTGGTCAGGTCGAAGAGCGCGATCGAGGTGCCGGTCAGCTCGGCCACCGCGGCGACCGAACCGTCCTGGGACACCACGGGTGCGTGCGAGCCCTGGACCTCGAACCGGTGGAAGGGCTGCCGGTCTCGGAGGCCCCACACCTCCACCCCGTCGTTCCACACCAGGAGCTGGTCCTCGTGCCCCGGTCGCGGCACCACCTGCGGGCCGCTGTCCACCCGTTCCCCCGGTCCGCGCAGGGGCAGCGGCGGCGCCACCTGCCGCCCCGTTGCCGGGTCCCAGGACGACAGCACACCCAGGTGGCTGATCAGCACGGTTCCGCCTGGAGCAGTCGCCACCGACGCGTCCCAGACGTGGCTGACCTCGCCGGTGAACCCGGCGGGGGCCGGCAATCGGGCCTCGTGCTCCAGCACCAGCCCGGAAGCGCGGTAGATCCGCAAATCCAGGCCGTCGACCACGATGACGTGCTCGCCGGTCGCGTCGAAGGCGAGCGCGTTCGGGAGCCTCGGCGAAGGAACCTGGTCCAGGACAACACCTCGTGGGTCGAGCAGCACGAGCTGCGCCCGCTCGTCCGCAGCCGTGCCACTCGGGCCGTGCACGTACGTCACCCAGAACCGACCGTCCGGGCTCCGAGCGCTCCCGTTGTTCCAGACCTGCCTGCGCTCGTCGAGCCGCGTGGTGGTCGGGACCGTGCTCAGCTGCACGACGCCGTCGCGCAGCGAGATGACGTCGAGTGAACCACCGGCACCTCGGATCAGCGGGCCAGCACTGGGGATGTCATCGACGCCGAGCCAGGTCCCGGTGCGCCACCGCATGACCGCCGACCCGAACACCAGGTACTCGCCGCTCGCATCGACCGTGAAGCGGCACGACTCGAAGCTCCCGGTCGCTTCTTCGAGCACCGCGGGTTCGGTCGGGTGTGGGCCCCGCACCTCGCCGGAGAACAGGTCGTGGATGGTGAGCGCGCCATCCGCGCAGACGGCGGCTCTCGTCCCCGCGTCGAGGACGGCGAACTGCCACGACGGCGTCGGCGGTGACCGGCGGGCCTCCGCGCCGGACGCGAGGTCGCGCACCACGGCGAAGCGCTGGGTGTCGCCTTCCGGGCTCCGGGCCTCCTCGACCGTCACCAGCGAGCGGCCATCCGGCGACGGGTGGAATCCGTGGACCACCTCCGGACCGCGGTACGGGTGCTGGGCCGGTTCGGCGGTCGGGTCATCGAGGTCCCAGACCAGGACCCTGCCGTCCACGGAGTCCAAGGCGGCGAGGAACCTGCCGTCGGCGCTGAACCCCAGCTGCGCGGGAGTGAGCCACGGGTCCAAGGTGGTCGGCTGGTCCGCGTGGCTGAGGTCCCGCAGCTGGACACCGCGCTGCTCGTCCGCGGTCACCAGCAGCCGCCCGTCCGGGCTGAGCAGCAGTGTGGTGTCCGGGCTCGCCGGTAGCTCCAGGTGGCTGGGCTCGGGCCCGAACAAGCCCCACCACACGGTCGCGTCCTTGCCTGCCCCGCGTGGTTTCAGGGCGACCACCCCGCCATCGGCGCTGGCCACCATCTCCGTGACATCGACCAGCGACGGGTGGGCGGGAACGCGGTCGACCCCGCTCCAGTACAACCGCTGCTGGAACAGCGCGCCCCACGCCTCGGCGTTGCCCGGCTTTTCGCGCCAGGCGGCGAGCGCCAACTGCAAGGCCTGCGACGGGTTGTTCTCGGTGGCCCGGTTGGCTTCCTGCGCGAGCCGCCCGGCGTTGATCTGCCGGAGCCGCCCGTCCAGTTCGCGGTTGTTCGCCAGGACCACGCCGGTCAGCACCGCCGACACCAGCGCCAGGACGCTGACGACCGCGGTGGTGGTGCGCCAGCGGCGCTGCGTTCGGCGGTGGTCTGCTTCGGCGGCGTGGATGTAGTCGCGCAGCGACTCGGGGATGTCGCGGCGCCGTCGCAGCCAGGCCGAGGCTTCGGCCAGCAACGCCCCGGTGAGCTGGGCCCCGGAGTTCCTGAGGTCGTCCAACTTCGCCCGCCAGGACAGGAAGTCGGCGTCCTCGGCCAGCCAACCGCGCAGCGTCGGCCAGTGGTCGATCAGCGCTTGGTGGGGCAACTCCACCCGGCCGTCGTGCACGACCACCAGCCGTTCCCTGGCGAACTCCAGCGCGAGCTCCTGCAGCTCCGATTCCAGGTCCGCGAGGACCACGCTGCGCCGGACGTGCCCGTGCCCGCCGTCCGGGTGGGTCAGCTCGGTGAGCAACCGCCGGGCTCGGCGGAGCCCCTCGGTCCCCAGCCTGGCGAGGACGTCGTCAGCGCGTTTGCCGAGCGCGCCCGTGACCCGCCCCAGCCGCTGGTAGGCGCCGTGCGTGAGCCACACGCCCTGCTTGTGCTGCCAGAGCTGGTCGAGCACGGTGGACAGCAGTGCGAGTTGACCGGGCGGGCAGTCGTGCCGGATCGCTTCTGGCAACCCGGCCTCGAACGCCAGCCCGGCGCGCGCTGCCGGGACCTCGATCGCCTCGCGGAGCTGGTCCGGGCGCATCGGTTTGAGCAGCCAGACGGCCTGCCCGAGCTGTTGCGCGGTGTTCGGCGTGATCAGCTCGTCCAAGGACCGGGACCGCAGCGTGAGCACGACCCGCAGCGGGTGCTCGGCGAGCTGCTGGATGATCCGCTCCAGCTTCGCCCGCGCGGCCTCACGGTCCGCGACCACCTCCTCCTCGAACTGGTCCAGGAACAGCACCCCGCTGGTCGGCATCGGATCGCCATCGCCGAGCTCGACGACCTCGGTCCCAGCCTGCCGGAGCCGGGGGATCAGACCGGCGCGGACCAGCGAGGACTTCCCGCTGCCGGACGGCCCGGAGAGGGCGACCATGCGCTGCCGACCCAGCACCTCCAGCAGGTCGGCGACCTCCTCGTCCCGGCCGTGGAAGCTGTCCGCGTCGGACTCCCGGAACGGGTCGAGCCCGCGGTAGGGGTTGTGGTCGGAGTCGACCCACTCGCGCAACGCCGAGATCGGCAGCAGGTGCGCGGTGGCCTCGTTGCTGCCGGACCTGGTGACGACCATCCCGACGACGCCGCCCAGCTCCCGGTCCCACACCGGTGCGCCGCTGAAGCCCTGCACGATCTGCTCGTGGTCCGGGTCCACCGACATCTGCACCCGGTTCTCGCCCTGCGCACCCGCCAGGACCCCGTTCACCCACACCCCCCGCGGGTTGGCGGTGGTGCAGCCGAGGACCCGGAACCGGTGGTCGACCAGCGCACGGTCGAGCCGGACCGGAGCGGGGCGGATGCCGGACGGCGGATCGAGCAGACGCAGGACCGCGACGTCCTGGGCGGCGTCGAGCGATTCGACCTCGACCGCGCAGCTACCGGCCGCCAGCAACGGGAATTGCGCCGCGATGCCGTCCACGCCGTCGACGACGTGGGCACAGGTGGCGACGCGATCTCCAGGCAGCACGAACCCGGTGCCCAGCAAGGACCGACCCGCGACCAACCGCACCAACGACGCGGCGAGCGGCTCGGCCGCGGTGAGGTCGGACGTCATGCCACGCCTCCCGCCTCGCACGGGGGTTCAGTGCTGGTTCCAGCCGGGAGCAGGGCTTCCTCCTGCGGTGTGTAGGGGCGGTCCGCGAGCCGGCACAGGTCCGCGAACCAGCGGTCGGGTGCCATCGGGATCGGTGGACGCAGTCCGGGGCGCGCGTCGAGCAGGAACTGGTCGTCCCAGAACCCGGCGGAACCGTGCGAGGCACCCACGTCGGTCACCGCGGCGACCTCGCGGCGCCGCGGCCAGTCCCAGACGCCGAGCCCGTCGTTGCTGAAGGTGATCAGGTAGCGGTCGGTGATCCCGAAGACGTCCGAGGTGTTGATGCCGGACACCACGGTCGCGGTGTCCAGGTCGACGACGCTGACCGGGGGGCTGGTGATGTCGAAGGCGACGTACCTGCCGTCCGCCGACACGACGAAGTCCGACGAGGTGCCGCTTTCCCGGACGGGGAAGGAGTGCAGCACCGTCCGGGCGCGGACGTCCCGGACCGTCAGGTTCCCGTCCGCCAGCACGAGCAACTGCTCGGGGTGCCCGGGGCGCGCGCTGATGCGCGGGGTGCCCGGTTTCAGCCCACCCGCCCGAGGTCGTTCGACGACCAGCGGGGGTGCGGTCTGCGCACCCGTGCCCAAGTCCCAGAAGGACAGCATCCCCAGCGCGCCGACGACCAGGCCACCGTCGGCGGAGGGGAGCAGGGACACCCGGGTGTTCGCGGAGAACCCGTGCTCCGGCGGCTGGGGGAGCTGGAGCTCGCGTTCGAGCACCAGCCCCGCCGCGCGGAAGGTGCGCACCACCGGGCCGAGCGACAGTGCGATCCGCTCCCCGGAACCGTCGAAGGACAGGCGGATCGGCGTGTAGGTGAGGTCCGTGCCCGAGGTGCCCGGTACAGGCGTGGAGGCCAGCGGCGAGCCCTGTTCGTCCAGCAGCACGAGTTGCAGGCCGATGGCCTCCTGCGAGGTGTCCACGGCGGCCCACAACGTGCCGCCAGGCCCGCGGGTGAAGCGGCTGTAGTGGCCGAGGCCTTCCTCCGTGGTGGCCTCGATCCGCACCGACAGCGCGCCGTTGTGCCGGGTGATGACGGTCAGGTCGTGGTCACCGCGCGGGCGCAGCACGACCGTGTCGGACAGGTCGAACCCGACGAACTGCTGCTGCCAAGTCGGCCAGTGGACGAGCGGTGCTGGGAGGGTGTTGCCGCCCGACGACGGCACCAGGTACTGCCCGGTCAGGTCCGTGCTGAGGTGGGAGCAGCCGAGGGGGTTCGGCAGCGCTCCGGTCGTGCGCCCGGTGAGGGGTTCCACCGCCCGCAGTCCGCTGTCGTCGCAGGTGACCAGCAGCGTTCCGTTCCCGACGAGCAGGTCGTCGAAGTCGCTGGGATAGGTGCTCGTGGGCGCGCCGGTGGCCAGGTCGCGGACCACGACCTGCTGAGCGGAATCCAGGTCGAGGGACGACGCCTCCCAGGTGATCAGCGAACGCCCGTCGGGAGCGGGGAATGCTTCGCGGGCGGTTTCCCCAGGCAGGTGGGCGAAGTTGGCGCGGCTCGGCAACTCCGCCCCGCTGTGCAAGTCCCACACCCGCACGGGCTGGCCCTGTTCGACCGGTGTCGCGCTGATGAACCGGCTGTTCGCGCTGAAGCTGACCTGCCCGACCTGGACCGGGGGTGGGGTCAACTCGACCGCCCGGTCCTGGTCCGCCAGGTCGAGCACGCGCAAGTCGCGGCTCGGCATGTCCAGCACGGCGAGGAAGCGGCCGTTCGGGCTCAACGTCACCGCTGCCGGTGGCGATGAGCCGGGGTCCACCGGGAGCACCCGGTGCCGCGGGTGCGGACCGTCGATGTCCCACCACACCGAAGGCGCCTTCGACCAGTCCCCCGGGTAGGTGATCAGCACGCGGCCGTCGGCGCTGGCCGTCATCGACCAGATGTCGCCGGTCGGCAGCAGGTCGGGCGGGATGATCCGCTCGGTGCCGTCCCAGTTGACGCGTTGCTGGAGCAGCGCACCGAACGCCTCTGGGCTGTCGCTCCTCTCCGCGTAGGCCGCCATCGCGAGCTGGAGACCTTGGCGCGGGTCGACCGCGTTCGCCCGTTGGGACGCCTGCGCCAGCAGTGCGGCGTTGGTGGTGCGCAGTTGGTCCCGCGTCTGCACCGCGTAGCGCGCGACCACGCCGGTGAGCAGCAGTGCGACCAACGCCAGCGCGACGGACACGGCCGTGGTGGTGCGCCAGCGGCGTTGGTCGCGACGGCGGTGCGCTTCGGCGGCCTGGATGAAGTCGCGGTGTGCCGGGTCGATGTCGGTGGGCCGGGACCCGAGCCAGTCGAGGGCTTCGGCGAGTGCGGCACCGGTGAGGTGGCCGCCGGACGCGCGCAGGTCGTGCAGCTTCGCCCGCCAGGTGAGGAAGTCCACGTCCCGGTCGAGCCAGTCGCGCAGGGTCGGCCAGTGGTCGATGAGCGCTTGGTGGGCCAGGTCGACGCGGTCGTCCTGGATGGTGAGCAGGCGTCGAGCCGCGAGTTCCTGGGCGATCGCGCGGAGATCCGGGGTCAGGTCGTCCAGGTCGGCGCTGCGGCGGGCGTGGCCGCGTTCGCCGTCCGGGCGGGTGAGCTGGGTGAGCAGCTGGCGCGCGGCGCGGCGCTGCTGGACGTCCAGTGCGGCGAGCACACCGTCAGCCGCGGTGCTGATCGCGCCGGGCACGCGCCCGAGCCGCTCGTAGGCCTCGTGGGTCAGCCAACCGCCGTGGCGGTTCTGCCAGAGCTGGTCGAGCACCAGCGAGAGCAGCGGCAGCGTGCCCGGTTCGGCGTCATCCAGGATCCGCTGCACCAGGCCGGATTCGAAGGCCAGCCCGCCGACCACCGCCGCCGGTCCCTCGACGGCTGCGGCGAGCTGCTCGCGGGACATCGGTTCGAGGAACCACACCGCGCGGTTCAGCTCCTCGACGGTGTCCTTGGTGATCAGCTCGTCCAGCGACCGCGAGCGCAGCGTCAGGACCGCCCGCGCTGTCCCGGCCAAGCGGATCACCGCGGCGAGCTTCTCCCGCGCAGCCGCCGGATCCGCCGCTGCGGTCTCCTCGAACTGGTCCAGCACCAGGACCGTGCCCGGCGCTGGGAATTCGGGGACCGCGTCGCTCGCACCGAGGTGGACGACGGGCGAGCCGTGCTCTCGGAGCTTCGGGATCAACCCCGCGCGGACCAGCGACGACTTGCCGCTGCCGGACGGCCCGGCGACCGCGACGACGTCCTGGCGCCGCACCAGGTCGAAGAGCCGTTCCGCGTCGGCGTCCCGGCCGTGGAACAGCTCGGCGTCCTCCTCGCGGAACGGCCGCAGGCCCCGGTACGGGTTGCGGGCAGGTGTCGTCCAGGCGGCGCCGAGGGCGCTCGTCGGCACCAGGTGCGCGGTGGTGCCGCTGCGCGCCGACACGGTCACCACCATGCCGACCACCCCGGCCAGCTCCTCGTCCCAGACCGGCGCGCCGCTGAATCCCGGTTCGACGTGCCAGTGGTCGGGATCGACGGCCATCTGGACGCGGCCGGAACCTTCCGCTCCGAGCAGCCGCCCGGTCACCCAGACCCCGTCCGGCATGTCGTGCGGGAAGCCGAAGGTGCGGAAGCGGTGGTCGCGGACCTCACCGGAGATCCGGGCCGGGGCGGGCAGCGCGCCCGGCGGCGGTTCGGCCAACCGCAGGATGGCGACGTCCAGCCCGTCGTCGCGCTCCAGCTCCTCGACGGCGTGACCGCGGCTGCCCAGCAGCGGGAAGTCGACGACCAACCCGGTGTCCACGACGTGCGCGCAGGTGGCGACCACGTCCGGGGCGACCAGGAACCCCGCCCCCAGGACGCGCTGGCCAGCGCGCAACCGGACGAGGGCGGGGCCGACCGCCGCGCCGCCCATCAGGACTTGTCGACGCCGTTCCACTCGATGGTGACGTTGAAGTTCGCCTCGCCCGCCGACTTGGCCACCGCGAGGTTGGCCTCCCCGGTCACCTTGATGCCGAACTGCACGTTGATCTTCGACGGCGGCTGGTCCATCGCGCGCAGCTCGTCGAGCACCGCCTGGGCGGCGGAGCGGATGTTGCCCATCGCCTTCTGCACCGTCTGCGACGCCTGCACCACGCGGCTGCCGCCGACCGGGATCGAGCCCTGCCCGTCGACGGATTCGATGAGTAGCTCGCCGCCGTCTTCCAGCGGCATCTTCACCAACGACATAGGAAACCCCCAGTGCGCTGCGGAGGTGATCGAAGTTACCCCGAGATCCACCCGAATGTGAATGCCTTTGGCAACTCCCGGTAAGGCCCTCGTTCGGGTGACCTCCGGCCGTGTCTCGGGTCCTCCTGTGCGGGGTAGCCGGGAGACGGCATGCACAGGAGGCACGCGCGTCTTCCACCCGGAGGTGGTCTGCCATGAAGGCAGTCGTGTACCAGGAACCGTTCTCGGTTGCGGTCGACGAGGTGGACCGGCCGAGTATCCAGCACCCCAACGACGTGGTCGTGCGGATCACCTCGACCGCCATCTGCGGCTCCGACCTGCACATGTACGAGGGGCGCACGGCGGCCGAGCCGGGCATCGTGTTCGGCCACGAGAACATGGGCATCATCGAGGAGCTCGGCTCCGGGGTGACCAGCCTGAACCGCGGCGACCGCGTGGTGATGCCGTTCAACGTCGCGTGCGGGTTCTGCAAGAACTGCATGGCGGCCAACACCGGGTTCTGCCTGACGGTCAACCCCGGCTTCGCCGGCGGCGCCTACGGCTACGTCGCGATGGGGCCCTACACCGGTGGGCAGGCGGAGTACCTGCGGGTGCCCTACGCCGACTTCAACTGCCTGAAGCTGCCCGCCGACGGCAGCCACGAGACCGACTTCATCCTGCTCGCCGACATCTTCCCCACCGGCTACCACGGCTGCGAGCTCGCGCAGGTCTCGCCGGGGGAGAGCGTCGTGGTGTACGGGGCCGGGCCGGTCGGGCTGATGGCCGCCTACTCGGCGCTGCTACGCGGTGCCGCGCGGGTGTTCTGCGTGGACCGGATCCCGGAGCGGCTGGCCAAGGCGGAGGAGATCGGGGCCATCCCGATCGACTTCTCGCAGGGCGACCCGGTGGAGATGATCAAGGACCAGACCGACGGCGAGGGCACCGACAAGGGCGTCGACGCGGTCGGCTACCAGGCGCAGGTCGGCGACGGCACCAAGGAGGAGCCGGCCGTGGTGCTGAACTCGCTGATCGACACCGTCCGCCCGACCGGTCGGCTGGGCGTGCCCGGCCTGTACGTGCCGAGCGACCCGGGCGGGCCGACCGACGAGGCGAGGAAGGGCCAGCTGCTCGTCTCTGTCGGCCGGATGTTCGAGAAGGGCCAGGTCATCGGCACCGGTCAGTGCAACGTCAAGCGCTACAACCGGCAGCTGCGCGACATGATCATCGCGGGCCGCGCCAAGCCCAGCTTCGTGGTCTCCCACGAGCTGTCCCTGTCCGACGCCCCGGACGCCTACCGCAAGTTCGACCAGCGCATCGAGGGCTACACCAAGGTCGTCCTGCACCCGTGAGGTGAGCGCTTCGGGGTGGTCGGCGCACCCCGAAGCGCCCGCAGCAGGCTCAGCGGTCGAGAACCGAGCGGAGGGCCTCCGCCAGCTCGGTGGGGGAGCCCGCGCCCTGGCTGCGCCAGGCGATGAAGCGGTCCGGGCGCACCAGGACGGCCCCGTCCGCGGTGACGCCGTACTTGCTGGTCCAGTCCTCCCCGCCGAGCCGGTGCGCCCGCAGACGGACACCAAGGTCGGCGGCCAGCCGCTCGGCTGCCCGGGCCCACTCCTCGGACCCGGTCAGCAGCGCGAACCCGCGGCCGAACAGATCGATCGTGGAGACCTCGCCGTCCGAGGTGGTCACGCGGACATGCGGCGCGCGTGAGCCGGGGCGGCCGGTGGGCGCCGTCGGGTCCTCCAGCAGCTCGCCCTCGTCACCGGGTTCCGCGACGACCGCGCCGTGGTGCCGGTAGCCGAACAGCAGCATGCCGGGGTCCTCGATCGGCGGGGCGTCGTCGTCCCGCTCGAGGTGCGGCATCATGCGCGCGATCGCGTTCTTGTACTGGTTCTCCGCGATCAGCTCGCCCACTGGGCGCCGCTCGACGTCGTGGCTGTCCAGCAGCCCGGGCCCGGCTTCGCCGCGAAGCACCGCGGCCAGCTTCCACGCCAGGTAGAAGCCGTCCATGATCGCGGTGTTGCCGCCCATCCCGCCCTGCGGCGGCATGGTGTGCGCGGCGTCGCCGACCAGGTGCACCCGGCCCGCGGAGAACCGGTCCGCGACGTGCATGCCGGTCGTCGTGGTGTCGGCGGCGAGGACCTCCACCGCGAGGTCGGGGACACCGGTGGCCAGCCGGATCTGCTCGACAGCGCGCTCCGCGGGGAAGTCGGCCAAGCCCTCCCGCTCGGGGTCGTAGCCGACGCCGACCACGAACTGGTCCGGGTGGTCGGTGCTGGCCACCACGCCGCTGCCGCCGGAGAGCTGCGGGTTCTGCAGGTAGTGGAGGACCTGGCGGTCGCCCACGACGGGGGAGAGGTCGGCGCGGACCAGCCAGTGGACCGAGTGGCCCAGGCTGCCGCGCCCGTGGGTGCCGATGCCGAGCTGCTCGCGGATCGGGCTGCGGTGGCCGTCGGCGGCCACCAGGTAGTCGGCGTGCACCTCGCGGTTGCCGGAGAGCACCGCGTGGACGCCGGACTCGTCCTGGCTGAACGACTCCAGCGCGGTGGCGAAGCGGATCTCGGCCCCCAGCTCGCGGGCGCGCTCGGCGAGGATGCGCTCCGCAGCGGCCTGGCTGGCGTCAGCCGAACGGGCCGGCGTCAGCTCGTCGAGCTGGACGAAGGTGTCGTGCAGGATCTCGCGGAAGACCGGGCCGCTCGCGCTCCCGGCGATCCGGATCAGGAACCCGGTGTCCCTAGGCGAGGCCTCGACCATCGCCCCGGCCAGCCCCGCGTACCCCAGCGCCTCCATAACGTGGTGCTGCTGACCACGGGCTTTGGGATGGGTGGAGGTGCTCGGGTGGCGCTCGACCACCAGCGACGGTGTGCCGTGCAGGCCGAGGAAGACTGCGGTCGACAGACCGGCCAACCCGGCGCCGACGATCAGGACGGGAGTGCTTTCGGACATCTCGGTGACCCCTCTTCGCGAACGGCGTTCGTGTTACGAACACTGTTCTAGATTCGAACGGTGTTCGCGTCAAGTACGGTGTTCGGGACAGCAGCGTGTCGATGTTGGGGAGAACGATGTCGGTGCCCGTCCCGCCCTGGCGCCAGCGCGCGGCCCGCGAGCGGTCGGTCAAGCAGCCGCTGAGCCTGGACCTGATCGTGCGCACCGCGCTCGACCTGCTCGACACCGAAGGGCTCGACGCGGTCAGCATGCGCAAGGTCGCCCAGCGGCTGGGCACCGGAGCGGCCTCGCTGTACGCCTACGTCCGCAACAAGGACGAGCTGCTCGAGCTGGTGCTCGACCTGGTCATCGGCGAGATCACCCTGCCCGGACCCGACCCGGCGAAGTGGCAGGATCAGCTCAAGGACCTGGTCCGCCAGCAGGTCGCGGTGCTCAGCGCGCACCCCGGCATCGCCCAGGTCGTCCTGCGCACCCCGGCCCCGACCGGCCCGAACGCCCTGGACGTCAGCGAGGCGATGATGGCGATCCTGCGCGCGGCCGGGAAGTCCGACCGGGTGGTGGCCTTCGCGGTGGACGTCCTCGCCCTCTACGGCACGGCGGTGGCCATGGAGCGCACGGCGGACTTCGGCCTCACCGAGGCCGAGCGGCACGAGCGCCTGACCCAGGTCCAGCAGTACTTCGCCGAACTCCCCCCGGACCGCTTCCCGACCATCACGGCCCTCCTCCCGGCCCTGATGTCCGGCACGGACGAAGAACGCTTCGAGTTCGGCCTCAGCCTCCTGGTCCAAGGCCTCGCCACCACCAACTGACCCCGCCCCTGCGGGACCCCGCGACCCCAGTGGAAATCGCGTGGTCTCCGAGGCCGACTTCGGTGGGACCACCTGCGTGCAGCAGCGGACTCGGCTGTTCTGCGCGGCGTCCCGGGTGCACGTGGGGTGGTCGGGAGTGGACGGTGCGAAGTGGGGTGTTGCGATCGGGGACACGTTGGTGCGCAGGTGCGGCGTGGGTGCCGGGGTGGGCGGTTACTGTTGTCGGTCATGGATGTTCGGGTCGTGGATCACCCCCTGGCGAAGGCAAGGCTGTCCACCATGCGCGACGCACGCACCAACAGCGCTGCGTTCCGGGCCGCCCTGCAGGAGCTCACGCTGATGCTCATGTACGAGGCCACGCGGGACGCCGAGGTCGCGGTGGAGCCGATCCACACCCCGGTGGCGCGCACCGACGGCTACCGGCTCGCCCACCCGCCGCTGCTGGTCCCGGTGCTGCGGGCGGGCCTGGGCATGGCCGACCAGGCGCACCGCCTGATCCCGGAGGCGCAGATGGGCTTCGTCGGCCTGGCCCGCGACGAGACGACCCTGCAGCCTACGCCGTACCTGGAGTCGCTGCCCGCGGACCTGTCCGGCCGCCCGGTGTTCGTGCTCGACCCGATGCTGGCCACCGGTGGTTCGATGGTCCACACGATCCGCATTCTGACCGAGCGCGGCGCCACCGACGTCACGGCGATCTGCACCCTCGCGGCCCCGGAGGGCATCCGGAAGCTGGAGGAGTCCGGCCTCCCGGTCCGGGTGGTCACCGCGAGCATCGACGAGCGCCTCAACGAGTCCGGCTACATCGTGCCCGGCCTCGGTGACGCGGGAGACCGCGAGTACGGGGCGGTCTGACCCACCAGCGCCGCAACCTTCCTCGAATTCGGGTTCACCGCACGGATGCGGCCGGGGAGCGACTCCCATTCCCGGGGAAGTCGCATGACCCCGGGGCCGCGCTGAACCCAGGGCGACCTTGTCCGCACATCGCCGCCCCCACCGACTGACCTGCGGTGGGGGCGGTTGTCGTGCGCGGCTGGACGCAGTAGTCGTTTTTCGGCTGAACAGGCGATGGTTGGTCTAGACCTGCTTCGAATATGGTCTATACCACATGGAGCGATCCCCCCGATGAAGTAGGAGTCGCCATGTCCACTCGAAGACGACGGTTCCCGTTCCGGATCCCGGTGCTGATGGCTTCGGTCCTCGCACTGGGGTTGCCCGTCCTGGCCGCGCCAGCGGGCGCCACCGACACCCCCGCCGAACCCCAACCGCAGGTCGCGGAGGCCCAGCCGCAGGCTGCGGCCCGCAAGGTCGGGTACTTCACCCAGTGGTCGATCTACGACCGCAACTACTTCGTCAAGAACCTCGACACCTCCGGCGCCGCCGGGCAGCTGACCCACCTCAACTACGCCTTCGGCAATCTGGACGCCTCCGGCAAGTGCTTCCAGGCCAACCAGCTCGGCGAGGGCGACGCCTGGGCCGACTACCAGCGCAGGTTCACCGCCGAGCAGAGCGTCAACGGCCAGGCCGACGCCTACGACCAGCCGCTGGCGGGCAACCTCAACCAGCTCAAGCAGCTCAAGGAGAAGTACCCGGACCTGAAGGTCTACATCTCCTTCGGCGGCTGGACCTGGTCGAAGAACTTCCACGCCGCGGCGGCCACCCCCGAATCGCGCGCCGCGCACGTGAAGTCCTGCATCGACATGTGGATCCGCGGCAACCTGCCCAAGATCGGTGAGCCGCAGGGCGGGGACGGCGTGGCCGCCGGAATCTTCGACGGCGTCGACCTGGACTGGGAGTGGCCCGCATCCGAGGGCGGTCCGGGCAACGTGGTCGACCCGGCCGACAAGCAGAACTACACCGCGCTGCTGCAGGAGTGGCGCACCCAGCTCGACGCCGTCGGCCAGGAGCTGGGCAAGACCTACGACATCAGCGCCTTCCTGCCCGCCGACCCGGCGAAGATCGAGGCCGGGTACGAGGTGCCCGAGGTGTTCGACCTGCTGACCTTCGGCACCATCCAGGGCTACGACCTGCACGGCGCCTACGACCCGACGACCAACCACCAGTCGGCGATCTTCAGCCCGGACGGCGACCCGTCACCGGAGAAGTGGAGCATCGACCAGACGATCAACGCCTGGCGCCAGGCGGGGGCACCGGACGACAAGATGGTGCTCGGCGTGCCGTTCTACGGGCGCGGCTGGACGGGCGTGACCAACGAGAACAACGGCCTGTTCCAGAACTCGACCGGCCCGGCCCCGGCCACCTACGAGGCGGGCATCGAGGACTACAAGGTGCTCAAGGCCAAGGCGGGCCAGTTCACCCTGCACCGCGACGAGCAGGCCGGTTTCGCCTGGTTGTTCGACGGGACCACCTTCTGGACCTACGACGACGCGCAGGAGATCACCCGCAAGGTCGAGTACCTCAAGCAGCAGGGCCTCGGCGGCGCGATGGTCTGGTCGATGGACGGTGACGCCCCGGACGGGGAGCTGATGACCGCCATCCACAACGCCCTCGGCTGATCCCCGAGCTGTCGTGCTCGGTGTGGTGCGACCCGCCGGGTCGAGCACGACGCGCTGACCCCGGAGACCAACCCCCCCGTCGCTCCGGGGTCAGCGCCTCCAACCCCTGATGCCGTTGACCAGCGCCCGCTCGTAGCGGGCGCTGGTGGCGTTCTCGGGGAACATCGACCCGTGCTGCAGCTCCAGCGAGACCAGGCCGTGCACCATGGCCCAGGCGGCGAAGGTGATCTCGTCCGGGTCGGCGTCGACCAGCAGGCCCTGGTCGACGCCCCGCGCGACGGCGTCCTGCAGCGGCCGCAAGCTGCGCAGCGCGGCCTCCAGGGCCTCGTCGTCGGGGGTGAAGTCGGGCACCGCGCGGCCGAACATGATCGAGTAGAAGTGCGGGTTGGCCAGGGCGCTCTCCCGGTAGGCCAGACCGAGCGCGCGCAGGTCGGCCACCGGGTCGTCGGTGCTGGGCACCTGCTCCATCCGGTCGCCGAGCCGCCGGAAGCCCTCCACGTACAGCGCGCGCACCAGCCCCGGCTTGCCGCCGAACAGCGAGTACACCGCGGTGGTGGAGGTGTCGACGTCCGCGGCCAGCCGCCGCAGTCCCAGCCCCTCCGGCCCCTGCGCGGAGAGCACTTCACCGGCCCGGTCCAGCAGCCGGGTGCGCAAGGCGTCGTCGTGCGCTCGCGGTCTAGGCATTGACCGAACGTATCGCCTTCACCGAGTGGTATCAGCGCGATACCATCACTCCATGGCCATGACCCTGCGCCTCACCGAGGAAGAGAACCAGCGGCTCGCCGAGCTGGCGGCGGCCGAAGGCCGGTCCAAGCAGGAGGTCGTGCGCAGTGCGCTGGCCGACCGCTGGGCCCGGCAGCAGAAGGAGCAGCAGCTCGACGACGTGGTGCAGCGGGTGCTGCCGCGCTACCGGGGCTTGCTGGACAGGCTCGGCAGCGCATGATCGACCATTGACGGTGTGATCGTTTACCTCGACACGTCGGACCTGCTCCTGCTCGCCACGGCGGTGACCGAAGGCGACCTGGTGGTGCGGGACGGCGGATTGCTCGACGCGGCCGCGTACCGGCCGCACGCCGAGGTGTTCGGCGTCCCCGCCTACGAGACGTTGTGGCTGAAGTCCGCCGCGCTGCTGGACTCGATCGTGCGCACCCGCCCGCTGGTGGCGGGCAACTGGCGGCTGGCGTGGGTGGCCGCGGTGGCGATGTGCGACCTCAACGGGTGGTGGGTGGAGGCCGCCGACGACGCGGCCCTGGAACTGGTCCGCGAAGTCGGCCGCGACCAGCGCGAACTCCCGGACGTCGCGGACCACCTGGAGTCCTGGGCGAAGCCCAAGGGGTGACCCCCGGAAGCGGTGGTGGCCCGGCCGGGACTTCCGGTCGGGCCACCGCGGTCGTTGTGCCGGTTGCCGGTCGTCAGCCGACGGAACCGCTTTGCATCTTGCGCAGCGCGATCGGCGCGCCCGCCAGGTCCTCCTCGTTGCAGAGCAACTTCAGGTCGTAGTACGGGGCACCTTCTCGGTCGTCGTAATCCAGGTGGACTGCGATGACATCGACGGGCTCGCCCAGCCACTCCTGGGCTTCGCGGAGCCACTTGGCGGAACGCTCCAGAGCGGCCGGTAGGTCGTTGTCGCGGAACTCGACAGGTCGGTAGGGAACGCCCTGAACCTGGTCGTGTGGACCAGCGGGCTGTGGGAGATCCACGGAGACGCCGGAGTCGTCGAGTTCGAGTCGGATCGTTTCCTCACTCACTGTCGCAGCGTAACCCCTCCGGCCCGGCAAATGCTGCTGGAGTCCTGGGTGGATGTGTTCCGACGTCCCGATTGGGGTGGTTCCAGGGGGACTGGACCGTTACCGAGCGCGAGGGAGGAGGGCGCCCCGAACATCGCACGTTGATGAGGGAAGGCGGGCTCAGCCCAGGGCGCCCCGTGTCGTCAAGGGGCGCGCCCCGACGACACGATCAGGTTACTCCGCCCGATCGGACCAAGATCAACTGGGGTTCTTCTGGTACCGCGCAACCGAAAACCCGTCGCGCGGCGGTGGGGGAAAACGCCGGAATGCCCGGTCCTGGGGTCAGGCGTCCATGAGCCCGGCCGCGACCGTCGCGCCCAGTTCCCAGCAGGCCGCCAGGTCGTCCCGCTCCGGGGCGCCCAGCGCGACGACCGGCTCGGCGACCTGCTGCCAGGACAGCCCGGTGGTGATCGAGCGGATCGCCCGCTGCGCGCCCTCCACGCCCTCGTTGCCGTGCACGTAGTACCCGAACGGGCGTCCCGAGGTCGAGTCCAGGCACGGGTAGTAGATCGTGTCGAAGAAGTGCTTGAGTGCGCCGCTGATGTAGCCGAGGTTGGCCGGGGTGCCCAGCAGGTAGCCGTCCGCCGCGAGGACGTCGCTGGCAGTGGCGCCCAGGGCCGCGCGGCACACCACCTCGACACCCTCGATCTCGTCGGTGGTCGCACCCTCGACGACCTTCTCGAACATCGCCTGCATCCCCGGCGACGGGGTGTGGTGGACGATCAGCAGCCTGGCCATTCAGCTCCCTCGCACGAGTTCGGACACGGCCCGCTCCAGCGCGGCTAGGCGGTCCGCGGCGCGCCGCTTGGCCGCGGGCAGCTCGTCGACCTGCTCGACCACCTGCAGGTAGCACTTGAGCTTCGGTTCGGTCCCGGACGGCCGGACGACCACCCGCAGCCCGCCCGCGCCGGTGATCACCAGGGCATCGGTCCTCGGCAGCAGGTCCTGCACGTCCACCGCGGTCCCGGCCAGCTCCGCCGGGGGGTGGGCGCGCAGCCGCTCCATGGTGCGTGGGATCTCGCCCAGGTCGGAGACGCGGACCGAGACCTGCCCGGTCTCGTGCACGCCGTGGGCGGTGGACAGCTCGTCGAGCAGCTGCGGGAGGCTGCGCCCCGCCGCCTTCAGCGTGGCCGCCAGGTCGCTGGCCAGCACTGCGGTGGAGATGCCGTCCTTGTCGCGCACGAAGTCCGGGTCGACGCAGTGGCCGAGCGCTTCCTCGTAGGCGTAGACCAGCCCGGTGCCCGCGCCGTCCCCGGCGCGCACCAGCCACTTGAACCCGGTCAGCGTCTCGTCGTAGCGGACACCGAACTCGGCGGCGATCGAGCGCAGCATGGTCGCGGACACGATCGTGGTGGCCACCAGCGGGTCCGCCTTGCGGTCCACAGTGGACAGGATGTGCCAGGCCAGCAGGACACCGGTCTCGTCGCCGCGCAGCATCCGCCAGGTGCCTCCCACCGGGACGCCCAGCGCGCACCGGTCGGCGTCCGGGTCCAGCGCCACCGCCAGGTCCGCGTCCACCTCGGCGGCCAGCGCCAGCAGCGCGTCCGTGGTCCCGGGCTCCTCCGGGTTCGGGAACCCGACCGTCGGGAAGTCGGGGTCGGGGTCGGCCTGCGCGGCGACCAGGTGCACGTCCTCGAAACCCGCGCGGCGCAACGCTTCCCGGAGCGGCCGCGCGCCGACGCCGTGCAGCGCGGTCGCCGCGATCCGCAACCCGCGGGCGCTGCCGCGCGGCAGGGTCGCGACCCGGGCCAGGTAGTCCTCCAGCGCCGACTCGTGGACCGACCAGCTCTCCGCGCGCGGCACCTCGTTGGCCGCCGGGGTCGCGGCCACCGCGGCCTCGATCTCGCTGTCGGTCGGGTCGACCAGGTGGATGCCGCCACGCAGGTACAGCTTGTACCCGTTGTCCTGCGGGGGGTTGTGCGAGGCGGTGATCTGGATGCCCGCGACCGCGTCCAGCGCGCGCACCGCGTGCGCGAGCACCGGCGTCGGCAGCGCCTCGGGCAGCACCCGCACGTCGAAACCGGCCGCGGCCAGCACCCCGGCGGTGTCGGCCGCGAAGTCGGCCGAACCGTGCCGCGCGTCCCGGCCGACGACCACGACACCACCACCGTGGCCGTGCGCGGACAACCACTCGGCCACCCCGGCAGTCGTGCGCACGACCACCGCGCGGTTCATGCCGTTGGCCCCGGCGCGGACCGCGGCGCGCAAGCCCGCGGTGCCGAACCGCGGCATCCCGGACATCCGGTCGGCGAGCTCCGGCGAGTCGGCGTCGACGAGCTGCTGCAGCTCGGCCTGCGTGCGCGGATCGACGTCCTCGGCGATCCACCGCTGGGCCGCGGCCCGCGCACCAGTCCGGCAAGTCCCCAACACTTCGCTCACGCGGCCTCCGATCGCCTCCGGCGCTGCCCGGCCCGGATCATCTCAGCTCCGCGCCGCCCGCGTGGGGTCGTGAGTGCGTAACAGTGTTCCAACACCGTTTCGCACTCACGACCCCCCGGGCTCAGCTGGCCTCGACGACGGAGCGCAGGAGCTTGCCCATGCGGCTGGCCGACGCGCGCCCCGCCGCCAGGACCTCCTCGTGGTTCAGCGGCTGGCCGGACAGCCCCGCCGCCAGGTTCGTCACCAGCGACAGGCCGAACACCTCGGCACCCTCGGCGCGGGCCGCGATCGCCTCCAGCACGGTCGACATGCCGACCAGGTCCACGCCCATGGTCCGCAGCATCCGGATCTCGGCCGGGGTCTCGAAGTGCGGACCGGGCAGCCCGGCGTAGACGCCTTCCTCCAGCGTCGCGTCGATCTCGCGGGCCAGCTCCCGCAGCCGCGGCGAGTACAGCTCGGTCAGGTCCACGAAGTTCGCGCCCACCAGCGGCGACCGCGCGGTCAGGTTGACGTGGTCGCTGATCAGCACCGGCTGCCCGACCTGCATGCCCTCGCGCAGGCCACCGGCCGCGTTGGTGAGCACCACGGTGCGGCACCCGGCCGCGATCGCGGTGCGCACGCCGTGCGCCACCTGGTCGATGCCCTTGCCCTCGTAGAGGTGGGTGCGGCCGAGCATGACGAGCACCCGCTTGTCACCCACCGGCACGGACCTGATCTTGCCGCTGTGCCCGATCGCGCCCGGGGCGGCGAAGCCCGGCAGGTCGCCCATGCCGATCTCGGTGGCGTGCGGGCCGATCTCCTCGGCGGCGGGCTGCCAACCGGAGCCGAGCACGACGACCAGGTCGTGGCGCTCGACACCGGTGGCCTCGGCGAGCGCGGCGGCGGCAGCGGACGGGTCGGAAGCAGTACTAGACGTCACGGCCGCGCAGCATAGAGCCTTCCCGGCGGTCGTGTCGGGCACGACGCGAACCCGTCAGGCCGCGCTGGTGTCCAGGGTCGGTGCGATCTCGTCCAGCACCGCCTGGAGCTCGGTGATCTGCCCGACCGGGCCGGTGACCCGCACGATCCACAGGTCCTTGCCCCGGCGGACCAGTTCCGCCGCCGTGGCGCGCTCGTCCGGGCTGCCGCTCGGGTCGAGCTCCGGGCGCACCGTCGTCGTGTAGACCAGCCGCTGCCCGTCGCCGTGGTCGGTCACCGTGTCCACCTCGACCTCGCCCTGCGCGCCCGCGGTGCTCGGCAGCCCGGCGAGGTAGTCGTCGATGTCGTGACCGGCGCGGAAGTAGTTGCCGTAGCGCTGCACGGCGACCTCGGTGCGGCCGTCCGGGGACACGTGCGAGACCACCAGGCTGTTGGCGATGTCGGTTCGTTCGCTGTGGAACGACCGCCAGCCCTCGGCGCTCGGGGCCAGCACGGTGAACTCGCCGCCCGAGGGCGCGGCGGTGTGCTTGGCGTTGTCCTCGACCTCCACCAGGCCCAGTGCCTCGCTCAGCGGCGTCTTCGTCGTCGGGATGCTCTGCTGCCAGGGGTTCGGCAGCACCGACTCCTGGGCGAGCAGTCGAACGGCGGCGAAACCACCGGTCAGGGCGGCGGCGAAGAGCAGGACGGCGGCCACCGCCAGCGCGATCACCGCCCACGGCGAGCGGCGGCGCGGCGGCGGGTCCTTCAGCGCGAACGGCGGCAGCCCGGGATCGCTGGCCAGCTGCTGCGCGGGAGGTGCGCCGAGCGTGGGGTTCTTGGGCTGGGCTGGCGGCGGGGTCGCCGGGACCAGCGTGCGGACCCGCACCGTGGGCGCGTCCGGGTCGAGCAGCATCGAGAACGGGCGCAGCCCCGGCTCGGGGAGCAGGTGCTGCACCCGGCGGCGGACCTCGGTCAACGGCATCCGCTGCGTCGGGTCCTTGACCATCAGCGCCGCGATGACCTCGCCGAGCGGGCCGGGCCGGGCCGACCGCGGCACCGGCCCGCGCACCACCTCGGTCACGGTGGCCAGCGGGTCGTCGCCGACGTCGTAGGGGGCGCGGCCCTCGGCGGCGGCGAACAACGTCGCGCCCAGCCCCCACAGGTCGGCCGCCGCCATGACGCCCTCGCCCGCCGCGACCTCGGGCGCGATGAAGGCCGGGGTGCCCAGCAGGATCCCGGTGCTGGTGATGGTGTGCTCGGCGATGTTGCGGGAGATGCCGAAGTCGCTGACCTTGATCCGGCCGTCGTCGCCGATGAGCACGTTGCCGGGCTTGACGTCGCGGTGCACGATGCCCGCCCGGTGCGCCGCGTCCAGCCCGGCCGCGACACCGTCGGCGATCACCGCGAGCTGCTGGTCGTCGAGCGGGCCGTGCTCGCCGAGGATCGCCGCGAGGCTCTGCGACGGCACGAGCTCCATCACCACGAACGGTTCGCCGTGCTCGCGGGCCACGTCGTAGAGGGTCACCACGTTGGGGTGCGACAGCACCGCGATCGCCCGGGCCTCGCGGAGCGCGCGTTCGCGCAGCTCGGCGGCCTCCTCGTCGGGCATCCCCGGGGGGAGCTTGACCTCCTTGACCGCCACCGGGCGGCGCAGCAGTTCGTCGGTCCCGGCCCACACGGTGCCCATCGCACCGCCGCCGAGCTCGCGGTCCAGCCGGTATCGGTCGCCGATCAGCCGGCCAGCGCCGGCGAGGGTGTGGTCATCGTTCGCGGGCACGCCCACATTCTCCACAGCGCACCTGCGGCGCGAGGCCGAACGGTCCGATCGTTGCGCACCTGGGACGCGGCCGCGCACCTCCTGGGACGATCAGTGCGAACCGGTCGTATCGGTGTTACAAAACGTGAGTAATCCCACCTGGGCGCGCGCCGCTGAGCCGTTGTTGACGCGGCTAACGTCTTTCGCCGCAACGAAAAAACCGGTCTCGATCCGCTACCGGTTCCTCGATCGCGGATTGGCTCGAATACGTGTGTTTCGGATAAGTTGGGCGCTGATCGGACCTCGCTGACATCGGTGGCCCGAGCCTTCTCATCGCCGATATTCGCAGCGTGGCGCGCTGGTGAGCAACATACCCCAGCCGAGGTGCGCCCGCGATGACGGTGGCGAACCATCCCGGTGGTCGGGTGTCGGCGGGCCGAGCTGACCACGACCAACCGGCGTCGAGGAGGTGCCCTTGCTCGCGTTCGTCGTCGTGCACCTGCTGGTGGCCCTGGCACTGCCGTTCCTCGCCCGCCGCAGCACCCGAGCAGCTTTCCTGACCGCAGCCGTCCCCCCGGCCGCGGCACTGCTCTGGGTGCTCGCGCAGGCAGGACCGGTGCTGGCCGGGGAGGCGATCAGCGAGACCGTCGAGTGGGCACCGCTGATAGGCCTGGAGTTCGCGTTCCGGCTGGACGCGCTGGCGCTGCTGATGACCATCCTGGTCGCCGGTCTCGGCGCCGTGGTGCTGGTCTACGCCGACTCCTACTTCTCCCGCGGCGGTGGGGACGCCCGCCGCTCCGCACCGCTGCTGCTGGCCTTCGCCGGGGCGATGCTCGGGTTGGTCTTCTCCGACGACCTGATCACCGTCTACGTCTTCTGGGAGCTGACCACCATCTGCTCGTTCCTGCTGGTCGGGCAGGCCGGGCTCAGCCGCGAGTCGCGCCGGTCGGCGCTGCAGGCGCTGATGATCACCAGCCTGGGCGGGCTGGTGATGCTGCTGGGCTTCGTGGTGCTGGGCGAGTCCGCGGGCACCTACCGGATCTCGGAGCTGGTGGAGAAGCCGCCGGGCGGCGCCGCGGTGACCGTCGCCGCGGTGCTGATCCTGGTGGGCGCGTTCACCAAGTCCGCGCAGGTCCCGTTCCACAACTGGCTTCCCGCGGCGATGGTCGCACCGACCCCGATCAGCGCCTACCTGCACGCCGCGTCGATGGTCAAGGCCGGTGTGTTCCTGGTGGCCCGGCTCGCGCCGGTGTTCACCGGCGTCCCGCAGTGGACGCTGCTGGCCATCGTGTTCGGCCTGGTGACGATGCTGGTCGGCGGCTGGCGCGCGCTGCACGAGTACGACCTGAAGAAGCTGCTGGCCTACGGAACGGTCAGCCAGCTCGGCTTCCTGATGGTGCTGTTCGGCGCTGGTACCCACACCGGCGCGGTGGCCGGGGCCACCATGCTGCTCGCGCACGGCATGTTCAAGGCGACGTTGTTCCTGGTCGTCGGCATCATCGACCACCAGACGGGCACCCGGGACATCCGCAAGCTGTCCGGGCTGGGCCGCCGGATGCCGGTGCTGGCGGTGATCGCCACCCTCGGCGTGGCCTCGATGGCCGGGCTGCCGCCGATGCTCGGCTTCGTCGGCAAGGAAGCCGCCTTCAGCGCCTTTCTCACCGGCGGTCGACCCGACCTGCTGGTGGACGCGGTGCTGGTCCTCGGCTCGATGCTGACCGTCGCCTACAGCCTGCGGATGCTGTGGGGTGCCTTCGCGGACAAGCCGTCGCTGCCGGACACCAAGGCGAAGACGCCCTCCTGGGAGTCGCTGATCCCCACCGCGCTGCCCGCGCTGGCAGGCATCGTGCTCGGTGTCCGCTACCGGATCACCGACAAGCTGGCGAACGCCTACGCCGTGTTCTTCACCCCGGTCGCCGAGCCGTACCACCTGGCGCTCTGGCACGGCTTCAGCCTGCCCCTGCTGCTGTCCGCGATCGCCGTCGCCGGTGGTGTCGCGCTGCACCTCGGCCGGGTCCAGCTGACCGCGGTGCGCAACCGGTTGCCCCGACCGCTGGACGCCCAGCGCGGCTACGAGCGGATCATGGCGCTGCTGGAGCGGGTGGCGGTCGGCGTCACCGGTCGCCTGCAGGTCGGTTCGCTGCCGACCTACCTGGGCATCATCCTGCTGACGATGCTGGCGATCCCCGGTTCCGCGCTGGTGCTGCGGGCCAGCATCCCGGACGGGCTGCGCGCCTACGACAACTTCCTGCAGGTCCCGCTGGCCATCGTGCTGGTCGTCGCGGCGGTCGCGGTGCTGCGCGCGCGGCGCAGGCTCACCGCGGTGCTGCTGGTCGGCGTCGTCGGCTACGGCATCGGTGGCCTGTTCATCGTCGACGGCGGCCCCGACCTGGCGCTGGCCCAGTTCCTGGTGGAGACGCTGACGCTGGTGGCGTTCGTGTTCGTGCTGCGGCGGCTGCCGGTGCGCTTCACCCAGTCCGACACCTCGAAGACCTGGCAGGTGCCGAAAGCGGTCATCGCCGGTGCCGCCGGGACCTTCATCGCGGTGGCCGCGGTCATCTTCAGCGGGGCGCGGCAGAGCCCGCCGGAGGCCAGCCAGGCGTTCATCGCCAACGCCGAGCAGGGCGCGGGCGCGACCAACGTGGTCAACGCGATCATCGTCGACTTCCGCGCCTTCGACACCGTCGGTGAGATCGCGGTGCTCGCCATCGCCGCCACCGGCGTCGCCAGCCTGATCCTCGCCTCCCGCCACGAGCGGCGGAAGCGCAGCACACGGGTGCCGGTACCCGTCAAGACCCCGACCAAGCAGCAGGAGGAGGTGCGCGAATGACGACCACGCCGATGAAGCGCCCGTCCTGGACGACCTGGGACGCACCGACCGAACGCTGGTTGCTGTCCGGGTTCTGCCGGGACGGCAGGCAGCGCACCGTGCTGCTCGAGCTCGCCGCCCGCACCATCTTCCCGACCGTGCTGGTGTTGTCCATCTACCTGCTGTTCGCCGGGCACGACCGGGCCGGTGGCGGGTTCAGCGGCGGCCTGGTCGCCGGGCAGGCGTTCGTGCTGCGCTACCTGGCCGGTGGCCGGATGGACGACAGCTCGATCATCCCGATGCGGCCGCCGGTGCTGATCGGGCTCGGCCTGACCATCGCCACCACCTCCGCGTTCCTGCCGGTGCTGTTCGGCGGCGAGCTGCTGGAGACGGCGATCTACAAGTTCACCGTGCCGCTGCTCGGCCAGATCAAGGTCGTCACCAGCTTGCTGCTGGACAGCGGGGTGTACCTGCTGATCGTCGGGGTTGTTCTGGACCTGCTGCGCACCCTGGGCTCGGGCATCGAGGCCGACGCCGACGCGGCGGAGCGGGGGCAGCCATGACCATCAACCTGACCATGGCCGTGGTGCTCGCGGTCCTGTACTCGGTCGGCTTCTACCTGCTGATGCAGCGCTCGCTGATGCGCATCCTGCTGGGCATCGTGATCCTCGGGCACGGCTCGAACCTGCTGCTGCAGACCGCGGGCGGGCCGCCCGCCCTGGCCGCGATGATCGGCACCACCGACCCGGCGCAGATGGCCGACCCGCTGCCGCAGGCGATGGCGCTGACCGCGATCGTGATCACCTTCGCGCTGACCACGTTCCTGCTGGCGCTGGCCTACCGCTCGTGGACGCTGCTCGGCCACGACGAGGTCCGCGACGACCTGGAGGACCGGCGCATCCAGCGGTTGGAGCGGCGGCTGGCCGAATCCGAGGAGGACAGCTCGGAGGAGCTGGAGAAGGAGGCCACCCAGTGACAGTCCTCGTGGCCCTGCCCGTCCTGCTGCCCCTGCTGGCGGCCGGGCTGTCGCTGGCGCTGGGGCGCTTCGCCGACATCCAGCGCGCGCTCGGGCTGCTGGTGCTCGGCGGGATCATCGCCGACGCGGCGGTGCTGCTCCACGTCGCCGACCGCTCCGGGCCGGTCGTGCTGCAGATGGGTGCCTGGCCCGCGCCGTTCGGCATCACGCTGGTCGCCGACCGGCTCTCGGCGCTGCTGCTGCTGGTCTCCTCGGTGGTGACCTTCGCGGTGCTGATCTACTCGATCGGCCAGCGCATCACCGACTACGGCCGGGAGCGCTCCAGCACCACGTTCCACCCGATGTACCTGATGCTGTGCGCGGGCGTCTCGCTGGCCTACCTCACCGGCGACCTGTTCAACCTGTTCGTCGCCTTCGAGATCATGCTCAGCTCCTCGTACGTGCTGATCACCCGGCGCACCACCGCCACCCGGGTGCGCGCGGGGATGACCTACGTGATCGTCAGCCTGGCGTCCTCGCTGCTGTTCATCACGATGATCGCGCTGGTCTACGCCTCGACCGGCACGGTGAACCTGGCCGACCTGGGCGAGAAGGTGCACCAGCTGCCCGACGGCCTGCAGATCGCGCTGTCGCTGCTGGTGGTGATCGTCTTCGGGGTGAAGGCGGCCATGGTGCCGCTGCACTTCTGGCTGCCGGACAGCTACCCGACCGCGCCCGCGCCGGTCACCGCGGTGTTCGCCGGACTGCTCACCAAGGTCGGCATCTACGCGCTGATCCGCACCCAGACGCTGGTGTTCAGCCACTCCGAGAGCTGGAACCTGATGCTGGGCATCGCGCTGATCACCATGGTCGTCGGCGCGCTCGGCGCGCTGGCCCAGAACGACCTGAACCGGTTGCTGTCCTTCCTGCTGGTCAGCCACATCGGCTACATGCTGTTCGGGCTCGGCGTCTACGACGTGGTCGGGCTGACCGGCGTGATCCTCTACGTGGTGCACCACATCACCGTGCAGGCCGCGTTGTTCCTGGTCAGCGGTCTGATCACGCGGCACACCGGCACGGTGGCGCTGACCCGGATGGGTGGGCTGGCCAAGGCCGCGCCGCTGATCGCGGTGCTGTTCGCGCTGCCCGCGCTGGCCCTGGCCGGGGTGCCGCCGTTCTCCGGGTTCGTCGCCAAGCTGGCGCTGCTGCAGGCCGGTGCCGGTGCCGGGACCTGGACGGCCTACGTGGTGACCGGCGGGCTGGTGCTGACCAGCCTGCTCACCCTGTACGCGATGGCGCGGGTGTGGACGCGGGCGTTCTGGGGCCAGGTCAAGGCCCCGGAGCAGGACCCGGACCCGACCGATGAACTGGTGGTCGGCACCGGCACCTCGAACCGCTCGATGGTGGTGGCCAGCGGGGTGCTGGTGGCGACCAGCGTGGTGATCGCGCTGGTGGCGGGTCCGCTGGCGGAGGTCAGCGGGCGGGCCGCGACGGATCTGATGCACGGCGAGACGTACCGGACCGCGGTGCTGGGAGGTGCCGGATGACCGAGCGGATCGCCCGCCGGGGCAAGTTCGTGCGGCGGCTGCCGATCGTGGCCTGGCTGACTTTGGTGTGGGTGATGCTGTGGGGCACCTTCGACCTGGGCACGCTGTTCTTCGGCCTGGTGGTGGCGGTGTTCGTGGCGACGCTGTTCCCGAACCCGACCATCCGCACGAACTTCGCGGTGCGCCCGCTGCGGGTGCTGCAGCTGTTCGGGTACCTGGCCTGGGACCTGGTGATCTCGACCCTGCGGGTGTCCTGGCAGGCGGTCACCCAGGGGCCGGGCACGCCCGCCGGGATCGTGGCCGTGACGCTGCGCACCGACTCCGACCACATCACCGCGATGCTGGCCAACGGGGTGTCGCTGGCGCCGGGCAAGTTCGTGCTGCAGATCGACCGGGTGAACCGGATCTGCTACGTCTACGCGCTCGGGATGCGCGCTGAGGACGCCGAGTCGGTGCGGCAGGAGGTGCTCGCGCTGGAGCGCCGGATCGTGCGCGCGGTCGGTTCGGACACCGACCTCGCGCTGATCAGCGGAGAGGAGGGGTGACCATGACCTGGGTCTTCCTGGTGACCTTCGGCCTGCTGTGCGTGGCCGGGCTGCTGGTACTGGTGCGGTTGATCCTGGGCAGCACCACGCTGGACCGGATCGCCGCGGTCGACGTGTTCGTGACCATGATCATCGCCGCGACCTGCGTGAGCATGGGCTGGCTGCAGGACGGCTCGAACATCGCGCTGCTGGCCGCCTTCGCGCTGCTGGCCTTCATCGGGTCGATCAGCGCTGCCCGGTTGGTGGAGAAGAAGGAGCCGTACCGATGAGCCTGCTGGACGTCTTCTCCGCGGTGTGCCTCATCGGCGGCGCGCTGTCCTGCCTGCTCGGCGCCATCGGCCTGCTGAGCTTCCCGGACGTGCTGGCCCGCCTGCAGGCCGCCACCAAGCCGCAGACCCTGGGGCTGGTCCTGATCCTGATCGGCACCGCGGTGCAGCTGGACTTCGTCTACGCCTCCGGCCTGGTGCTGGTGGGGCTGTTCCAGATGTTGACCTCGCCGGTGATGGCGCAGCTGGTGGGCCGGGCGGCCTACCGCGCGGACAGCATCCGCCGGGACACCCTGGTGGTGGACGAGCTCGGCGATCGGATCGAGCGGGAGCGCCGGGTGCGCTGATCCGATCCGGCACATCTCGAACGCGACTGGTCACAGTCCGCGCGGCCTGTGATCAAATGGTCCTGTACGGGTGACCACGAAAGTGTCGGCTGTCCGACGCTGCGCAGAAGGATGTGGAGCCATCATGGGGCGGACCGGCCGCGCGCTCGCTGGCCTGGCGATCGTGTTGTCCCTGTTCTGGGCCCCGGCGGCGGCCTCGGCCGAGGAGGCCCCCGCGCCCCCGCCGACCGTCGTGCTGGCGCAGGAGCCACCGCCCGCCCCGCCGGCCGAGCAGCCTCCCGCGGACGCGGGCGCCGACGCGCGCCAGCGGATGGGGATCGGCATCGCGGGCTTGGTGCTGATCGGCCTGGTGCTGCTGTCGCGCCGCCTCCGCAAGAAGCCGGTGCTGTTCGTCAAGTGGAAGAAGTCGTAGGTCTGGGAAAACCGGGTGACCGGTCTGTTCTTTGTGAAATGATTTCGCTGTCAATTCTCGCCATGGACTAGACCTGACGGCGAACCTGTGGGATTTTCACAACAGACTACGTGCGTAGGCGCAAGCCACACGAGGTGACACCCGTCCCTGACGTGCGTAGATCGGGGCGAACGCCCCCCACGGACGTGGGCCGGCACCGGGAAGCCCCCCGACCGGTGCCGGCCCACACCCTTGTCCGGACCCGTCTCCGCCGTTGGTTGAATGTGAAATCAATGCGCGTTGAGAACTGTTCCACCCAGGCACGGGGGTGGCTTTCGAGTCCGTGCGAACCCCCGGGGTTTCAGCCGAGCTGAATCGAGACCACCCGTTCGTCGCAGCGGGAGTACCAGTGGGCTAGACGTTCGCCATCGGCACCGCGCGGGTGATCCCCATGATGCAGGATGGGCGGCAAATGAGTACTCCGCCCGCTCCGCACCGCACCCCCGGCCACCCCGCCGCCGCGCGCTGCCGCACCACGGTGCTGCGCCACGAGCACGAGCTGGTCGAGTTCTCCCACCGCATCCACGCCGAAGCGGAACTCGCCTTCGAGGAGCACCGCAGCGCGGCCGCGGTCGCTGACCTGCTCGACCGCCACGGCTTCGCGGTCCGCACCCCGGTGGCCGGGCTGGACACCGCGCTGGTCGCCGAGTTCGGCAGCGGTGACCTGGTGGTGGCGGTCTGCGCCGAGTACGACGCGCTGCCGGAGGTCGGGCACGCCTGCGGGCACAACATCATCGCCGCGGCCGCGGTCGGTGCCGCCCTGGCGCTCGCCGAGGTCGCCGACGAGCTCGGCATGACGGTCCGGCTGGTCGGCACCCCGGCGGAGGAGACCGGCGGCGGCAAGGTGCTGATGCTGGAGCGCGGCGTGTTCGACGACGTGGCGATGGCGATGATGGTGCACCCGGGCCCGGAGGAGGTCTGCCGCCCGACCTCGCTGGCCATCACCGACCTGGAGGTCCGCTACACCGGCCGCGCGGCGCACGCCGCCTCCGCCCCGCAGTTGGGCCGGAACGCGGCCGACGCGCTGACCGTCGCGCAGGTCGCCATCGGCCTGCTGCGCCAGCACCTCGAGCCGCAGCAGATGGTGCACGGTATCGTCACCGCAGGTGGCGCGGCGCCGAACATCGTTCCCGCGCGCACCGCGGCGGTCTACAACTTGCGCGCTGCCGAAGCGCGCTCCCTGCAGCGCCTGGAGAACCGCATCCGGGCCTGCTTCGAGGCGGGCGCGACAGCGACCGGGTGCACGCACGAGGTCGTGCAGGTCTCCCCGGCCTACGCGGAGTTGGACCCCGACGGCTGGCTGTCGGAGGCGTACCGCCGCGCGATCACCGAGCTCGGGCGGAACCCGCTCGACCGGGGTGCTGAGCAGGGCCGGGTCATCGGCAGCACCGACATGGGCAACCTGACCCAGAACCTGCCCGCGATCCACCCGATGATCGCGATCGACTGCGGCGACGCGGTCAACCACCAGGCGGAGTTCGCCGCGGCCTGCGCGACCCCGACCGCCGACCGGGCGGTGCTCGACGGAGCGGTGGCGATGGCCTGGACCGCGGTGGCCGCAGCGGCGGACGTCGCGCAACGGGACCGCCTGCTGGCGGGCGTGCGCGAGCGGTCCGAGCGGAGTTCGTCGGAACAGTTCTGCACACCGGGAAGCGGCGCGCACCGCGGACCGGGTGCGGGTGCCCAGCAGGACGAGGGCGTGGCGTGAGCGCTGGCTCCCGCCCGTGCCCCGAACTGGGTGCGGACACCCCGCAAGACAGTGGAGGAATGGCGTGACCGTGGTGGATTCCCGTGGCTCGGACCCGGGGCGGCCCTCGAACAGCGGTTCGGCGGTGGAGGACGTGGACTGGTCGGCGGAGCGCACCGCCGGGCCGGGCACCCTGCTCGCACCGGGCGTGGACGGGCCGTCCGCGCCGATCGGCAGGACCATGTCCGGGGTGGACACCAGTGTCGGGGCCGTGGCGGATCTGGGCGCCGGTCGCGGGCCGTCCTGGCTGGACTCCTGGCTGGACGAGAACGCCCAGCGGGTGGTGGCCTGGCGGCGGCACATCCACGCCTATCCCGAGCTCTCCCGCGCCGAGCACGAGACCACGGCCTTCCTCGCGGACCGGCTCACCCGTGCTGGGCTGAAGCCGGAGGTGCTGCCGGTCGGCACCGGCCTGATCTGCGACATCGGTGAGGAGCGCCCCGGGGCCCGCACCGTGGCGCTGCGCGCGGACATCGACGCGCTGCCGCTGACCGAGGCCACCGGCCTGCCCTACTCCTCCACTGTGGACGGAGTTGCGCACGCCTGCGGCCACGACGCGCACACCACGGTCGCGCTGGGCGCCGCGCTGGCCCTGGCCGCCGCGCCGGAGCTGCCCGGCCGGGTGCGGTTGGTCTTCCAGCCCGCCGAGGAGGTGATGCCCGGCGGCGCGCTGGACGTGCTGGCCGCCGGGGGCCTCGACGGGGTGGACCGGATCTTCGGCCTGCACTGCGACCCGCGGCTGCCGGTGGGGCAGGTCGGCACCCGGGTCGGTGCCATCACCTCAGCCGCTGACCTGCTCGAACTCCGGCTGACCTCGCCCGGCGGGCACACCTCGCGGCCGCACCTGACCGCGGACCTGGTGCACGCGCTGGGCACCGTCATCACCGGCCTGCCGACGTTGCTGTCCCGCCGCGTCGACCCGCGCACCGGCACGGTTTTGACCTGGGGCGCGGTGCGCGCGGGGGAGGCGCCGAACGCCATCCCGCAGGACGGGGTGCTCACCGGCACGCTGCGCACCGGTGACCGCGACACCTGGGCCAAGCTGGAACCGCTGGTGCACGAGCTGGTGCACAGCCTGCTCGCGCCGCTCGGGGTCGGGTTCGACCTCCAGCACCGCCGCGGCGTGCCGCCGGTGGTCAACGACGACGAGAGCACCGAGCTGTTCCGCCAGGGCATCGAGGCGGGGCTCGGGGCGGCGGCCCTGGCCAGCACCCCGCAGTCGTCGGGTGGCGAGGACTTCGGCTGGTACCTGGAGCACGTGCCGGGCTCCTTCGCGCGGCTGGGCGTCCACTCCGGGGTCGGCCGGGTCAAGGACCTGCACCAGCCGACGTTCGCGCTGGACGAGCGGGCCCTGCTGGTGGGGGTCCGAGCAATGGTCCACACGGCCTTGCGTGCACTGGAGCACTGACGTCGGCAGGGGATTGCACCTGATCGAGGTGCATCCACCTCCAGCTGTATCTGGGAGCGGGGTTCGCTCCTCTATAAGGGCATGAGGACGAACATCACCTGCCCCGAAGATCGAACCCCGGCGCCAGTGGTCGAGTGGCCGCCCTCGGCCCGGCACGGCGCGATGACCTGGCTTGACGCCGAACGGCTGCTCGGCCCGGCCGGGCTCGCGGCGGGCTTGGCCGACGGCGAGTGGGTGCGGCCCTGGCACGGCGTCGTGGTCCCGGCGGCCCGCGCGCACGACCCGAGGACCCGCGCGGCGGCCGCCCTGCTGCGCGCCGGGCCGCACTCGGTGCTGTCCGGTCCGACTGCGGTGGCGATGCACGGCTGCGGCCCGGTCGACGAGGTCGTGGACGTGACCATCCCCTACGACCGCGAGCTGCGCTCGCAGCCGGACCTCGCCGTCCACCAGGCGTGGGTCCGGGAGTGCGACGTCGTGGAGCTGGACGGCCTGCGCACCCAAGCCCTCGACTTCGCGATCACCGAGCTGCTGTGCACCGGCGACCAGCGGCAAGCCCTGGACTGCCTGGAGCAGGCGCTCGGTCGGCTCGGCGAGCAGGCCGAGCGCTTCCGGGCGCTGGTCGGCGAGCGGATCGCCCGCCGCCGGGACCGCCGCGGCACCCGGCGGGCGAGCGCGCTGCTCGGGCTCGCCTGGGCGAAGCCGCGCCCGGAGCTGGTCGGGGGTGCGCGGTGAGGACTTCAGCGCGAGGGTCGGAACCAGTTCGCGGCCTGGGCCGCTTCGCGGGCGGCGGTGAACCGCGCGTAGGCGTCGTCGTAGGTGGCGCGATTGGCCTCGATGGGGCGCAGCGGTTCCGACGTGCCGACCAGCTCGCGGGCCACCTCGGTGGTGCTCCGGCCGGTCAGCAGGGACTGCGCGGTCACGGTCGCACCGCGGGCACCGGCCTGCTCATCGGTCGTGCGCACGACCGGCAGGCCGGTCACGTCGGCGATCACCTGCCGCCACAGTCGGTTCGCCGAACCCCCGCCGGTCAGCCGGAGCTCGGTGGGCTGCGCGGTGCTGGCCCGCAGGCAGTCGCGGATCGCCATGGCCAGCCCCTCCAGGCAGGCCCGCGCGATCTCGGCCGGACCGTGCTCCAGGCTCAGGCCGTGCAGGCTGCCGCGCGCGGCCGGGTCGTAGAACGGCGCGCGCTCCCCGGCCAGCGAGAGGTAGGGCAGCACCAGCAGGCCCCCGCTGCCCGGCTCGGCCTGTTCTGCGAGGTCGGTGAGGTCCTCCGGGTTCGGCAAGCCGAGCATCCGGCAGGCCCACTCCACGACCTCGGTACCGGACAGGGTGGCGCTGGCGAGCATCCACCGGCCCGGATCCGGCGTGCGCAGCGACATGCCGACGGGCGTGCGTTCAAGCCGCGGGCTGTCGCTGAGCACCTCGGTGCAGATCGTGGTGCCGAGGATGGTGCACGCCTGGCCCGGTTCGGTGACCCCGGCGCCGATGGCTGTGGAGATCACGTCGTAGGCCCCGAGCACCACCGGCGTCCCGGGCGGGACGCCGAGGCGTTCGGCAGCGAAGTCGCGCAGCGGAGCAATCCGCTGCTGGCCGTCCACCACCTCGGGCAGCAGCGGCCGCGCCCAGTCCAGCCCGAGCTCGGCGAGCACGGTGGGCGAGTACTGGCCGGTGCGCGCGTCGAGGAAGGGGTTCGAGGCCTCGGAGACGTCCCAGGCGAGGCGTCCGGTCAGGCAGTGGAACAGCCAACCGCCGCAGGTCAGCACGGTCGCGGACCGGTCGATCCGGGCCGGGTCGTGCTCGGCGAGCCAGCGCAGCTGCGCGTGCGGGAGGCCGCCGAAGCCGACCGATCCGTTGATCTTGAACAGCTCGGCGAGGACCCCGGACTCGGCCCAACCGGCGGCGATCTCGGATGCGCGGGCGTCGTTCCAGAGCAGTGCGGGACCGGTGGGGCCACCGGCGTCGTCGACCAGCCAGCACCCGTCGCCCTGCGCGGTGAGCGCCAGGGCAGCGACGTCGGACCCCGCTGCGGCGGTGAGCTCGGCAACGGTGTCCGCGACCGCGCTCCAGACCTCCTGCATGTCCTGCTCGGCCCAGCCGGGTCGGGGATGCTCGACCCGGGTCGGCCGCCGGGCGACCGCCAGCTCGGTCCCGTCCGCTGCGTAGGCGACGCTCTTCACCACCGAGGTGCCGGCGTCGATGCCGATGGTGATCACGGGCGTTCCCTCCAGATCCCGCCTACCGGGTCGGCCGGTGCGCGACCCGAGAACATCACAGCATCGAGTGTTAAAAATTTCAAGATGGGTGTTATGTTGGCGCTGGGATGTGACACCACGGTCCCGGTAGTGGACCACCACCGGAAGGACGCGACGTGCCGCCTCAACCCACCACCGATGCCCGGATCGACCTCGTGCTGCTCGACGTCGGCGGCCCGGTCTACGACGACCGCGCCTACCGCGACGCGCTGCTGCGCGCCACGCGCGAACTCGCCGCCGAGGCCGGGCGCGAGGTCGACGAAGCGGAGTTCCAGCAGGTCTACGACGAGCGGCGGCAGGCCCAGGGCGGCTCACTGCGCACCGCGATCGCCGAGCGGTTCCTGACCGCGGGTGCGCGCCAGCAGCTGTCCGACCGCGCCGAGCAGTACTGGGAGTACCCGCCGTCGGCGCTGCACGACGACGTCCTGCCCGCGCTGCGCCAGCTCGCCGGGCGCTACAAGATCGCGGTCGTGGCGAACCAGCGCGCGGTCGTGGTGGACGCCCTGCGCCGCGACGGCGTGGCCGAGTTCGTGGACGTCTGGGCGATCTCGGAGGTCGTCGGCGCGGAGAAGCCGGACCCGCGGATCTTCCAGCACGCGCTGCGGGAAGCCGGCGTCGACCCGCGCAACGCGGTGCACGTCGGCAACCGGTTGGACACCGACGTGCGCGGCGCCCACCGGGTCGGTCTGCGCGCGGTGTGGGTGGTGCGCGGCGAGGCCCCGCCGAACCCGACGCCCGAGCAGCTCGCCGAGCCGGACGTCGCGGTGTTCTCGATGGCGGAACTGCCGGAGGCGTTGGAGAAGCTGCAGGCCGCCGGATGACCAGCGGTCCACGCTCCGGGGAGGGGTGCTGATGGGAGAGCTCGTCGCAGGGGTCGACATCGCGACCGCGAACGTGCGGGTGCAGGTCCACGACCCGGTCGGTGCGGTGGTGGCTGCGGCCTCTCGGCCGCTGCCGCAGCCGGTTCGCTCGTCCGGCGGCCGGTCCGAGCAGGATGCGAGCGCGTGGTGGCCCGCGGTCCGCGACTGCCTGGCCGAGTGCGCAGCCGCGCTCGGGTCGCGCAGTGCCGAGATCACCTCGTTGGCGATCTCGGCGACCTCGGGCACGGTGGTCCCGGTCGACGGCAACGGAGACCCGCTCGGTGCGGCCCTGATGTACGACGACCGGCGTGCCGAGGCCGAGGCCAGGACCGCGGTCGAGGTGGGAGCGCTGCGCTGGGAGCGCACCGGCATCACCCCGTCGGCGGGTTCGGGCCTGGCCCGGATTGCCTGGTTGGCGCGGCACCTTCCGGAGGGGACCGCGCAGGTCTGCCACACCCCGGACGTCATCGCGCGGAAGCTGGTCGGGCTGCCGGTCGCCACCGACACCAGCCACGCGCTGAAGAGCGGCTACGACGCGGTTGCGGGGGAGTGGGCGACGGAGGTCTTCGACGCGCTCGAGGTGCCGTCCCGGCTGCTCCCGGAGGTCGTGCGGCCAACGGCGGTGCTCGGTGCGGTCGGCGCCGCGGCTGCGGCGGAGACCGGCCTGCCGCAGGGCTGCGAGGTGCGGGCCGGGATGACCGACGGGTGCGCGGGCCAGCTGGCGTGCGGGGCCGTCGACATCGGCCAGTTCGTGACCGTGCTGGGCACGACGCTGGTGCTCAAGGGCGTCTCGGCGGAGCTCGTGCACGACCCGGCCGGGGCGGTGTACAGCCACCTGCACCCGGACGGCCTGTGGCTGCCCGGCGGTGCGGCCAACATCGGCGGCTCCGCGTTGTCCGATGTGGACTCCTCGGAACTCGCGGCGCTGGACGAGGCGGCCACCGGGCGTGGCCCGGCGAGCGTGGTCAACTACCCGTTGCGCGGGGAGGGCGAGCGGTTCCCGTTCCTGGCCGAGCGGGCCGCGCAGTTCCTCCTCGGCACCCCGCAGGACCGGGTGGACGAGTACCGCTCCCGCCTCGAAGGCGTCGCCTTCTGCGAGCGGCTCGCGCTGGAACGCCTGGCGGACCTCGGCGCCCCGGCCACCGGCCCGGTGCGCACCGCGGGCGGCGGTGCCCGCAGCCTCGCCTGGTGCCAGATCAGGGCGTCGATCCTGGACCGACCGGTCCTGCGCGTCCAAGGTGCGGGCACCGCGCTCGGGGCGGCGCTGCTGGCGGCAAGCGGATCGACCCACCCGGACCTGAGCGCCGCAGCGATCGCGATGGTGCCCGAGGGCGAACTGGTCGAGCCGGTGCCCTCCGAGGTGCCCCCGCTCGACAGCAGCTACCAGCGCTTCCTCGGCGAGCTCCGGGACCGCGGCTGGCTCGCCGCAGCCTGAACCGCGAGGGCCATCGGTCGGCGGAGGTCAGCGCTCGGCGACCTCCAGCGCCACCCCCGCCGACCGGAGCTCGTCGAGCCGCGCGGCCGGGGTACCGGCATCGACCACGACCAGGTCGAACTCGGTCAGCGGGGCCAGCTCGTGCACCGCGCGCCGGTCGAACTTGGAGTGGTCCAGCAGCAGTACCCGCTTGCCCGCAGTCTCCATCAGCGCCCGCTTGACCTGGACCGTCTCCTGCGAGCGGTGCAGGCAGTGCCCGCCGACGACGGCGGTGGTGGACATGAACAGCACGTCCGACCGAAGGGTGCGGGCCGTGGTGGCGGTGTGCAGCCCGAGGAAGGCGTCGTAGGACGGCTGGTAGTCGCCGCCCAGGCCGATCAGGTGCAGCCCCGGCTCGCCGCTGAGCAGGTTGATCACCGACAGGAAGTTCGTCACGACGGTCAGCGGGGCCAGCGCCGGCAGCCGCTCGGCGACCGCCAGCGCGCTGGTGCTGTCGTCCAGGGCCACGACCTGGCCGGGGGAGACCAGCCGCGCGGCGTGCTCGGCGATGCAGGCCTTCTCCTCGGCGGCGTCGGCGATCCGGGCCCGCACCGAAGTCTCCAGCAGCGCGGTCGGCGTCGAGGTCGCCCCGCCCCGGACCTTGCGCAGCCAGCCCTGCTGCTCCAGCACGTCCAGGTCGCGGTGGATCGTCATGCCGCTGACGCCGTGCTTGGTGGCCAGCTCCTCGATGCGCACGAACCCGCTGGCCAGCACCTCCTGGCGGATCTCCTCGCGCCGGTCCTGCTGGCTGACCGGCGTGCCGCCTGCCTCGGCCACCCGAAACCCCTCACCTCAGAGCTCGTCGCCGCAGCTCCCACCCGGCACGCGACGGCGAGCGACCACGTGTGCAATCACCAGTGATTGTCACACGTGCGGCGTGATGTTCGGATCAGATGTCACGCGGGGAACCGGGACCGACGTTGCGGCAGGGCCGCTTCCGCAGCTTCTCGACGTAGTCCTCGGGGGCTCCGGCGGCCTCCGCGGCGTCAGCCATCACGCCGAGGTAGCGCGCTGACGGCAGCCCGCCCTCGTAGGCGTCGAGCACGTACAGCCAGGCCAGCACCGGCCCGTCCAGCGTCTGCACCCGCAGCCGGAGCTTCTTGTGCATGCCCAGCTCGGCGCCCTCCCAGTTGTCGAGCTGCCGCTCGTCCTCCGGGCTGACGTCGTAGAGCACCGTGAAGACCTGGGAACCCGGGCATTCGACGATGGTGGCGAGGGCGCCTTCCCAGCCGTAGTCCTCCCCGCCGAAGGTCAACCGCCAGTCCACCAGCCAGCCCGTACCCGCCATCGGCGAATGCGGCGCTCGCTTCAACATCTGGGCCGGATCCATGTTGGACCCGTACGCGGCGTACAGAGGCACGCCCAACAGGGTAGCGATCGAGAGCCCGGGTGGCGGACCAGACCGCGTCACAAAAGTGGGTATACACGAGCGGCTTCGGTCATCTCGACCGGTTTCGGGCACCCCGGGGAATCGCGGAGCGCAGCCGCCGACCCCGAGCTGGTGACCCTCGGTCGCGGCGGTGCTGTGGGGTGCACCACGGTGGTCATTTCGGGCGACACCACCCGAATCGACCGGACTACGCGCAGCGTACGGTGAGTCTGGCGCCCACACGGCAGGCATCGGGGAGGAACGCGAAGTGACCCGCATCGTGATCATGGGAGGCGGCCCGGCCGGTTACGAGGCGGCGCTGGTAGCCGCGTCGAACGGGGCGGACGTCACGCTGGTCGAGCCGGAGGGCCTCGGTGGGGCTTGCGTGCTCTACGACTGCGTGCCGTCGAAGACCTTCATCGCCTCCGCGGGGGCGCGCTCCGCCTACCGCGATGCCCGCGAGCTCGGCATCCGCGCGAAGACCGAGGACTCCGACGTCGACGTGGCCGTCGTGCACGGCCGGGTCAAGGGCCTCGCGCTCGCGCAGTCCGCTGACATCCGCTCCCGGGTCCGCCGCGAAGGCGTGAAGATCCTGCCCGGGCGGGCGCGCTTCACCAACCCAGCGAAGGGCATGGCGGTGCACCAGGTCGGCGTCGACCTCGCCGATGGCGGCTACCAGGAGCTGTCCGCCGACGTCGTGCTGATCGCCACCGGGGCCACGCCGCGGGTGCTCAAGGGCGCCGAGCCGGACGGGGAGCGCATCCTCAACTGGCGGCAGCTCTACGACCTGCCCGAACTGCCCGAGCACCTGGCCGTGATCGGCTCCGGTGTCACCGGTGTGGAGTTCGCCTCCGCCTACACCGAGATGGGCGTCAAGGTCACCATGATCTCCAGCCGTGACCGGGTGCTGCCGCACGAGGACGCCGACGCGGCCGCGGTGCTGGAGGAGGTGTTCGCCGAGCGCGGCACCGAGGTCGTCAAGCACGCGCGCGCCGAGAAGGTGGAGCGCACTGGCTCCGGGGTGCTGATCCACCTGGCCGACGGGCGGCAGGTGGAGGCCAGCCACGCGCTGATGACCGTCGGCTCGGTGCCCAACACCAGCGACATCGGGCTGGAGCGGATCGGCGTCGAGACCGACCGGGGCGGCTACATCCCGGTCGACCGGGTGTCGCGGACCTGCGTGCCGGGCGTCTACGCGGCTGGCGACTGCACCGGTCTGCTGCTGCTGGCCTCGGTGGCGGGCATGCAGGGCCGGATCGCGATGTGGCACGCGCTCGGCGAGGGGGTCACCCCGATCAAGCTCAAGACGGTCGCCGCGAACGTCTTCACCCACCCGGAGATCGCCACCGTCGGCATCAGCCAGCAGGCGATCGACAGCGGCGAGGTGCCGGCGCGGACCGTGATGATGCCGCTGGCCACCAACCCGCGCGCGAAGATGGAGGGGCTGCGCCGCGGTTTCCTCAAGGTCTTCTGCCGCCCGCAGACCGGTGTGGTGGTGGGCGGCGTCGTGGTGGCGCCCAACGCCAGCGAGCTGATCCTGCCGATCGCGCTCGCGGTGCAGAACCAGGTCACGGTGGACAACCTGGCCAACACGTTCTCGGTCTACCCGTCGCTGTCGGGTTCGCTCACCGAGGCCGGTCGGCTGCTGATGCGGCACGACGACCTGGACTGACCCGGTCCTCCCGCGCCTGCGGTGCGCAGGAGTCTGGCCGGGTACCCGCTGGGCAGGAGTGGCCATGACTGAGCTCCCGGTGCTGATCTACGACGGCGACTGCGGGTTCTGCACGCGCAGCGCGCGGCTGGCCGAGCGGCTGCCGGTGCGGGTGCGCGTGCTGGCCTGGCAGGAGGCCGACCTCGCCGCCTACCGGACGACGGCCGACCGGGCCCGGCACGAGGTGCTGTGGGTCGCGCCGTCCGGGCGGGTGTTCGGCGGCGCGGCCGCGGTCGCCGAGCTGCTCAAGGGCTGCCGACTGCCGTGGTCGGTGGCCGGTGCGGTGCTGGCCGCCCCGGTGGTGCGAGGGCTGGCCGAGCTGGTCTACCGGTGGGTTGCCGAGAACCGCTACCGGCTGCCCGGCGGCACACCGGCGTGCAGGTTGCCGGAAGAACAACGTCCCGGCCGCGGAGATCGTTCCTGAGCCCGGTGATCTCGGCCGAAAGTACGAGGATGCCGGGTGGCTTCCTGGCCGATCGGTTGACCTCACCTGACACATCGGCTGATCCGCCGCCCCTCTGCCGCGCCATAACTTGGATGTCGTCGGGGGTTGAACGGGCCGGTTCGCCCCGCTCCAGGGGATCGGCGGGGCGAACCGGCCCCCCAAGCGAGATTGGTGCGTCTTGGCACCAACGCGGTGTGGAAGAGCTGAGGTGGCCGAGATGTACGGCAAGGCGTTCGCGCCGGAGTTCCAGGGGCGGCTCCGGAACCTGTCGGTGAACACGAACTACGAGGAGGCGCTGGCCAAGGCGCGCGCGGAAGTGGCTCGCGCGGCGGAGGAAGGCGATGCTCTGGCGCTCGCCCAGGCGAGGTTGGTGGAGTCCGAGGCGTGCCGCCGGTTGGGGCGGATCGCCGAGGCGGACGTGGCGTGGCGCGCGAGCTACCGGGCCGCCCGGGACGCTGGCGAGCCGGGCGCGATGGCGTGGGCGCTGTGGAACGGCGGCACCCTGGCCCGGCAGCGGGGGCAGATGACCGGTGCGCTGCGCTGGCTCGGCCTCGCCCGCGACGCGGCGGTGCGGGCGGGCGACGTGGTGGCCTTGGGCTACTCGGTCGCCGGGATCGCCGAGACGCTGCGCATCCGGGGCGACTACGAGGAAGCCCGCGACCTGCACGAGAAGCTGCTCGCCGAGGCACGCAGGCGGGGCGAGACCCGGCACACCGTGTGGGCGCTCGAAGGGCTGGCCCAGCTCGACCGCAACGCCGGTGACCTGACCGCGGCGTGGGAGCGCTTCGCCGAGGCCGCGCAGATCGCCGAGGACGGCGGGGACGAGCGGGGGCTCGCCTGGGCGCTGCGCGGCCTGGCCGACGTGCTGTCGCTGCGCGGGGAGCACGACGAAGCGCTGCAGCTGCTGACCAAGGCCGAGCAGATCTGCCGCCGGATGGACCTGTCCAGCGCCCTGGCCTACAACCGGAAGATGCGCGGCAACGTCCTGTTCCGCGCGTGCTGGTACGGCGAGGCGGCGCGCACCTACCAGGAGGCGCAGAAGATGTTCCGCGCCATGAACGAACCGCGCGGTGCGGCGCTGGCCCAGCTGGGCCTGCTCAAGAGTCGCGACAAGCTGGGGCGACCACGACCAGCCACCGAGCGCGACCTGCTCGCCCTCCGGGACACGTTGGACGCCCGGGAGCACCGGCACACCCGGAAGATGGTGCAGGACGCGCTCGACGAACTCCTGGAACTGGTTGCTTAGTCGAGCTTGCCGATGCCGCAGCGGTTCTGGCGCGAACTCGGTCCAGTACCGCCTAATTCCAGTGTCGCCTGTGGACGGACATCTGCTCCTTGACAACTGCATTGTGATGCTCCCGTCGGTGTGAACGGGCAGGCCCGGGCGCCGCAGCAGAGCCCGTCGCCCTCGGCGGTCCCTGGTCGACTGGGCAGGCGGGCGCGGGGCACGTCCGGGCCGGTGCTGTCGAGCAGCGGCCGCGCCCCGTCGAGCAGTACCGGATTGGAGTCGTTCTCGACGCGGGCGGACGGGGTGCCGCCAAGCGCGCGGAAAAGGGTGCGACATCGTGGTGCGGGCTGCGTTAACCTGACCGCATGGTGCAGAAGCAGCTCTACCTCTGATCTCGCTCCCACTCACGGCCTCGCGGCGGCTTCGATCCGCCTGCCCGGCCGCGTGTCTTCGCGCGCCCACACCGATCCGGCGTGGCGGTGCACCGCACCTCGCCCGCTGATCCCGCACCTCCGAACCCCGATCGCACGCTGCGAGCAGGCCTCCTGCCGCGGTGTTCGGGGTGCGCGGACTCGGCTGCCCGGGCGCGCCCACCGACATCGTTGAGCAGCCCTCGTCGTGGCGAGGGCGCATTCGTCAGGAGCAGAAGCAGATGACCAAGGCTGCGCAGAACGCGCACCGCACCCGGCCCGCGCACATCACCTTCCTCACCATCCCGGCGCACGGCCACGTCAACCCGACCCTCGGCCTGATCACCGAGCTGGTGAGCCGGGGGCACCGCGTCAGCTACGGGGTGACCGAGGCGTTCGCCGACCAGGTGGCCGAAGCCGGGGCGACCCCGGTCCGCTACACCTCGCTGCTGCCGGGGTCGCCGACCGCGACCCGGCAGGAGTGGCCGGACGAGGAGGTCGAGGCGCGCTTGATGTTCCTCGAGGAGACCAAGTCCGTCGTGCCGCAGCTGGAGGCGGCGTACGCGGCGGACCAGCCCGACCTCGTGGTCTACGACCTCCCCGACTTCCTCGTCCTCGCCGAGAAGTGGGGAGTGCCAGCGCTGCAGCTGTGCCCGACGCACGTCTACGCCGAGGGGCTGGAGTCGGTCCTGGACATGACGCCGACCCCGGAGAAGGTGGCGGTGGAGCGGGCCTACGACGAGTACTTCGCGGAGCAGGGCGTGGCCCTGACCCACGAGGTCCTCATGCACCCGCGCCGCTGCGTCGTGACCATCCCGCGGAGCTTCCAGTACTTCGGGGACAAGGCGTCGGACGTCTACGCGTTCGTCGGCCCGATGCTGACCGAGCGGGCGTCCCAGGGGGACTGGCAGCCGCCGGACGACCGGCCGGTGCTGGTGATCTCGCTGGGTTCGGCCTACAACGACCGCCTGGACTTCTACCGGACGTGCCTGCGGGCGTTCGCCGACCTCGACTGGCACGTGGTGATGTCCGTGGGGAAGGCGGTTGATCCGGCCGTGCTGGGGGAGATCCCGGCGAACTTCGAGGTGCACCGGTGGATCCCGCAGCTGCGGGCGCTGTCCCGGGCCAGCGCGTTCATCACGCACGCCGGGATGGGCGGCACGATGGAGGGCCTGCACCACGGCGTCCCGCTGATCGCCGTGCCGCAGGCCGTCGACCAGTTCATGAACGCGGCCCGGATCGAGGAGCTCGGCCTGGGCGTGCAGCTGGACGGTGCGACCGCCACCCCGGAGCAGCTGCGCGCCGCCCTGGCGGAGGTCACCTCGGATGAGGGGATCCGGACCCGGGTGGCGGACATGCGGCGGGAGATCGAGGAGGCCGGCGGGCTGGCGCGGGCCGTCGAGATCGTCGAATCCATGCTGTAGCCGTCTCGCGCGCCACCCGCCGGGTCACTCCGGCGGGTGGTCCGCGCAGCCCGGTTCTACCGCTCCCACCTGGGCATATCCACGGCGGTTGTGGCCGCACCCGGATGTTCTGGTTCCCGCCGCGCGCGGCTGCCGCCTACCGTCGGGGCGCGACCTCATCCAGGTCGTCTGACCAGCAGTGATGCCGGGAGAACGGGGAGAGCAGTGGCGGAGCGGAGCTTGCGCGGCAAGGTCGCGGTCATCGGCGGTGGGGGCAAGAACCTGGGTGGTCTGCTGTCCACGACGTTCGCGGACGAGGGCGCGAAGGTCGTGGTGCACTACAACAGCAGCTCAACCGCCGCCGAGGCGGAGAAGACGGTCAACGCGGTGCGGGAGGCCGGTTCCGAGGCCATCTCGGTGCAGGGCGACCTGACGCAGGTCAGCGAGGTGCGGCGGTTGTTCGACACCGCGGTGGACACCTTCGGCGGGGTCGACGTCGCGGTGAACACCACCGGGATGGTGCTGCGCAAACCGATCCTGGACACCACCGAGGAGGAGTTCGACCGCATGTTCGCGATCAACGCGAAGGCGGCTTACTTCTTCCTCCAGGAGGCGGGTCGTCGGCTCAACGACGAGGGCAAGATCATCAGCCTGGGCACCTCGCTGCTGGCGGCGTTCACCGACGGCTACTCCACCTACGCCGGGGGCAAGGCACCGCTGGAGCACTTCACCCGCGCCGCGGCCAAGGAGTTCGCGGACCGCCGCATTTCGGTGAACGTGGTGGCCCCGGGACCGATGGACACGCCGTTCTTCTACCCGCAGGAGACGCTGGAGCGGGTGGAGTTCCACCGGTCGCAGGCGATGGGCAACCAGCTCACCCACATCGAGGACATCGCCCCGGTGATCCGCTTCCTGGCCACCGAGGGCTGGTGGTTCACCGGGCAGACGGTGTTCCCGAACGGCGGCTACACCACCAGGTGATCGCCGGTGGCAGGCCGTCGGGCGGAGCGGGCACCAGTGCGGCAGGAGGAGCAGTGGTGAACCTGGCCGGGGTGCGGTGGCGGGCGATGCGGGGGCGCGACCCGAACGAGCCGCACCGCGCCTCGACACCGCTGGAGCTGTTCTTCGACCTGTGCTTCGTGGTGGCGGTGGGGCAGGCCGCCGCGCAGCTGCACCACACGTTGGACGAGGGCCACCTCGGCGGCGGGCTCGTCGGGTTCGCGGCGGTGTTCTTCGCGATCTGGTGGGCGTGGATGAACTTCACCTGGTTCGCCTCGGCCTACGACACCGACGACGTGCTCTACCGACTGCTCACGCTGCTGCAGATGGCCGGGGTGCTGGTGCTGGCGGCCGGGGTGCCCGCCGCGTTCGAGCACTACGACTTCAGCGTCGTGGTCCTCGGCTACGTGCTGATGCGGATCGGGTTGGTCTGCCAGTGGTTGCGGGCCGCCGTCGAGCACCCGGAGGGCCGGGGCACCGCGTGCCGCTACGCCGCCGGGATCGCGGTGGTCCAGGTGGGATGGATCGCCCGGTTGTGGGCACCGGGGGCGTGGGCCTGGGGCACCTTCGTGGCGCTGGTGATCGCTGAGCTGGCGGTACCGGTCTGGGCCGAGTCCCGCCGGCGGACCACCTGGCACGCGGAGCACATCGCCGAGCGGTACGGCCTGTTCACCATCATCGTGCTCGGCGAGGTCGTCCTCGGTTCGCTCGTGGCCGTGCAGTCAGCGCTGACCGAGTACGGGGTGTCGACGACGCTGGTCCTGATCGCCGCCGGGGGCCTGGCACTGGTGTTCGTGGTGTGGTGGATCTACTTCACCGGTGCGGAGCCGCACCTGGCCACCTTGCGGGTCGCCTTGACCTGGGGGTACGGCCACGTCTTGGTGTTCGCCGCGATCGCCGCGCTCGGGTCGGGGATCGAAGTCGCGGTGGACACCGCGGGGCACCACTCGCACGTGAGTGAACAGGCCGCTGCGTTCGCCGTCGCGGTGCCGGTCGCCGCGGTGCAGATCGCGCTGGGTGCACTGCACCGGCTCGCACGCACTGGTGCGGTGCGGAACTTCGCGTTCGTCGTGATCGGTGTGATCCTGGTGCTCGCCATGCCGTTCAGCACACCGCTGCTCGGGTTGGGCGGTGCCGTGGTGGGCATGGCCGTCGCGGCTGCCGCGACGTTGGTCGTCAACGTCCTCGGTGCCGGATCGGACCGCGCGGGGAAGAGGAGGTGACGTGGGCCTGGACCTGCACAAGCTGGGACACCTGGTGGCGGTGGCGGAGGAGGGCAGCTTCACGCGGGCCGCAGTGCGCCTGCACCTGTCGCAGCAGGCGCTTTCGACCTCGATCCGCACGCTCGAACGCGAAGTCGGCGTCGACCTCCTCGAACGGACCACCACCGGGGTGGCTGTGCTCCCCGCTGGTGAAGCGCTGATCGCCGACGCCCGCGTGCTGGAGGGCGTGGCCCGCTCAGCGCTGTACCGCGCAAGGCGGATCGGTCGGGGTGAGGCGGAGGTGCTGCGCATCGGGCACACCCCGGCTGTCACCGGCGACGAGGTCACGGCGCTGCTCCGCCAAGCCCACGCCGACCACCCGGACCTCGCCACCGACGTCAACCAGCGCTACCCCGGTGAACTGGTGGAGCAGCTGCTGGCGGGGGAGCTCGACCTCGGGTTGTGCCGCGCCATGGCCCCGGCGCACGGCCTCACCCGCGCGACGCTCGTCCACCAGCGGCTGCGGTTGGCGGTCTCCGCGGCGCACCGCCTCGCCGACCGGGACGTGGTCGAGCTGCCCGAACTGGCCGACGAGCAGATCGTCGTGTGGGGCAGCCCCGGGCAGTCCGGCTACACCGACCTGCTCCTCGAGCACTGCCGACGGGCGGGTTTCGAACCGCGCACCCGCCGCAACCCCATCCAGGGCACCCCACCGGTCACCGCGGTCCTCGGCACCGACGACGTCGCGTTCGTCACCGCCGAGCCCGGCAGGGCCGCGGGTGGGGAGGTCCGGGTCGTCGAACTCGCCCCGCCCACCGAGGTGCCGCTGCAGGCGCTGTGGCCGACGCACACCACCTCCGACGCCCGGCAAGCCTTCCTGGCCAGCTTCACCTGAGCCCGGTCGGTCGTGGGGTCGGCAGGTCAACCGGATTGCGGGCGGATCGGCGACCTTGGCTTTTCCGCGCACCGCCGGTTATACCTGTGGTCGGCGTGCGCGGAAGCGAGGTGGCCCGATGGCTGCGCTGATCACCGGACTGCGGACCTGTGACGTCCGGTTCCCCACGTCGCGGGAGCTGGACGGCTCGGACGCGATGAACCCGGCCCCGGACTACTCGGCGGCCTACGTGGTGGTGGAGACCGACGCTGACGACGGGCTGACCGGTCACGGGTTCGCGTTCACCATCGGTCGGGGTAACGACGTGCAGGTCGCCGCGATCCGCGCGCTGGAGTCCACTGTGGTCGGTCGGCCGGTGGCGGCGGTGCTCGACGACCTCGGCGCGGTGTGGCGGGAGCTCGTGCACGACTCCCCACTGCGCTGGCTGGGCCCGGAGAAGGGCGTGGTGCACATGGCGATCGGGGCCGTGGTCAACGCGCTGTGGGACCTGAAGGCGAAGCGGGCCGGGAAACCGCTGTGGCAGCTGCTCGCCGAGCTGTCCCCGGAGCAGGTCGTCGACCTGGTCGACTTCCGGTACCTCAGCGACGCGCTCACCCCGGGAGAAGCCCTGGATCTCCTGCGCCGGGCACAACCCGGCCGCGCGGAGCGCACTGCGGAGCTCCTCCGCGACGGGTACCCGGCGTACACCACGTCCCCGGGCTGGCTGGGCTACCCGGACGGGAAGCTGCGCCGGCTCTGCACCGCCGCGGTGGGCCAGAACTTCGACCTGATCAAGCTGAAGGTGGGCGCGGACCTGGACGACGACGTGCGGCGGTTGCGGATCGCCCGCGATGCGGTCGGGCCGGACGTCCGGATCGCCGTCGACGCCAACCAGCGCTGGGACGTGCCCACCGCGATCAGCTGGATCCGCGAGCTCGCGCCCTTCGACCCGTGGTGGGTGGAGGAGCCGACCAGCCCCGACGACGTGCTGGGGCACGCCGCCATCGCCGCGGCGGTCGCCCCGGTCCGGGTGGCTACCGGCGAGCACGTCGCCAACCGCGTGGTGTTCAAGCAGCTGCTGCAGGCGGGGGCGGTGTCCGTGCTGCAGCTGGACGCCACGCGGGTGGCCGGGGTCAACGAGAACCTGGCGATCCTGCTGCTGGCAGCCAAGTTCGGCGTCCCGGTGTGCCCGCACGCCGGTGGGGTGGGGTTGTGCGAGCTCGTGCAGCACCTGGCGATGTTCGACTTCGTCGCGGTGTCCGGTTCCGTGGAGGACCGGCTGATCGAGCACGTCGACCACCTGCACGAGCACTTCGTGGACCCGGTGGTGCTCCGGGGCGCTCGCTACGCCGCCCCGCAGCGCCCCGGCTTCTCCGCGCAGCTGCGCCCGGAGGCGTTGCGGGACCACAGCTACCCCGGTGGCCGGGTGTGGGCCGGTGGGTGAGGGAGGTACCGGCATGCAGCGAATCACTCCGCACGCCAGGCTGAAAGCTGAGTACGAGCAGATCCACGCGGTGATCCCGGCCGAAGTGGACGTGGTGCGGGTAGCGGACCTGCACGGCTCGCGGATCTGCCGCGACGGCTTGGACCTGTTCCACGGGGCTGAGGTGGCGTTGCGCGACCAGTCGGCGAACGTGGCCGGGCAGGCGTGGACGTCCGAGCGGGAAAACCGCTCTGGAGCGAGAACCGGTCCTCGGCAGGCGCAGGAGCTGCCGTGAAGCTCGGTGCCTCGGACGTGGTGGTCTCCCCGCTGGGGTTCGGCGGCGCGGTGATCGGCAACCTATACCGCGCCGTCGACGAGGACACCGCCCTCGGTGCGGTGGATGCGGCCTGGGAAGCGGGGATCCGGTACTTCGACACCGCTCCGCACTACGGCCTGGGGCTGGCCGAGCGCCGCCTCGGCACGGGCCTGGCCGGGCGGCCGCGGTCGGAGCTGGTGGTGTCCACGAAGGTCGGCAGGTTGCTGGAGCCGCGCCCAGCGGGCGCGGGGACGCGCGATGCCGCGGGGTTCGACGTGCCCGCCGACCACGAGCGGGTGTGGGACTTCAGCGCGGACGGGGTGCGGCGGTCGCTGGAGGCCAGCCTGCGGCGGCTCGGCATGGACCGCGTGGACCTGGTGCTCATCCACGACCCGGACGACCACTGGCGGCAGGCGGTCGACGAGGCCTACCCGGCGCTGCACGAGCTGCGCTCGCAGGGCGTGGTCGGTGCGATCGGCGCGGGCATGAACCAGTGGCGGATGCTGGAGCGGTTCGCGACCGAGACCGATGTGGACGCGGTGATGCTCGCTGGCCGCTACACGCTCCTGGAGCAGTCCGCTGCGGACACCATGCTCCCGACGTGCCTGCGGCAGAACGTGGCGGTGCTGGCCGCGGGGGTGTTCAACGGCGGCGTCCTGGCCACCGACGAGCTCGACCCCGGGGCCATGTTCGACTACGCACCCGCTTCGCCGCAGCTGCGCGCGAAGGTCGCCCGGATCGCGGAGGTGGTCCACCGGCACGGCGCGAGCCTCCCGCAGGTGGCGATGGCCTTCGCCGCAGCGCACCCGGCCATCGCCTCCGTCGTCGTCGGGGCCAGGTCCGAGGCCGAGGTCCGCCGCAACGCGGCGCTGTTCGAGCGGCCGGTGCCGTCCGCGGTGTGGGAGGAACTGGTCGCCGCCGGGCTGCTCCGGCCCGACGTCCGTCCCGGCGCCTGACGAAGTGGACTGGTCGTTCTCCGGAGCATTGGCCCTGCCGAAGTGCCACTCCGGGTGAGATCGTCGACGCGACCCCGCAGAAAGGAAGCGCATGTTCACCGGCCTCAGCGCCTTCCCCCTCACCCCGACCGACGAGACCGAGGTCGACGAGCGAGCGTTCCGCGCGCTCGTCGAGCGGTTGGCCGCTGCGGGTGTTGATTCGATCGGCGCACTCGGCTCAACGGGCGGGTACGCCTACCTCACCCGCGAGCAGCGCGCCCGAGCTGCCCGGATCGCGGTCGATGCCGCGGGCGGTGTCCCCGTCATGATCGGCATCGGTGCCCTGCGCACCTCCGACGTCCTGGCCCTGGCTGAGGACGCCCAGAACGCGGGCGCCTCCGCGGTCCTGCTCGCCCCGGTGTCCTACCAGCCGCTCACCGACGACGAGGTGTTCGGGCTCTACGAGGACGTCACCGCGCAGCTCTCCGTCCCGCTGTGCGTGTACGACAACCCCGGCACCACGCACTTCCACTTCAGCGACGAGCTGCACGGACGCATCGCCGCGCTGCCGAACGTCGGTGCGGTGAAGATCCCGGGCATTCCGGCGGACCAGGCGGCTGCCCGGATCACCGCGCTGCGGAGCGGGTTGCCCGACGGCGTGGCGCTCGGCGTCAGCGGCGACCAGCTCGCGGCTGGTGGTCTCAACGCTGGTGCCGACCTGTGGTTCAGCGTCATCGGCGGGTTGCTGCCCGACGAGTGCCTGGCGATCACCCGTGCTGCCGCGGCGGGTGGCGCGGCCCGTGCTGTCGAGCTGTCCGAACGCATGGAACCGCTGTGGGAGCTGTTCGGGCGGTACGGCAGCCTGCGCGTCACCTCCGCCGCTGCCGAACACCTGGGGCTCGTGCGCTCCCCGAACCTGCCCCGCCCGCTCCGCGGCCTCCCGACCGAGGCCCGGCGCGAGGTCGCCGCCGCGCTCACCGTCCTGCGCGCCTGAAACCCCCTGCCAGCTGGGCGGCACGAGTTGACCTCGAGTGCGCTCGAAGTCCTAGGTTGGGGTCGAACTCGAACAGCTGGAGGGACATTCGATGACGGTGCTGGTGACCGGTGCGACGGGCAACGTCGGACGCCGGGTGGTGGCACGCCTGCTGGCGTCCGGTGCGCAGGTCCGCGCGCTGACCAGGAACCCGGACACCGCCGGACTGCCCGGCGAGGTGGAGCTGTTCCGCGGCGGGCTCGGCGACGCGGAACCGCTGGCCCGGGCGCTCGACGGCGTCGACCGGGTCTTCCTGTTCCCGGTCCCGGAGAGCACTCCCACCTTCGTCGAGCAGGCCGCGGCCGCCGGAGTCCGGCGGGTCGTGGTGCTGTCGTCGTTGGCGGTGGAGTTCGGCGACGGCAACGCGATCGGCGAGCGGCACCGGCTGGTGGAGCAGGCCGTCGCCGACGCCGGTTTCGAGTGGACGTTCCTGCGGCCCGGTGCGTTCGCCACCAACACGCTGGCCTGGGCGGAGTCCATCCGCGCGGAGGGCGTGGTCCGGGAACCGTTCCCGGAGGCGCGGCAGACGTCCATCCACGAGGACGACATCGCCGCCGTCGCGGTCGCCGCGCTGCTGGCGGATGTGCACGTCGGGAAGGCGTACCGGCTGACCGGCCCGGAGGCGATCAGCGCGGCCGACCAGGTGCGCGCGATCGGCGCCGCGATCGGCCGGGAGGTCCGGTTCGAGGTGGTGGCGGTCGAGCAGGCGAAGGCGCGGTTGCTGGCCCGCGGCGTGCCGGAGAACGTCGCGGACACCCTGCTCTCGCTCCACGACCAGCGCAGCGACGAACCGGTGCCGACGGTGCAGCAGGTGACCGGGCGCCCCGCCCGCACCTATGCCGAATGGGCGGTCGACCACGCCGACGACTTCCGCTGAGGAAGGCGCGGAAGCGGGCGCGGAGGGCGCAACCTCCGCGCCCGCTGCGCGTCTACGCGAAGGGGCGAGGTCGACGGGCACCGACCTCGCGGCAGTGCACCGACCTCCCGACGACGGGACCCCTCGACTCGTCGTCCGGTGCTGCCGAGGGCGGGGTAGCACGGGGCAGGGCACCCCGCCCGCTCCCTTCGCGTGGCCGCGCCAGTTCGCCACGCTCCACGTGGGACGACCCGCACCCCCGGCGGGGATGCGGGTCGCGCCGCTGGTCAGGTGCTCAGTCGACCCAGTTCAGGGTCTTGGAGACCGCCTTCTGCCACTGCGCGTACTGCTGCTCGCGCAGCTCGACCGGCATCTTCGGGTCCCACTGCTTGTCCTTGGCCCAGTTGGAGCGGATGTCCTCCTCGCTGCCCCAGAAGCCCACTGCGAGACCCGCCGCGTAGGCCGCGCCGAGAGCGGTGGTCTCGGCGACCACCGGCCGGATCACCGGCACCCCGAGGATGTCGGCCTGGAACTGCATCAGCAGCTCGTTGCCGACCATGCCGCCGTCGACCTTCAGCGACTTCAGCGGTACGCCGGAGTCGGCGTTCATCGCCTCGATCACTTCGCGGGTCTGGAACGCGGTCGCCTCCAGCACCGCGCGGGCCAGGTGGCCCCGGTTGACGTAGCGGGTCAGCCCGACGATCGCGCCGCGCGCGTCGGAACGCCAGTGCGGCGCGAACAACCCGGAGAACGCGGGCACGAAGTAGGCGCCGCCGTTGTCCTCGACGGTGCTGGCGACCTGCTCGATCTCCGGTGCGCTGGCGATCAGCCCGAGGTTGTCCCGCAGCCACTGCACCAACGAGCCGGTGACCGCGATGGAACCCTCCAGGCAGTACACCGTGTCGTTGCTGCCGATCTTGTAGCCGACGGTGGTGAGCAGCCCGTTCTCGCTGAGCACCCGCTCGGTGCCGGTGTTGAGCAGCACGAAGTTGCCGGTGCCGTAGGTGTTCTTGGCCTCGCCGGGCGACAGGCAGGCCTGGCCGAAGGTGGCCGCCTGCTGGTCGCCGAGGATGCCGGCGATCGGGATGCCGGCGAACACGCCGCGCTCCCGGAACTTGCCGTACACCTCGGAGGACGAGCGGATCTCCGGCAGCATCGCCATCGGCACGCCGAGCTCGGCGCAGATGTCGGCGTCCCACTCCAGCCGCTCGAGGTCCATCAGCATCGTGCGGGAGGCGTTGGTCGGGTCGGTGACGTGCAGTCCGCCGTCCGGACCACCGGTGCAGTTCCACAGCACCCAGGTGTCCATGTTGCCGAACAGCAGCTCGCCGCGCTCCGCGCGCTCGCGGGTGCCCTCGACGTTGTCCAGGATCCACTTCACCTTGGGACCGGAGAAGTAGGTCGCCAGCGGGAGACCGGTCTTGCGCTGGTACCGGTTCTGCCCGTCCTCGCCCGCGGCGAGGGTGTTGACGATCTCGTCGGTGCGGGTGTCCTGCCAGACGATCGCGTTGTACACCGGTCGGCCGGTGGCCTTCTCCCACACCACGGTGGTTTCCCGCTGGTTGGTGATGCCGACGGCGACGACGTCGGAGGACACCAGGTCGGCCTTGGCCAGCGCGCCCGCGCAGACCTGCCGGGTGTTGGTCCAGATCTCGACCGGGTCGTGCTCGACCCAGCCGGCCTTCGGGAAGATCTGCCGGTGCTCGACCTGGTCCACGGCGACGACCCGACCGGAGTGGTCGAAGATCATGCACCGGGTCGAGGTCGTGCCCTGGTCGATGGCGGCGACATAAGAAGCCATCTGTCGTTCTACCTTCCTATGTGGACGAGTCAGGTCAGCTGGCGATGGGCAGTGCGAGGGCAAACGCACCCGCCAGCACACCACCGAGGATCGGGCCGACGACCGGCACCCAGGAGTAGCCCCAGTCCGCCGAACCCTTGCCGCGGATCGGCAGCAGCGCGTAGGCGATGCGCGGGCCGAGGTCGCGGGCCGGGTTGATGGCGTAGCCGGTCGGGCCGCCCAGCGAGTTGCCGATGCCGATCACGATGAAGGCGACCGCCGCGTAGCCGAGGGCGGAGTTGCCGAAGGTCGGCACGCCGTCGGCGCCGCTGGGCCCGGCCTGCGGGCTGAGGATGATCCAGAAGACCAGCACGAAGGTGCCGATGGTCTCGGTGATGACGTTCCACGGGGCGTTGCGCACGGTCGGCGCGGTGGAGAAGATGCCGAGCGTGTTCCGCGGGTCGTCGTGGGTGTCGAACTGCAGCTTGTACGCCGCCCAGCACAGCACGGCGCCCAGGGTGCCGCCGATGAGCTGCGCGACGATGTAGACCGGCACCTGGTCCCACGGCGTCTGGCCGTTCACCGCCAGCCCCAGGGTGACCGCGGGGTTGATGTGCGCGCCGGTGGGTTCGGCGATGCTGGCCCCGGCGAAGACCGCGAAGCCCCAGCCGAAGTTGACCATCAGGAAGCCGGTGTCGTGCCCCCCGGTCTTGCGCAGCACGTTGTTGGCCACGACGCCGCAGCCCATCAGCGTGAGTACCGCCGTCCCCAGTAACTCCCAGAGGAAGATCTCCCCGAGACTCGTCGTCATTCTTGCCGTTCCCCTCTTCATGCCGCCGTTGGCACAGGCGGGATTTGGTGACTGTCCGACATGGAGTGGGTCGGGACGGTACTGCCGCATGTGAACACGTGTCCATCCATGCCGCCAGTCGTGGGTACGGGGTTGCTCCGTACCGCCCAACGTCCCCGCTCGACCGCGCGGCGCCGGATCGGACCCGGTCCCGGCCGCAGTGCGACCCGACGCCGCTCCATACTGAGCGGTAACAGTAGACTTGGTGAAAACAACGCTGCAAGATGCCTCCGATGGTGTTTTTATCGAGATGGCTGGTGCAGGAGCGAGGGGAGGACGACGATGTCCGCTCGGCGTCCGTCTGAGAAGCAGCAGGACCGTCGGCGCAGGATCACCGAGCTGGTGATGGCCGAGGGCACCCTGCGCATCGACGACCTCGTCGCGACCATCGGCGCCAGCGCGATGACCGTCTACCGCGACCTCGCCGACCTGGAGTCGCAGGGACTGGTGCACCGCAACCGGGGCAACGTCTCGGCGGCGTCGTCGCTGCTGTACGAGGCGGCCTCGGAGTACCGCCTGCCGCAGAACAAGGCGGAGAAGGAAGAGCTCGCCCGCGCCGCCGCCGAACTGGTCGAACCCGGTCAGGCACTGGTGCTGGACGACTCGACGACCGGGGTCTACCTGGCCCGGCTGCTGCCGGAGCGGGCGCCGCTGACCGTGGTCACCAACCACCGCGGGGTGTTCGACGAGCTGCGCAACGCGCCGGGCATCAGCCTGATCTGCGTGGGCGGTGACTACCTGCCGTGGGCCGACGCCTTCGTCGGAGGCATGGCGCTGGACGCGCTGCGCAACCTGCGGGTGGACCTGGCGATCATGTCGGTCTCGGCGGTCACCGACGGCATCTGCTGCTACCCGCAGCAGGAGATGGTGCAGATCAAGAAGGCGATGCTCGCCTCCGCGCAGCGGAAGGTGCTCTACGTCGACCACACCAAGTTCCGGCGGCGGGCGCTGCACGCGGTGGCGCCGGTCGAGGACTTCGACATCGTGCTCGTGGACTCCAAGACCACCAGCGCGGAAATCGAGGTGCTGCGGGACCGCGGTGCGCTGGTCGAACAGGCGGGCCGAACGCGCAGTGGCGCGTCGAGCACGGACCGTGGTGGTCGGGCATGATGACCACTCGTCGAGGTCCGGCTCCCGCGTCGGCGGCGGGCGTGAGGAAGTGCGTTGCGAGCGGTCCGGGCGGTGACCTGCGATCACCTCACCGGTCCGGGGTTGCCCTCCCGCGGAGGCCTGCGAGCGCGCGCAGCGGGTACAGCTGAGTCCCACCCCGCGAGCGGCTGCCGCCGCTGCAGGCAGAACTGATGGTGGGACGTGATTCGAGCGAGGAGGACGCGGTGTCCGAAGACAAGACCGAGAACCGGCTGAAGGGCACGTTGGGGCCGACCGAACGGGCCGAGAACTGGCGGCGGCTGGGCGCCGACGAGTTCGACGTGGTGGTGATCGGCGGCGGCGTCACCGGCGCCGGGGCCGCGCTGGACGCCGCGACCCGCGGCCTGAAGGTGGCGCTGGTCGAGGCCCGCGACCTCGCCGCGGGGACCTCCAGCCGGTCCAGCAAGCTGTTCCACGGCGGCCTGCGCTACCTGGAGCAGCTGGAGTTCTCGCTGGTCCGCGAGGCCCTGCGGGAGCGCGAGCTGATGCTCACCCGGATCGCGCCGCACCTGGTCAAGCCGGTCCCGTTCCTGTACCCGCTGACCCGCCGGGTCGTGGAGCGCCCGTACACCGCGGCCGGGCTCTTCCTCTACGACACGATGGGCGGCGCCCGCTCGGTCCCGGGCCAGAAGCACCTCTCCCGTGCCGGTGCGCTGCGGATGGTGCCCGCGCTCAAGCGCAGCGCGCTGATCGGCGGCATCCGCTACTACGACGCGCAGGCCGACGACGCCCGGCACACCATGACCGTCGCCCGCACCGCCGCCCGCTACGGCGCGGTGGTGATGAACTCGACGCAGGTCACCGGGTTCCTCCGGGAGGCCGACCGGGTCGCCGGGGTGCGGGTGCGCGACGTGGAGACCGGTGCCGAGACCGAGGTCCGCGCGCAGGCCGTGATCAACGCGACCGGGGTGTGGACCGACGAGCTGCAGAAGCTCTCCGGCGGCCGCGGCCGGTTCCGGGTGCGCGCCAGCAAGGGCGTGCACATCGTGGTGCCGCGCGACCGCATTGTCTCCGAGACCGGGATGATCCTGCGCACCGAGAAGTCGGTGCTGTTCGTCATCCCGTGGGGCAACCACTGGATCGTCGGCACCACCGACACCGACTGGAACCTGGACCTGGCGCACCCGGCCGCGACGAAGTCCGACATCGACTACATCCTCGAGCACGTCAACACGGTGCTGGCGACCCCGCTGAAGCACGACGACATCGAGGGCGTCTACGCGGGTCTGCGCCCGCTGCTGGCCGGGGAGAGCGAGGAGACCTCGAAGCTGTCCCGCGAGCACGCGGTGGCGCGGGTCGCCCCGGGCCTGGTGGCCATCGCCGGTGGCAAGTACACGACGTACCGGGTGATGGCCGCCGACGCGGTGGACGCCATCGCCCCGGACATCACCGGCCGGATGGCCTCCTCGATCACCGACCAGGTCCCGCTGATCGGCGCCGACGGCTACCACGCGCTGGTCAACCAGGCCGACCAGCTGGCCGCCGAGCACGGCCTGCACCCGTACCGGATCCGGCACCTGCTGGACCGCTACGGCTCGGAGGTCCACGACGTGCTGGGCCTGGCCGCCGACAAGCCGGAGCTGCTCAAGCCGATCCCGGCCGCGCCGAACTACCTGCAGGCCGAGGCGGTGTACGCGTGCAGCCACGAGGGTGCCCTGCACCTGGAGGACGTGCTGACCCGCCGCACCCGGATCTCGATCGAGTACCCGCACCGCGGTGTGGAGAGCGCGGAGCCGGTGGCTCGGTTGATGGCGGAGGTGCTCGGCTGGGACGAGGCGCAGATCGAGCGCGAGGTCGAGGTCTACACCCAGCGGGTGGAGGCCGAGCGCGACTCCCAGACCCAGCCCGACGACCAGGCGGCGGACGCCAAGCGCTCGGCGGCCCCGGAGGCCCGCGACCGCCTCGAGGAGCCGCTCACCTGACCGGCCCCCCGCGATCCCAAGGAAGTTGGACACCTGATCCCCATCGGGATCGCACTACCTCGGGGCACCGCCGTCTCCGGACGACGGTGCCCCGAGGTCTGAGCCCGGGAGCTGAGACCCGGGGCCTGAGACTCAGGCCCCGGGATCCGATCTGGGGCTGAGATCCGGGATCCAGCACGGGGACCCGAAATCCGGGTCTGAGATCCGAGGCCCGAGGCCCGAGGCCCGAGGCCCGAGGGCCAGGCGGCGGGTCGGGTCCGATTTGCCCGGATTCGCAGTTTCAATTGAAACTGCGGTTTTTCGGCGTGTGGGTGCCCGACGCGCCGGTGGCGCCTCGGTGGTTCGTTGGAGTCCTGAGTCCTGAGTCCTGAGGCCCGCAGCTCGAGGCCGAGGGTCAGGCGGCGGGTCGAGTCCGGTTTGTCCGTATCCGCAGTTTCAATTGAAACTGCGGATTTCGGCGTGTCGGGCACCGACACGCCGGTGGTGCCTCGGTGGTCGTTGGAGTTTTGAGACCTGAGACCTGAGGCCTGAGGCCTGAGGCCTGAGACCCGAGGTCTGAGGCTTGAGGCCTGAGGCTTGGGGTCCGCAGCTCGAGGCCGAGGGTCAGGCGGCGGGTCGGGTCTGGTTTGCCCGGAATTGCAGTTTCAATTGAAACTGCGGTTTTCGGCGTGTCGGTGCCCGACACGCCGGTGGTGCGTCGGTGGTGCGTCGGTGCCCCCGGGTCTGAGGTTCGAGGTCCGGGGTCGTGAGGACCGGGGGCGGAGGCGGCTGGGTCGTGGTCCGGTTCACCCGCGTTCACAGTTTCAACTGAAACTGTAACCGGGGTGAACCGCAGTTTCGACTGGAGCTGCGGGTGGCCGGTCAGTCGGTGGGGGTGACCTCGGCGAGGAGTTCTTCGAGGTGGGCCGTCAGGCGGCGGGCGTCGACCGGGGCGATGGTGCTCCACAGGTCACCGGACGGCGATTCCCGGCGCAGTTGGGCGTACCGCCCGTGCGCGGTGTCGAAGAACCCGACCACCCGGCCCGCCCGGACGCGGCGGCCGAACCGGTCGCGGGCCGCCGCGCCGAACTGCCCGCGGGCGCCAACCCCGGCGATCATGGCGGTCAGCGCTTCCGCGTCGTCCGCGCGCGTTCCCCGGCGCTGCAACGCACTGGTCAGCTGCTCGACGTTGTTCCCGGCCTCCTGCGCCGCGGCGTCCAGGTCGCCGCTGCGCAGCGACACCGACCGGCCCGGCCCTGGTGGCAGCGGGGGCAGCACCGAGATCGCCTCGCGCGGCAGGCCGCTGGCCGCCGCCGAACGCAGGCTCAGCTGGTCGCCGTCCTTGACGACCAGCACCGCTTCTTCACCGTCCGCCGCGGCGAGCACCCGGACGCTGCGCTCCAGCCACAGCCGCCCGTCGACCTCGCGCTCCGGGCGGGCCAGCAGCCGCAGCGCCCGCTCCAGCTCCGGGTCGACGTCGGTCGGTCGTCCGAGCCCGCGTTCGCCCAGCGACCGCCACGCCGAGTCCACCAGCTGCGCGCGTTCGGTGTGGGTGCGACCGGGGGAGGGCACCTTGAGCACCAGCGGCATCGTCTCGAGTTCGAGGTGCTCGACCAGCACGTCGAACTCCAGCGCCGACAAGCCGAGCTGCCGAGCGGTGGTGGGGAACGTCATTGCCCGGGCTCGCCACCGATCACCGGTCGCGAAGGTGCCTCGACCAGGTCGAAGAACCCGCCCCGGCCACCGACCTGCTCGGTGACCTTCCGGTCCACGCCCTCGTCGTGCTGGTCCCGCCTGGCCCGCCCGCCAGCGGTGGACCGGGCACCGCCGCCGGACCGGCCCTCGCCCCGCACCGGGGTGGCACCGGGCCGGGGCTGCTGCCCGGTGCGCTGCGCCACGGTCGTGGCTCCGCGCGGCGCGGGCACGGTCGCCGGGCCCCAGCTGATGGTCACGTTCTGCTGGCCCACGGAGACGCCGGAGCCGCCGCTGATCGGCGCGTCCACGACGACCTGCGGCGGCGGCGTGAACGAGGCCAGCGAGGTGGTGTTGGCCTGGGTGGACGCCTCGTAGGTGCGCATCACGTCGAAGGCGCGCTGCTCGGCCGCGTGCTGCTTGGCCTCCTGCACCTCGTAGTCGGTCTGCCCGCCGAACAGGTGCGTGAGCAGGGTTTGCGCCGAGCTCGGTTCCTCCGCGGTGACCTGCACCGGCGGCGGCATGTCGCGGCGCGCCTTGCTGATGAACTCAGCCTGCTGCTCGGCCCGCTCCCGCATCACGGTGCTGGCTTCCTGGGCCAGCGCGGCCCAGTTGCCCAGCGGGCGCAGCCCGTCCTGGGCGCTGTCCGCCGCGGCGCCCCGCCAGCCGCCCATCGCCGAGGTGACGGCGGCGGCCAACCCGGCGTCGATGTCGCCGAGCGCGCGGGTCAGCTCGCTCCAGCGCCGGACGCTGTCGGTCGAACCCTCCGGTCCCGGTCCCTCGTGGATCTGCGCGTACAGCTCGGGGTGCCGGTAACCCTGCCATCGGTGGTCGCTCATATCCGGTCAGCAGCCCCCGATGCCCATCGCGCTCTCGCCGTCAATGCGCGAGTACTGGTGGTTGGCCCGCTCCAGCGATTCGGCGGCGGCCTGCAGCTGGTCGCGGTAACCGCACAGCGCGGTCAGCGCGTCCTCGCCGCCGCCGAGGGAGCGCCGGTTGAACTCCTCGGCGGCATCGGCGCTGATCGGGTCGCCGGCCCACGGCCGGATGCGGAGTTCGGTGATGGCGTGCTCGATCTGCAGGCCGACCGCGTCCAGCGATTCCTGCAGCGCGTTGACCAGCCTCGGGATGGCGGCGGGCTCGACCTGCATCGAGCCGCCGGACACACCCGGCAGGGCTTCGGTCGAGCTGTCGCCCCACGGAGCAGTTAGCGGCACGTTTTCCCCTCCCACAGGTAAGGGCCCAGATCACGGGTGCCGGCCCTCGTGCTCGAACGCGCGGTTGCGCGGGGCCGCCCGCCGGACAGGTGTTGTGCGGGGCACCTGACCGGGTAGCGGAGCACCCGAGCGCTCAAGCTACTAAACGTCCAGCGAACACTGTAGTCACCAATCGTCACGCTGGGGAGTGCTCCATAAGCGGTGAGTATCACTCTGGTCCCCGCGAATCCGGTCGCTCTGGGTGATCAGTCCGGCCTCGAGGACTCCGTTCGGGGTTCCGAGGTCTCCGGCGCGGCCAGCGTGGCCATGGCGTCCTCGGCGACCCGCTGGGCCCCGGCGCACAGCTGGTCCACCGGCGACGGGGGCTGCGCGCCGTCGTCGCGGTAGAGGACGTCGAGGTGCTGGCCCTCGGCCACGTCCACCGCCACGTTGCAGGACAGGTCCAACCCCGGGGTCTTGATGACCAGCGCCGGGAACCCGCCGATCACCACCGGGGTGGCCTCCACCTGCGCGGTGTCGTCGGTCCACACCCCCATGCCCTCGGTGGTGATCAGCGCCAGCCGGGCACCGACCTTGGCGGTGGTGTTGCGGTAGCTGCAGGTCGCCGCGTTGCCGAAACCGGCTTCGGAGTCGGGCAGCGGGTCGCGGTCGAAGCCGAGCTGGTTGCGCTGGGCGGGGGTGAGCAGCTCGCAGGCGTCCATGCCGTCCAGGCCGAGCTCGAAGGGGCGGGGCGGCGGTGGAGGCGGGGTGCTCGACGTGGGCAGCGGCAGGGGCGGTGGTGCCGCGGTGTCCGCGGTCGGCTGCGACTGCCACAGGCTGCATCCGGTGAGGGTGAGCGCGCTGGCGGCGAGCAGCGCGCTCAGCCGCCGAGCCCCGGTGATCCGCGAGCTGTGCATGTTCACACCGTAACGAAGCGTGGTCGGGAACGAGGTCGTGTCGGCGTTCACCGGCGCCAGGTGAACCAGAGCAGGGCAACCAGTGGCACCAGCAGGATGAGGGCGGCCTGCCGGGCGACGACCACCAGCAGGACCCCCAGCACCGCCACGCCGACCGCGAGTGCGATCCGGGTCGCGGGCGAGCGCGGTGCGACCTGCGGTGCCGGGACGGCGCGTTCGGGGCGGGGATCGGGGAGGTCGTCGAAGAGCGCCTCCAGCTCGGAGCGGAACCGGGCCGCGGCGACCTGGCGGCACCGCTCGTCGTACTCGCCCACGTCGAGCCGCCCGACGGCGAAGTGCTCCCCGAGCAGCCGCATCGCGAGTTCGCGCTCGGGATCGCCGATGCGGAGGTCCTTGCCCCGCCGTCCCTTCTCCACGCCCCCATCCTACGGTCGCCCCACCCCCGATCGAGCTGGCCGAGACGAGGGTTCAGGTGAACATCAGAGGACTGCCGACCGCAGCCGCGACGGGCAACACTGCTCAGGCCACGAACGCGGTGGCACCGCCTCGGTCGAGGGCGCCTGAGGTCGGCAGCTGGATGCGTTCCTCGGATCAGGCGTTGGCGAGCTCGCGGTCGACGAGGGGGGTGCTGGGCTTGGCCAGGACCTCGTCGTCGAGCAGGCCTTCGCTGCGGGCGACCACGGTCGGGACCACGATCTGGCCCGCGACGTTGGTGGCGGTGCGCATCATGTCCATGATCGGGTCCACCGCGTAGGCGATGGCGATGCCGGTGGCCACCACCTCGGCCGGGAAGCCGAGCGCAGCGGTGGTCAGCGTCAGCATGGTGAACCAGCCGGTCACCCCGGCGGTGGCGATCGAGCCGAACACCGCGACCGCGACGATCGTCAGGTACTGCACCGGTCCGAGGCTGATGCCGAAGAGGTTCGCGATGAAGATCGAACCGACCGCCGGGTAGATCGCGGCGCAGCCGTCCATCTTGGTGGTGGTGGCCAGCGGCACCGCGAAGTTCGCGTAGGAGGCCGGCACGCCCAGGTCCTCGGTGGTCTGCCGGGTCAGCGGCAGGCTGGCGCTGGAGGAGCGGGAGACGAACGCGAACTGCAGCACGTTCCACGACTTGGCGAAGAAGCGGACCGGGCTGACCTTGGCCACCAGCGCGAGCAGCACCGGGTAGACCACGAACAGCACCAGCGCGCAGGCCACGTAGGTGGAGCCGATCAGCTTCAGCAACGGCGCGAAGAACTCGTTGCCGTAGCTGGCGACGGCGTTGCCGATCAGGCCGAGGGTGCCGATCGGGGCGAGCCGGATGATCCAACCCAGCACCCGCTGGATGACCTCGAAGGCGGCCTTGTTGAAGTCGACGAACGGCGCCGCCTTCTCACCCAGGCTGTAGGTGGCGGCCCCGATGATCAGCGCGACGAACACCACCTGCAGCGTCTCGCCCTCGGCGAAGGCGCTGATCAGGTTGCTGGGCACCAGGCCGGTGATCAGGTCCAGCCAGGAGCCCTGGGTCTTCTCGCCGATGGACTGCAGCTTCTCCGGGTCCGGTTCGATGACCAGTCCGCGACCGGGCTGGACCAGCGAGCCGACGGCCAGCCCGATCGCCACCGCGATCAGCGAGGTGATGGCGAACCAGAGTGCGGTCTTGCCGCCCAGGCGCGCCGCGACCCGACCACCGCCGAGACCGCGGAGGCTGTTGATGCCCACCACGATCGCGGTGAAGATCAGCGGCAGCACGGTGAAGGTGAGCAGCTTGGTGAAGGTCGAGCCGATGGTGTCGAGCGTGGTGGCGAGCCAGTCGGCGCCGGTTTGCTTGGCGACGTAGCCGAGCAGCGCGCCCAGCACCAGCGACGCGATGACGGCGATGGCGAAGAGCTTGGGGTTGAAGCGCAGGCGCGATCGCCCAGCAGTGGTGGACACAGGGGTCTCCTGGAGTCGCGGAGTGAGTTCGAAGGCAGTGCGGTTCGAGCGGGCGCGCTCGGAGGGCGCGCGGGGCTTGGGAGCGGCCGTGCCGCGCTCGATCACAGACAGACGGAGCTGGCCTGCCGTCGCAGATCGACGTGCAGGCGAGAAGTCAGGTACAGCCGTCGGAGGGTGTCCATCGCGAACATTTGTAACCAGCCGCGAGGCGAAACCCATCCAGGGGTAACTGAATTGTGTTCGTATTCACTCGGACGCCGGAAGGCCGGTGTCACTCCGCGTTCGGCGTGCTCCACAGCGTCACAACGCCGACCCCGACCTCGGCGAGCAGCTTCCGGGTCAGCGGCAGGCTGATCCCGAGCACGCTCGACGGATCGCCGTCCACGCCCTCGACGAACCAGCCGCCGAACCCTTCGAGGGTGAAGCCGCCCGCCACGTGCAGCGGCTCGCCGGTTGCCAGGTAGGCCTCCAGCTCGGCCTCGCTGGGCTCGCCGAAGCGCACGGTGGTGCTCAGGTGGCCCTGGGTGCGCGCGGTGACCTCGCCGCCCTGGATCCGGGCGATCGCGTGCCCGGTCAGCAGCTCGCCGCTGCTCCCGGAGTTCTGCGCCCACCGCTTGGCCGCGGCTTCGCGCGTGCCGGGCTTGCCGACGACCTCGCCGTGCGCCATCAGCAGCATCGAGTCGCAGCCGACGACCACCGCGTCGGGCTCCTCGGCACTGATCTCGGCGGCCACCGCCTCGGCCTTGGCCTGCGCCAGCGCGGTGACCAGCTCGGTCGGCGCGGGGTCACCCAGCGACGCGGTCACCGCGTCCTCGTCGACGCCGGAAACCCGCACCAGCGGTTCGATCCCCGCCGAGCGCAGCACCGACAAGCGAGCGGATGACGCGGAAGCAAGCACGAAGCGCACGCCGCCGATGGTAGAGACCGCCCGCGCCACCCCCCCACCGCCGGTGCTCAACGGTCGTGAGCGGCGATGGTCGTTAGAGCCACCATTCCCGCTCACGAGGTGGGTGTGCAGGGGTCGTGAGTGGCGATGGTTGTTAGGGCCACCGTTGCCGCTCACGAGGTGGGTGGCTCCTCCTGGGGGTACGCGCGGTGCGCCGTTGGGCGGCTTCGTCGGCGAAAGCAGGTGGGACGGCGGCATTTTCGCGCTCAGGATGCTCCGAAAGGTGGTGTCCGATTCGCGGGCCGACTCCTTAATGTCCTTCTACGCGAATCGCCCGCACCCCGAGCGGCCGGTTCGCCCCCTCCCACCCCACTCCGCACCGTCGGCGGATCGCCGGGCGGTGCCACGCGCACCACCTCACCCCCGGCAGCGGGTGCCGGGGGCTCCACGCTCCCGCGCACCCGGGCCGGACCGGTCCCTGCGTGGGTGATCCCTGCCCAATTCGGATCGAGGGAGACGACCATGAGTCGAAGGAGAACCACCCGGTTGCTGGGTGCGGCAGTGCTGGCGGCGGGCACCCTCGCCGCGCTGGCGGTGCCGTCGACCGCCGCACCGGCGCCGGACCAGGCCGCACCCGAGCTGCTCGCCGCGATGCAGCGGGACTTCGGCCTGACCGCGCAGCAGGCGCAGGACCGGCTGGCGCGGGAAGCCGACGCCATCGAACTGGCCGAGGCGGTGCGCGGGAGCACCGGCGACGCCTTCGCCGGTTCCTACTTCGACGACGCACGCGGTGAGCTCGTCGTCGCGGTGACCGACGGGCGCGCGGCGGAAGCTGCGCGTGGTGCCGGTGCGGACGCCGTCGTGGTGGCCAACTCGGCGCGGGAGCTGGACGCCGCGAAGTCCACCCTGGACGCGATGGAGGCGTCCGCGCCGCAGTCGGTCACCGGCTGGTACGTGGACGTGCGGTCCAACTCGGTCGTCGTCTCGGTCGACCGCACGCAGCGGGACGCGGCCACCGAGGACTTCCTCGCCCGGGCCCGCGGCGTCGATGACTCGGTGCGAGTGGAAGAGGTCGCCGAGTCGCCGCGGACCTTCTACGACCTGGTCGGCGGTGACGCCTACTACATGGGTGGCCGCTGCTCGGTGGGCTTCCCGGTGCGCACCGCGTCCGGTGGCGCGGGCATGGTCACCGCTGGCCACTGCGGCCGCCCGGGCACCGCGGTCTCCGGGTACAACCAGGTCTCGATGGGCACGTTCCAGGGCTCGTCGTTCCCGGGCAACGACTACGCCTGGGTCTCGGCCAACTCCAACTGGACGCCGCGCGGGCTGGTCAACATGTACAACGGCAGCGCCCGCGCGGTCTCCGGTGCGTCGGTGGCCCCGGTCGGGTCGTCGATCTGCCGGTCGGGTTCGACGACCGGCTGGCACTGCGGTTCGGTGCAGGCGACGAACCAGACCGTGCGCTACGCCGAGGGCACGGTGTACGGGCTGACCCGCACCAACGTCTGCGCGGAGCCGGGCGACTCGGGTGGCTCGTTCATCAGCGGCACCCAGGCCCAGGGCATGACCTCGGGCGGCTCCGGCAACTGCAGCTCCGGCGGCACGACCTACTTCCAGCCGGTGCAGGAGGCGCTCAACGCCTACAACCTGCGGCTGGTGACCGGCTGACCTGAGGTGCGGTGAGCGCTGGGTGCCCGCAGTGCTCACCTGCTCGGACCAGGGTGGGGCGATCTCGCTGGAGATCGCCCCACCACCGTCAGCGGCCCGGGACGTCCCGGTTGAGCTGGACGTCCGGTCGCGGCGGGACGCGGTCCGGGCGGACGCTCGGCTTGTCCACCCCTGCCGCGGTCAGCGCGGGCAGGTCGCCGATGAGCGGGAGCGCCACCGAGGTGCTGCTCAGGTCCAGGCCGATTTCGCCGGGCTGGCGCGGGGCCACGATGAACGCGTTGTCCGTGCCCCCGATGATCAGCGCCAACCGGTGCCCGGCGGGCACCACGTGGTCGGTGGTGGCCAGCCGGAACGTCATCGTCTGCGGCGTGCCCGGCTGCAGCGGTTGCTCCTCGGACAGCGACTCGTGGTTGGCCAGGTCGGCCCAACCGCGCGCGATGATCTCGAAGTCCACGTCGGTCGTGGTCGCCTCGGTGTCGAGGTAGCAGGCGTCGTCGCCGGGACGGCTCTCACCCCAGCAGGACTCCGTCCCCAGGGTGCGGATGCCCTCGCCCTCGCCCAGGTAGTCGCGGGTGGTGGCGGGGCCGTAGTCGACGAGCACCGCGGACAGGTGCGCCGTCGGGGTGCTCGGCGTGGCGGTGACGGTGACCGATCCGGTCCCGGCCACCCGGACGTCCGCGCTCAGCGGCGCGGGGCTGAACCGCGCGCGGGCCGGTGACGGCTGGTCGGGGTCCGCCGCCCAGTCGTACTCGTCCAGCGACGGGTCGTCGGTGAACGTGGCGGTGCCGCTGCCCGGCTGCTGCCCGAGGCCGTCCTCGCGCGGGTGGAGCACGACGTCCTGGGCCAGCTCACCGGACCAGGTCGGCTCGTCCGCCCAGACGTCCGGCGCGCGTTCGATGCTGGCGGCGGGTTCCCGCTCGATCCCGTTGTCCACGCCGAGCAGCCAGTGGTCGAACCAGCGGTGCAGGGTGTCGACCCACTCGGCGCGGCGGAAGTCGAACGGGTCGACGTGCCCGGTCTGGCTCAACCACAGCTTGCGCGGCACGTCGTGCTCGGCCAGCGCGTCCCACCACTGCCCGAGGTGGAGGGTCTTGACGTTGAGGTCGCCGAGGCCGTGCACCGCGAACACGCTCGCGGTCACCTGGCCCGCGTCCGGCACGTGGTCCCGCTCTGCCCACATCGGGGTGACGTCGCCGTTGGCCGGGGAGCCGTCGTCGAGCTCCTGCTTGGCCGGGCCGCAGTCCGGTCGTCCGCCCTCCTCGACGGTGCGCGCCAGGCCGGACGGGTCGAAGCCGAAGGACACGCCGTCCGAGCGGTAGTAGTCGTACCAGGAGCTGATCGCGCCGATCGGCACGATGGTGCGCAGCCCCTCCACGCCGGTGGCGGCCACGCCGTTGGCGATCGTGCCGTCGTAGGACTTGCCGATCATGCCGACGTCACCGGTCGACCAGCCCGCCTCGACCGGGGCGCCGCCCGCGGGCGCGTCGAAACCGGGGGCGCGGCCGTTCAACCAGTCGACGACTGCCTTGGCAGAGGTGACGTCGGAGGGCCCGCCGACGTCCACGCAGCCCTCGGACCGGTTGGTGCCGGCCAGGTCGACCAGCACGGTCGCGTACCCGCGCGGCACGAAGTAGTTGTCGTAGAACAGCGGGAAGCCGACCGGCCTGCCCTGCTCGTCGTAGGTCTTGAGCTCGCTCTCGTTGCCGCGCCCGCAGCACGAGTAGTACGGGCTGGCGTCCATGATCACCGGAACCGGCTGGTCGGTGCCCGACGGCCGGACGACGTCGGCCGCGACCCGGTCGACCACGCCGTCACCGTCCCCGTCCAGCCCGGTCTCCACCCACACCGTCTCCCGCACCGGGTCGGCGGTGAAGACGGGCTGGCTGCGCCCGCCCCTGACCTGCTCCGGCGCCTGCGCGCCCGCCGAGCCGGGAGCGACCCCGGCAAGCACCAGCGCTGCGCACGGCAGCGCCCACCAACGTCTCCGCAACGTGCCCACCTCCGAGAAGTCTCGGAGGCACGGTACGAACCAAGATCACGAAAGGGACACAGCCGAAAGTGTGCTCAACGCTCGTCCAACGAGCCGAGGACCGCCCGGACAACTCCGGGATCTCGCGCCGGACGACGTTCCACGCGGTGTTCAGGTCCAAGCCGAAGTGCCCGTGCGCCTGTTGAACACCGCGATCAACACCACTGGCGGCTTCACCGGTGTTGTCGTTCCAGCGCAGCAGCAGTGTGGAGCTCGTCGGCGTCGAAAGCCGCCCGGTCCTGCGGAGTGCAAGTCCGCATAGGCTGGGAGCGTGACTCCTGTGCTGCTGGATGGCGGACGGCTGCGGGCCCGGTTGGTCGAGGCCGGGCCGTACGCCGCGCTCGACGTGGTGACCGTGACCGGCTCGACGAACACCGACCTGGCGGCCGCCGCCGGTCGGGGTGCCGCGGATCGGACCGTGCTGATCGCCGAGGAGCAGCAGGCCGGGCGCGGTCGGATGCAGCGCCAGTGGACCTCGCCGCGCGGTCGCGGGTTGTTCGTGAGCGTCCTGCTGCGTCCCGACGTGCCGCCGTCCGCCGTCTCCTGGCTGCCGCTGATCGCCGGGGTCGCGCTCGCCGAGACCGTCCAGCGCACCACCGGCGTGCGCGCCTCCCTGAAGTGGCCCAACGACCTGCTGCTCGGCGGCGGCGAGGAGTGGTTGAAGGCGGCCGGGATCCTGGGCGAGGCGGTGGCCGGGCCGGACGGGCTGGCGCTCGTCCTCGGCATGGGCATCAACGTGCTGCAGGAGCGCGACGAGCTGCCCCGTGGCGCGGGTGGGTTGCCCGCCACCTCGCTGGCTGCGGAGGGCGCGGAGGTCGACCGGGAGGATTTCGCCGTGGCGTTGCTCACGGCGTTCGCCGAGGCGGACGACAGCTGGCGGGCGGCGTCCGGTGACGTGGAGGGCAGCGGGTTGCTCGACCGGTACCGGGCGCTGTGCAGCACCGTGGGCCAGGAGGTGCGGGTCGAACTCGGGCCCGATGAGCAGCTGCGGGGCGCCGCGACCGACATCGACTCCGAGGGTCGGCTCGTGGTCCGCACCGGTAGCGGCCGGACCACGGCGGTGTCCGCCGGGGACGTGGTGCACGTCCGGCGGGCGTGATCACCGAGGCCGCGTCCGGGCGGTGAGCGGGCGGTAACGTGATCGGCGACCCGCGAGGCGGCTAAGGAGGGGAACCGGTGGCCTACCCAGACGACCTGCTCGGCGCGGACGAGTTCGTGGTCGTGCACAAGCACCCGCACTGGAAGATGCTGGTCCTGCCGGTGCTGGTCCTCTTCGTGGTCGTCGGTGGTGGTTCCTACCTGGCGGCCCTGGTCGCCCCGTTCACCTGGCACCTGCCCGCCTGGATCGCGCTGGCGGTCGTCGGTGCCGTCCTGGTCGTCTGGTTCACCGTCGCGCCGCTGGTGCGCTGGCGCACCACGCACTTCGTGGTCACCACCCACCGCCTGATGGTCCGCGAGGGCGTGTTCACCCGCAGCGGCATCGACATCCCGATGTCGCGGATCAACTCGGTGCGCTTCCGGCACGGCCTGGTCGACCGGATGCTGGGCTGCGGCACGCTGGTCGTCGAGTCCGCCTCGGACGAGCCGCTGGAGTTCGACGACATCCCGCAGGTGGAGAAGGTCCACACGTTGCTGTACCGCGAGGTCAACGACGACCCGCGGGACGATTGGGGCCACCGGGGCGAGAGCCGGTGAGCTGCTGGACACGGGAGGGCTGATGGGACCGCTGGAACTGGGTCTGCCGATGCAGGTGGCCGCGCCGGAGCCGGGCGAGCTGCCGGGTTCGGTGACGATCTGGGAGGTCGGCGCGCGCGACGGGCTGCAGAACGAGCAGCAGGCCGTCCCGGTGGAGGTGAAGCTGGAGTTCCTGCACCGCCTGGCCGACGCCGGGCTGTCGGTGCTGGAGGCGACCAGCTTCGTCCGACCGGAGTGGGTCCCGCAGCTGGCCGACGCGGCGGAGCTGCTGGCCGGGCTGGAGCGCGCGCCCGGCGTCCGCTACCCGGTGCTGGTGCCGAACGCGCGGGGCCTGGACCGGGCGCTGGAGTCGCAGGTCCGCGACATCGCGATCTTCGCCTCCGCGACCGAGACCTTCACCCGGCGCAACCTCAACCGCGGCTTGGACGAGCAGTTCGCGATGTTCGACCCGGTGGTGCGGCGCGCGGTCGACGAGGGCCTGTCGGTGCGCGGGTACGTCTCGATGTGCTTCGGCGACCCGTGGGAGGGCGCCGTGCCGGTCGAGCAGGTCGTCTCGGTGGGCAAGCGGCTGCTGGAGATGGGCTGCGACCAGCTGTCCCTGGGCGACACCATCGGCGTGGCCACGCCGGGGCACGTGTCGGCGCTGCTGCGCGGGTTCGTCGCCGCCGGGGTCGGGGTGGACCGGCTGGCGGTGCACTTCCACGACACCTACGGCCAGGCGCTGTCCAACACCTTCGCCGCCCTGCAGCACGGGGTGACCACTGTGGACTCCTCGGCGGGTGGGCTGGGCGGCTGCCCGTACGCCAAGTCGGCCACCGGCAACCTGGCGACCGAGGACCTGGTGTGGATGCTCGACGGCCTGGGCATCAAGCACGGCGTCGACCTCGCCAAGCTGGTGGCGACCAGCACCTGGATGGCCGAGCAGCTCGGCCGCCCGAGCCCGTCCCGAGTGGTCAAGGCGCTGAGCTCGTGACACCCCCGAGCCCGGTCCTGCACGTGGTGCAGGACCGGCCGGTGCTGGTCTGGCGCTGCGGAAACCCCTGGCTGGCGATCTCCTCGGCCCCTCGGGGCGGCGGGATCGGCCTGCGCAACTGGGTCCTCAACGCAACGGTGCCGACCAACTACGACCACCCCGACCCCACGGCCCACGCCGGCGAGCTGGCGGCCGAACTGGACCTCCGCGGCGAGGGCATCGGCCTGCTCACCGCGGTGGACGTGCGCCACGAGATCACCGCGTCAGACGGAGGCGTCCAAGCGAGCGTGACAACCGGTGCGAACGCCCCGGTCTGGGCGGCAGCCCCAGCCGAGGAGCGGGCCTGGGCCCCGGGCACGATCAACGCGGTCTGCTGGTCGCCGATCCGCCTGACCGAAGCGGCCCTGGTCAACGCGGTGGCAACGGTGGCGGAGGCCAAAGCCCAAGCCCTGGCCGAATCCGGAGTACCAGGCACCGGAACGGTCACCGACGCCACAGCGGTCCTCTGCCCAGCAGGAGGCCCTGCGGAGCTCTACGGTGGGCCGAGGTCGAGGGTGGGGTCGGCCCTGGCCCGAGCGGTCCACGCCGCGGTCACAGCGGGCTTGAGGTTGGAGAACCCCCGCCACATCCCCGAGAACCCCTGATCCTCGCGGTTTTCGGGGGTTTGGGGGACCGCAGGAGGTACCCGGTCACCATCAGTTCCGGGTTCCGAACAGCCCGACGAACGTGAACCGCAGGACTCGGTCGCCGTTCCGGTCGGCGGTGCCGGTGATCTCCACCAGGCCCAGGTTCGGCTTGCTCTGCGAGCGGCGCTGGCTGTTGACCTCCATCCTTAGCCGCAGCACGTCGCCGGGGAAGACCGGGGCCAGCCAGGCCAGTTCGTTGCCGCCTGGCGACCCCTGCGAGGTCGAGTCGGCCAGCACGTGGTCCACGTACCCGCGCATCCACAGCGAGGCGGTGTACCAACCGGACGCGCACAGGCCGCCGAGGACGGACTGGCGCCCGGCTTCCTCGTCGAGGTGGAACGGTTGCGGGTCGAAGCGCTCCGCGAAGGCCAGCATCTCCGCCCGGTCCACCCGCACCTCGCCGAGGTCGAAGGTGCGGCCGGGGGTCAGGTCTTCGTACGCGATCGTCGGCATGCCCTCATGGTCGCAGCCCGGGTTCGTCGGCTCGCCGAGGTGGTGCTCACACCGGGTGATCGGGGGTTTCGGACATTCCGGTGCAGTGGCCGGTAGGGGCGGGAGGAGCCGGTGCGGACGTGGAACCATCTGCGCAGCGGGGCACGTCCAAGCCGGGACGTGCGGTCTGCGGTGCACCGGGCCGTGGACGACCGCTCGTGCCGAGCCGGACTTCGCCGCAGCAGCGGGGGCCGTCCAGCGACCAGGGGAGGGGAGCGGCCGTGCCGACCGATCACCAGGCCCAGGTGGCCGAACTGCTGGCTGACTACCAGCGCAGCCGAGATCGCCTCGCCGAGACCCACCGGGACTTGGCTGCCGTCACCGCGACCGCCCGCTCCGGAGATGGCCGGGTGCAGGTCGCGGTAGGCCCGCGGGGCGCGCTCCGCGAGCTGGTGCTGGCCGACGACGTCTACGAGAAGCTGCGGCCCGCTCAGCTCGCCGCGACGATTGCGGAGTTGAGCGCGCAGGCAGCGCAGGACGCGGCCCGCCGCGCCGCCGACCTGCTCGCCGAGGTGCTGCCCGCGGGGACCGATCCGGACCTGCTGCTGGGCGGACACGCCGACGGCGAGTCCGCATCGGTGCTGCGCAACGATGCGGCGCCCGTCGACGATGATGGTGCGGAGGACGAGGACTTCTCGGCCGGGAGCTGGTTGCAGCAGGGCCCGACGAAACGGATGTGACCATGGGCGGTTTCCGCAACGACCTCGGGCGGCTGGACGAGCACGCGAGCGAGTTCGACGATCTGGCGGGCCGGGCGCAGCAGGTCGCCGAGGCGCTGCGCCGGGCGGTGGATTCGGCCGGTGCTTGTTGGGGTGGGGACGAGATCGGCGCCAACTTCGCCCGCGCCCACTGCGGCCGGGCGGACCAGGCGCTGTCCGGCCTCGGGGAGGTGTCGGCGCGGCTGCGCGGCATGGGGTCGAAGTTCGCCGCTGTGGCGGCCACGTCGCAGCAGGTCGACGCCGACAACGCCGAAGAGCTCGGACGAATCACCGAACGGGGGTGAGCGTGGTGGGCATCGAACTTCCCGCCGAACTCCGCGACGTGGCCGCGCGCGCGGGCGCCCGGTGGCCGGAGGCGGACGAGGACGCGATGCGCGAGTCCGCCACGGCGTGGCGTGACGCGGCGAAGGCTATCGAAGGCTTGGCGGCCAGCGCGGACGGTGCGGCGCAGGGTGCGCTGCGGGCTTTCGACGGCGAGGCCGCGGAGGCGGCGAGCCGGGAGTGGGACGGTTTCGTCTCCGACGACGGTGTCCTGCCGAGCTCGGTGCAGCAGTGCCAGGCGGCGGCGGACCGCCTGGAGCACGCGGCCGAGCAGATCGGCGCGGCGAAGGTCCAGCTGGTGCGCGAGCTGGTGTCGCTGGCGAAGCAGACCGACGCGGCCGAGCAGGCCGCGGCCGCCGGACACCCGCAGGCCCTCGCAGTGCTGGACTCGGCGGTGCAGGGCGCGGCGGCGAACGTGGCGCAGCTGCACAACACCCTGGCCGCGGCGGTGGACCCGGACAGCGGTGTCCGGGTGGACCAGGCCCTGTCGGGCCTCGGTGACGTCGCGCTGAACGCTGGAGCGGGACTGGCGTCCACAGTGGACTCCGCTGCTGGCGGCCTGGCCGAGGCCGCAGGCGGTGCGGTCGCGGGCGTCGGTGAGACCGCAGGCGGTGCGGTCGCGGGAGTCGGGCAGGTTGCTGGTGACGCGGTCGCGGGTGTGAGCGAGTCCGCAGGCGGTGCGGTCGAAGGAGTCGGCCGGGTCGCGGGCGGAACGGTCGGCGGCGTCGCGGAGGTCGCGGGCGGAGCTGTCGGCGACGTCGGTCGCGCCACCGGGGAGGTGGTCGGCGGTGCTGCGGAGCACGTCGGCGGTGCCGTCGACGAAGTCGGCCGGGTCGGTCGGGACGCCGTCGGCGGCGTTGCGGAAGATGTTGGCAGCGCGGCAGAACAGGTCGGCCGCGGAACTGTCGGGGGTGGGGCAGCAGGTGCGCAGGACGAGATCTCGGCGGTGGCCCAGTCCGCCACCGGCTGGCAGGCGGACGCCGAGCACACCGGTCCGGTCAAGGTCGACCCCGCAGCCTGGGCGCCCGGCCTCGCCGACGCAGGCACCGGCCCGATCCCGGTGAGCACCGGCAAGGGCTGGACGCCCGGCGACGACCCCGCCTCCACCACCGCTCCGCACGCGGTGCAATCCGCCTGGGCTGCGCCGCAGGCTCCGCCGCCTCCGCTGCCGCCGGGCGCGGCTGCTCCGCAGCCGGGCTTCGCCCCGCCGCCCGCGCCGGGTGGGGGCGGCCACTTCGTGGCGCCCCCCGGCGCGTCTCCGGCGGCTCCGCCCCCGTCCGCGGTTCCGCCGTCCGCGGTTCCGCCGTCCGCCCGGCCACCGGTGGCTCCAGGCGCCTTCGGCGCACCGCAACCACCTCAGCAGCAACAGCAGCAGCCGAGGAACCCGGTGCAGCGCTCCCCGTTGCGTCCGCTCCCGGCCCCGCCGCAGCCGCCCGCGCCCCCAGCGGTGGAGCCGGTCCAGCGGCCGTTGCGGCAGGGCGGCCGCAACGCGGATGTGGTCGCGTTCGTGCTGCACCAGTTCCCGATCGGCTACATGCCGGTCGCGGCGAGCCAGGCGAGCCGCCAGCTCCCGCCGCCGTCGGAGGGTCCGGCCCGGCCGGGGCTGAACTTCCCGCCGCACGACCACCCGGAGTCGCACCTGGTGGACGACCGCGATGCGCTGGACCGGCTGCGTTCGGGGGAGGTCTACGCGGCCGCGCAGCGCGACCGCGAGGAGCGCGACGAGCCGCAGCAGGTGCCGGAGGAGCTGCTCGCGAACCACGATCCGCTCGGCGAGTTCAGCGAGCTGGAGTGGGAGCGCGAGTTCCTGGTGCGCGACGGCGAGCGGAGCGAGTACGCGTGGCCGCCCGCCGACGAGCACCCGGAGGGCGCGGTGGAACCGGCGGAGCCGGTGGTGCTGGAGCCCGACACCGTGCTCGACTGCACCGGCAGCGGCGCCGGACGCTTCTCGTTCGCGCTGGCGACGGCGTTCGGGCAGCGCTCGTTGCCCGAGCCGCACGCCGAGCGGGAGTACCGCCGGTACCGGGTGATGCGCCGGTTACCGGTGTGGCAGTCGGTGACGGCCCCGTGGTTCGCGCAGCCCGGCGGTGGCGTCCGCTACCGCACGACGCACTCGTTGGACGAGCTGGTCGCGCTCGGCTACCTCGTGGAGCTGACCAGGTCGCGGGAGGCCGCGGAGGCGGTGACCTTGCGCATCGAGCGCGAGACCGCGGAGGGCGCCGAGGTGGTGGAGTCGACCTTCCACATCACCTCGGTGGCGACCGAGCGGATCGCCCGCGAGCGCTCGACGGTGCCGATGGGCCAGTCGGAGAAGGAGGCCGGGAAGTGAACACCGAGTCCGTGCTGGGCTGGCTGCTGGCGATGGGCGTCCCAGAGGGGCTGGTGTCGATCGGCGCGGAGGCCGACGACGCCTGGTGCCTGGTGCGCGACGAGCGCGACGGCACCCCGGCGTGGGAGGTCTTCTGGCGGGAGCAGGGCAACCGCTACGACTGGGCCCGGTTCAGCAACGAGCAGGTGGCGTGCTTCTACCTGTTCGGCCGCCTCACCTGGACCCAGGCGCTGCGCGGGGTGGTCGGCCCGGTCGACGCCACGAGCACGCCGCCGAAGGGCACCCCGGCGCAGCGCGGCTGAGCACTGTGATCGCACCTGAGTAGTGCTACCGATGTCCGGACCGGCGTGGTTCCCCCACTGTGTTGGCATGTCGCATCCGTCGCCCGGTCACACGCTCCACCTGGTGGCCGGTGAGCTGCACGCCATCGGCCAGCGGCTGACCTACCTGGGCAGCATGGTGCAGGCCCAGGCCGCAGCGCAGCCGACCCCACCAGCACCGCAGGACGTCCAGTCCCCGGTGCCGCAGCAGGTTCCGGCACCGCAGGACGCACCGCCACAGGACCAGTCCCCGCAGGCCACCCCGCCGCAGGCCGCCCAGCCGCCGGTGGTGCCGTACTCGGGACTGGCGCAGCACCCCGTCCGCCCACGCCGCCAGCTCGGCGCGAACCTGGAGCCGAGCCGCGTGCTTGCCTGGGGCGGCGCCGGGGTGACGCTGCTCGGCGTGGTGTTCCTACTGGTCCTCGCCGTGCAGCGGGACTGGCTCGGACCGGGCGCCCGGGTCGGCGGCGGCGCCGTGCTCGCCGGGCTGCTGGTCGCCGCGGGCTGGTGGGCGCACCGCCGCTCGAAGGGCGAGGAGACCGGTCGCATCGCGGCGTTCGCGCTGGCCACCACCGGTTTCGGGGCGCTGTTCCTGGACGTGGTCGCGGCCACCTCGCTCTACGGGTTCGTGCCCGCCCCGGCGGGCCTGGGCATCGGGCTGCTGGTCAGCCTGGCTGGTCTGGCACTGGCCGACTTCTGGAAGGCGCGACCGCTGGCGCTGGGCGTGGTGCTGAGCTCGGCGATCTGCGCGCCGCTGATCACCCAGCTGCCGAACGCGCTGCTGGTCGGTTTCCTGGTCCTGCTGCAGGTCGCGGCCGCCCCGGTGCAGGTCCGGCGCGGCTGGTCCTCGCTCGCGCTGGCGGCGGGCGTCCCGGTGGTGCTGGCGGCCCTGGCGGCGTCGGTCTGGGGCTCGTTCTTCCACGATCCGGTCCTGGTGGTCGCGATCAGCCTGTCCGTGCTGATGGGCGTGGTGATCGCCGCGATCACCGCAGGCGCCCGGCCGGACGCGGACCGGACCTCGATCGGCCTGCTGGTCGCCGCGCCGACCCCGGCGTTCCTGGCTGGTCCGCTGCTGCTGGAGCGCCCGGCCGCAGGCCTGCTGGGCGCGGGAACCACCGTGCTGCTGCTGGCGATCTGGGCGGTGGCCCGGTTCGTCCCGGCGTTCCACGACTGGTTGTCCCGCCGGTTCACCGCGGCGGTCGGCGCGATGTCGGCGATCGCGGCGGCGCAGACCACGCTCACCGTGCTGGACTCGTCGAGCTGGGCAACGGCGCTGCTGGGCGAGGCGCTGGTGCTGAGCGTCGGTGCGTTCCTGCTGCGCAGCGCGGGTGTGCTCCTCGGCGCGACGTGCTACGCGACCTTCGGGTTCCTGCTCGCCCTGGCCAACGAGGCACCCCTCGCGGCGCTGCTCTGGCACGGATACGCCCCTGGCCTTTCGGGCCTGCTGTGCGGCCTGCTGATCGCTGCCGCGGCGGTCGTGGTGCCCGCCTCGGCGGTCCGGATCGAGAAGTTCCCGAAGTCGCCGCTGCTGTGGGCGGCGACGGGACTGGCCCTGCTGCACGGCACGGCGAGCGCGACGATGGCGGCCTGCCTGTTGGTGTCCGACACCCGGACCGGTTTCCTCACCGCGCACATCCTGATCACCCTGACCTGGGTGGTCGCGGCGATCGCGCTGCTGCTGCGCGGCGTCCGCGTCAGGCACCTGCGCATCGCTGGCCTGGTCCTGATCGCGGCGTCCCTGGCGAAGCTCCTGCTCTTCGACCTGGCCACCCTGGACGGTGTGGCCAGGGTGATCGCCTTCCTCTGCGCGGGCCTGATCCTGCTGGCCGCGGGCTCCCGCTACGCCCGCCTCCTCCGCCCCACCCGGGACGAACCCTGACCACCGCCCCGAGTGGACACCAGACGTCCGAACGGCGGAAGTCGCGGAACCCGGGCGGCGGGTCAGCGCTGCAGGAGGGCCAGCGCCTGGGAGTGGAGGTGGCCGTTGGTGGACAGCGCGCTGCCGCCGTCGTAGCGCGGGACACCGGTCAGGTCGGTGAACGCGCCCCCGGCCTCGGTCACCAGGACCTGGGCCGCCGCCACGTCCCACGGGTTCACGATCGGCTCCGCGGCGACGTCGATCACGCCCTCGGCCACCAGGCAGTGCTGCCAGAAGTCACCGAACGCCCGGTTCTCCCAGCAGGCGTCGACCAGCCGCAGGTACGCCTCCCGCGAGTGGTGCTCCACCCAGGTCCCCAGGTGGGTGGTCGACACGTAGGCGTCGGCGGGGTCGCGCACCCCGGACACCGAGATCCGCTCCGGTTCCGCCGCACCCGTGCGGCACCAGGCGCCCGCCCCGGCAGCCGCCCACCAGCGCTTGCCCAGCGCCGGGGCGCTGACCACGCCGACCTGCGGACGACCGCCGTCCACCAGGGCGATCAGCGTCGCCCACACCGGGATGCCGCGGAGGAAGTTCTTCGTGCCGTCGATCGGGTCGAGCACCCACGCCCGGCCCTCGCCCGCCGTGCCGCCGCGCTCCTCCCCGGCGACGACGTCGTCCGGCCGGTGCTCGGCGAGCACCTCGCGCACCGCGTCCTCCACCGCGAGGTCGGCGTCGGTGACGGGGGTGCGGTCGGGCTTGCGGTCCACGCTCAGGTCGCGGGCCCGGAACCGGCTGCTGGTGATGCCGTCGGCGACGTCGGCGAGGTGCAGGGCGAGGTCGAGATCGCTGGTCACGCCAGGCACCCTAAACGATCGAGCCCGGGCGGCCGGACCCCGCGACGGCGTCCGACCCCGGCGGTGCGAGCTCAACCACCCGCGACACCGGACGTGATCACCCCTGCCCTCTAGGCTGGAGGCGTGAGCGTGGTGCTGTTGGCAGAAGACGACCCGGCCATCGCTGTGCCGCTGTCGAGGGCGCTGCAACGCGAGGGTTACACCGTCCAGGTGATCGAGGACGGTCCTTCGACGCTGCGCACCGCCGCCTCCGGTGGGATCGACCTGTTGGTGCTGGATCTCGGACTCCCGGAGATGGACGGCCTGGAGGTCTGCCGCCGGCTGCGCGCGCAGGGCCGCGGCCTGCCAGTGCTGATGCTGACCGCCCGCACCGACGAGGTCGACTTCGTGGTCGGCCTCGACGCGGGCGCCGACGACTACGTGGCCAAGCCGTTCCGGCTCGCCGAGCTGATGGCCCGCATCCGCGCCCTGCTCCGCCGCGGTGCCCCGGAGACCCTGGAGGCCTCCGGCGTACGCCTGGACCTCACCGCACGCCGGGTGCTGGTCAACGAGCACGAGGTGCAGCTGGCGAACAAGGAGTACGAGCTGCTCCGGGTGCTCATGCAGCACGCCGGGCAGGTGGTGACCCGCGAGGAGATCCTCGAGGAGGTCTGGCCGGAGTCCGACCGCAAGGGCAGCAAGACGCTCGACATGCACATCTCCTGGCTGCGCCGGAAGCTCAGCGACAGCAACGGCCGGCTGGACGAGACCCGCATCGCCACCGTGCGCGGCGTCGGGTTCCGCTTCAACGCGGACTGATCCGCGATGCGCCGCCGGATCCTGCAGGCCACGCTGCTCGCCGTCGCCGTCACCGCGGTGGTCCTCGGGCTGCCGCTGGGGTTCAGCGCGCTGAAGCTCGTCCAGGACATCACCGTCAACGACCTGTCCACCCGCGCGCAGCAGATCGCGACGCTGCTGGACGAGCAGATCGCCGCCCAGCGCCCGGTGGACCTCAACGCGGCGCGGCTCGCGGTGCCCGACGGCGCCCGGCTGATCGTCCGGACCCAGTCCCACGACTACGCCTACGGCCCCGACCCCGGCGAAGAACCGCTGGTGGAGAGCGTGCCGATGGTGCAGAGCGGCACGGTGACGCTGGCCGCGCCGAGCGGCCCGGTGCGCACCCAGCAGATCCAGGTCGCAGGTCTCGTGCTGCTGCTGGTGGTGCTCTCCGCGGGCACCGGGATGATCGTGGCGTCGGTGACCGCGCGTCGCCTCTCCGACCCGCTCCGCCACGTCGCGGCCCGCGCCGCGCGCCTGGGCGCGGGCGACTTCCGCGCGGACCCGCGGCGACACCAGGTGCCGGAGCTGGACCGGGTCGCCGACGCGCTGGACGCCTCCGGTGCCGCGCTGTCGCAACTCGTCCAGCGCGAGCGCGAGCTGGTCGGCGACGTGTCGCACCAGCTCCGCAGCCGCCTCACCGCACTGCACCTGCGGCTGGAAGCGCTCGCGGCGACCAACGACCCGGAAGTCGCCGAAGAAGCGGGAGCCGCGCTGGAGCAGGCCGAACGCCTCTCCGGCGTCCTGGACGACCTGCTCGCCGCGGCCACTGCGGCGCGCGCCCGCGACGCCGCACCCCTGGACATCTCGGCGCTGCTCTCCGACGTGGCGGCGGAGTGGCGCGAACCGCTCAAGGCGGAGGGCCGCACCCTGCGGGTCAAGGTGGAGCAGGAGCTGCTGGCCCGGGTCACGCCGACCCGGCTGCGCGAGACGATCGGCGTCCTGCTCGACAACGCGCTGCGGCACGGCGAGGGCACCGTGACCCTCGCGGCCAGGCAGGGCGGCGGCACCGTCGTGGTGGAGGTGGGCGACGCGGGTTCGGGCGTCCCGGACGAGCTGGTGCCCTACGTCTTCGAACGCGGCTTCTCCGGCCACGGCTCCACCGGCGTCGGCCTGGCGCTGGCCCGGGCCCTGGTCGAAGCCGACGGCGGCCGCCTCGAGCTCAGCCAGGCACGACCCGCGATGTTCGAGGTCTTCCTCCCGGTCGCCCGGGCCGACGACGTCCTCGGCCTGCCCTGGAAGTCCGAGTCCACACCGCGCTGATCAGCTGGTCCGGACGTGCGCCCGCCCCGGCTCGTCCTGGCCCGCGCGGTCGGTGGGGAAGACCCACTTGCGGAACGCCCACCAGCGGAACGCCATGCCCAGCAGCAGCCCGACGACCTGCGCGGCGGTGAAGTCGGCGATCTCCTCCACGAACCGGCTGGTGTACGGGGTCTGCAGGTGCAGCAGGTAGCGGGAGACCCACAGCGGCGCCGAGTACAACCCGACCCCGATCCCGCTGATCGCGAAGTACAGCGTCGCCTCGGAGTGCCGCTGCCGCCCGCCCCTGGTGCGGAACGACCACTCCCGGTTGAGCACGTAGGACACCAGCGTCGCGACCAGCACCGCGATGATCTTCGAGGTCACCGGCTTGTGCGACAGCACGGTCAGCTTCAGCGCGTAGAAGATGCCGGTGTCGATGAGGAACGTGATGGCGCCGACGATGCCGAACTTCAGCAGCTCGCGGTGGCGGATCGCGAGCTTCCGGTACCGCTGCGGGATGCGCGCGGGCACCGAATCGACGACGGACACGCCCCGAGTCTACGTAGTTGCGCCGTCTGGGCGATGGCGGCGGCGGGAACCGGACATCCGATTCACCTGGGCTGCGGTCCCCCTCCCGGGCGCGCGGAGTTCGTCGACGGCGGCCCGCTGCTGGTCGGGGGCGCCGAGCTGGACGGCGGCGCGGTGCTCGCGGGCGGCGCCGTCGTGCCCGGCGGCGCCGGTTCGGGCGGCACGCTCGTGGTCGGCGGCGCAGTGGTGGGCGGCTCCGTGGTGGTCGGCGGTTCCGTGGTCGGCAGTGTCGTGCTCGTCGGCGGTGCGGTGGTCGGCTCCGAGCTGGACGCCGTCGGCGGCCGCCACGGCTCCGGCCACCAGCAGTGCGGCGGCCACCACGGGTGCTGTGCCGAGATCGGCAACCACGGCGGTCGGTGACCCCAGCCCGGCGGCCACCACGGGCACTCCGGCGGTTCCGGCGGCGGAGCGGGCACCGGGAACCACAGCTGCACCGACACCAGGGCTTCCTCGCTGGACGAACCGAGCCGCGCGGTCACCGGAACCTGCACGTCCCGCGAGATCAGGTCCCCGAGCTGCGGGGGCCCGGCCTGCGGGAAGCCCGGCACCACGGCCAACCACACCGCACCGGTGAACCTGCCGCCGGGCGCGAGCTCCTCCGCGCACCGCACCCGGCGCTGGTCGGACTCGACCTCGCACTGCGGTGCCAGCTTCTCCACCCGCACGCCCTCGGGCACCTCGGCGACCGCTTCCGCAGGACCGGTGCTGGTCCCGGTGTTGCGGACCAGCATGGTGACCTTGCTCTGCTGCCAAGGCGCGTGCGACCAGCCCCAGGCCAGCAGGTCGACCTCGTCCACCGGCGCAGGCGGCCGGACCACCACGGGCACCGCGTCCAGGTGCAGCTCGACCTCCGCGCCCGCGGAGATGCTGGCGGTGATCTCACCGCCCTTGGACGACTCGGTGGCGCGCACCGTGAAGCCGAAGGTGAACGACTCGCCGGGCCGAAGCCCGCGGTCGGTGGTGCAGCCGATGGTGCTCGACCGGTTCTGGCAGCTCACCGAGGGTGCGCCGGGCGGCTGCGCCAGCACCAGCGACCTGCCCTGCGGCACCGTCGACGCGGGCCCGGCCGACATCGCGCCCGGGAGCTGCGCGGACACCCCCGACGGCAGTTCCAGCGTCGTGGTGACCGGCTCCGATTCGCCGGAACCGCTGTTGCTCACCGTGATCGGCAGGTCGACCGGGTCTCCACCGGCGACCAGCTGGAGCGGTTCGCCGGGACCGGAGGCGTTGAGCACCGGCGTCGTCGTCGGTGGTGGGGGTTGCGGGGCAGGACCCGGCGGTTCCGGCGGTGGAACCGGGGGCGTCGGGGTCGGGCTCGGCACCTGCGGCGGCCGCTGCGGCTGTGGCGGCAGGGGCGCCGGGGGCGGCGGCGGGTCCGTCGGCTGCACGACGGGCGGCGGTGGTGGTGCGGCGGCCAGCGGCACGGCCTGGTCGGTCGCCGATGTCATGGCGATCGCGATCGCGGTGGCCAGCACCGCCGTCGCCGCCCCGGCGGTGACCGCCTGGCGCGGCCCGGAGCTGGCGGCGTTCGCCGCCCCCGCCGCACCGGACGCGCTGCCCGCGGCCAACGCCGCGGCCGAAGCCCCACCGGACGACGAAGCGGCCAGGTAGCCGGTGACGGCGGTGCCCAGCACCAGCGGCGCGATGATGACCCGGAGCGCACCGTTGACGTCCGCGAGCTCCGCGGCCAGCGCCCGGCACCGGTCGCACCCGTCGAGGTGCGACTCGACCTGGGCGGTCTCCCGCTTGGACAGGCCGCGCCGGGTCCACGCGCCGAGCCGGTCCACCGTCGCCCGGCAGTGCTCGACCCCGGACTCGGCGTCGTCCAGCTGCCCGAGGTGCACCTGCAGGTACGCCTGCCGCAAGCCCTCCCGGGCGCGGTAGGCGAGCGCGGACACGCCGTTCGGCGTCAACCCGAGCAGCGGCGCAACCTGGGCCGGGGTCTGCCCCTCCACCTCGACGTGCCAGAGCACGGTTTGCCAGCGCTCGGGCAACCGCGCGAACGCCTGCGCGGCGAGGGTGCGCTCCAGCCCGGCAACGGCGGTGTCGGTGAACGGCACGCTGACGTCCGCACCGGAGACCTCCGCGACGTCGTCGGCGAGCTGCACCTTGCGCTCGCGGCGGGTGCGGTCGTAGGCGGTGTGCCGCAGCGCGGTCAGCAGGTACGCGCGGAAGGCGGTGGTCGGGCCGCGCCCGTCGCGCAGCGTGTCGAGCACCTTGGCGAACGCCTCGGACACCAGGTCGTCGGCCTCGGCGGTGGACCTCGCGACCTGGCGAGCCATGTTGTAGGCGGCACCGACGTGCCGTTCGTAGAGCTGGGCGTAGGCGGCCGACGACCCGCTGCGAACCGCCTCCAGCAGCTCCCCGTCGCTGGGGCCCTGGACTTCCGACGGAATAGTCGCCACGCCGCACCTTCCTCCCCGCGGGGGACTTCCAGATCTGCTGACCTAGGGAGTCACGGCCGGTGCCGACCATGACGCTGCTCCGATGATTGTGATCTAGATCCTATTGATGACGCCATCCCTTGCACCGTCATGGGCGACTCCCCGCGGCGTCCCGATGACAGCGAGTCGAAGGAGGGGCGTTGAGGATGAGGGAGTGGCCGCTCAAGTGTGATGCGACGATCGCGCGGGGTCGCCAACGGGCCCTGCGCTCGCGCTGGCGGACCGCCAGCCTCGCAGCTGGGTGGCCCTTTCCGAGCGACTGGGCGGCGGACGCGGTGGACGTGGTGTGCGCGGCGGTGGTCGCGGACCACGACCTGGCGGCCCCGCTGGCCGAGCTCGGTGCGGCCCGCGCCGAAGCCGGGGTCGGCCTGGCCGGGACGCTGCAGGACCTGGCCGCGCTGCACGCGGTCGCCAGCGGTGCCCACGACGGGCTCGTGTCCGCCGACCCGGACGCCGTGCCCACGCCGCTGGTGCGCGCCACCGCGCTGGGCTGGGCGGACGTGATCGCCCGGCTGTCCGTCGGTCGCGAGGTCGAGGACCCGCTGACCGGCCTGACCACGGCGGGCTACCTGCGCACCCGGCTGCACGAGGTGTACCGGGCGGCCCAGGCGGAGGGCCGGTCGGCGGGCGAGGACTACGCGCTGCTGACGATCTCGCTGGAGTCCCCGGCCGACGGGTACCCGCGGATGATGGCCATGGTCCTGCTCGCGGACGTCCTGCGGACGGCGTTCGACGCGGGCGAGACGGTGTCGCTGGTCCGGTCGGCCACCGCGGCGGTGCTGGCCCGCCGCACCCCGCAGCTGTCCGCCCGCTGCCTGCACGCGCGCTGCATGATCGAGCACCGGCTGGCGGCGGACCCGGCGCTGCACGCCTGCCGGAGGGTGCGGATCCAGCAGGAACCGCTGCCCGCCGACCACGACGCCGCCTGCGACCTGCTGGCCTCGCTGCGGACCCGGGAGTGACCCGGGTCGCGTTGGGCGGTCCCGGCGCAGGTGCGCGGCCTGCGCCGCTTTACGCTGGCCGCGTGGACCACCGGACCGGAACCCCAGTTGTCGGCATGATCGGCGGCGGTCAGCTGGCGCGCATGACCCACCAGGCCGCGATCCCACTGGGGCAGTCGCTGAAGGTGCTGGCCACCTCGGCGGACGACTCCGCGGCGCTCGTCGCGCCGAACGTCGAGATCGGCCACCACACCGACCTCGAAGCGCTGAAGAACTTCGCGCAGGGCTGTGACGTGATCACCTTCGACCACGAGCACGTCCCCGGCGAGCACCTGCGGGCCCTGGCCGCGGCCGGGGTGTCCGTCCAGCCCGGCGCGGACGCGCTGCTGCACGCCCAGGACAAGCTCGTGATGCGCCGCAAGCTCGCCGAGCTCGGGCTGCCGGTCCCGCCGTTCGCGGAGGTCACCGAGGTCGCCGACGTCCTCGAGTTCGGTGCCGAGCACGGCTGGCCCTGCGTGCTCAAGACCGCCCGCGGCGGCTACGACGGCCGCGGCGTCTGGATGCTCAACACCCCGGACGGTGCCCGGGGCACGGTCGCTGAACTGCTTGAGGGCGGTGCGTCGCTGCTCGTCGAACAGCGCGTGCCGCTGCGCCGGGAGCTCGCCGCGCTGGTCGCCCGCTCGCCGTTCGGGCAGGGCGCGGTCTGGCCGCTGGTCGAGACGGTGCAGGAGGACGGCATCTGCGTCGAGGTCCTGGCCCCGGCGCCGGACACCACCCCGGAACTGGTCGAGCAGGCCCAGCAGCTCGCGCTCGAGGTCGCTGAATCGCTCGGCGTCACCGGCGTGCTCGCGGTCGAGCTGTTCGAGACCGACGAGGGCCTGGTGGTCAACGAGCTGGCGATGCGCCCGCACAACTCCGGGCACTGGACCATCGAAGGCGCGCGGACCTCGCAGTTCGAGCAGCACCTGCGCGCGGTCCTGGACTACCCGCTGGGCGCCACCGAGCTGACCGCGCCCGCGGTGGTCATGACGAACCTCCTCGGTTCGCCGACCGAGCTGAAGATGACCGTGGACGAGCGGCTGCACCACCTCTTCGCCCGTTACCCGCACGCGAAGGTGCACCTCTACGGCAAGAGCGAACGGCCGGGCCGCAAGCTCGGCCACATCACCGTCCTCGGCGACCGCATGGACGAGGTGCGGGAGCAGGCGAGGCTGGCGGCGCACTGGCTGTCGCACGCCGAGTGGCCGGACGGCCACGAGATTCACTGAAGCGAGGGAGGTCTGACCGTGGCAGGCGAGAACCCGCTGGTCGGCGTGATCATGGGCAGCGACTCGGACTGGCCGGTGATGAGCGCGGCCGGGGACGCGCTCACCGAGTTCGAGGTGCCCTTCGAGGTCGGCGTCTACTCGGCGCACCGCACCCCGCAGCGGATGCTGGACTACGCCCGGACCGCCGCCGACCGCGGCATCCGCGTGATCATCGCCGGCGCGGGCGGGGCGGCCCACCTGCCGGGCATGGTCGCCTCGGCCACGGTGCTGCCGGTGATCGGTGTCCCAGTGCCGCTGAAGCACCTAGACGGCATGGACTCCCTGCTGTCGATCGTGCAGATGCCCGCCGGGGTCCCGGTGGCGACGGTGTCGGTCGGCGGAGCCCGCAACGCCGGGCTGCTCGCGGTCCGCACCCTGGCCGCGGACTCCGGTGACCTCGGCGCCCGCCTGCGCGCGGGGATGGCGAAGTTCCAGGCGGACCTGGAGAGCATGGTCCTGGACAAGGACGCCGCCCTCCAGGAGAAGGCCGCGCGTTCCTGACCTTTCGGCAGCAGAACCCCGGGAGGGGCCGGTGCACCCGGTTCCACCTGGGGTTTTGTCGTTAGTGGGGGGTGGTGTTCAGGGGGTGTTCGAGGGTGTGTAAAGTTGTCCAGGTCAGCGCGACACGGGCCGGGAAAACCGGAACGAGCGGGACACGGGGTCGAAACCAAGCTTCCACGAATGAGTGGTAGGGTGGCCTGGCCTCGAACGGCAAGACTTTGAAAATGCGATTTGCTTCGTGGTTGACAACTTTAGATGGGTTCGGGATCTCCGGGAGATAACGAATTGGGTGTGGGTCACCGAGTGACCCCCCTGAATCGCCGGGAATTCGGGCCTGCTAGAGTGGGAATCACGAAAGCGAACAGAGGAAATGCTCCCCGGAGCTGCGCGGCCCTGTGAGGGTTGTGGGTGATGGTGTGGGTGTGTTCTTTGAGAACTCAACAGCGGACTGTTTTGGTTAGTGTTCTTTTATGCCCCCGAC